>NZ_JACNDE010000008.1:0-213062 GCF_017351415.1 Pseudomonas sp. FW305-25 | reverse complement strand
CAGAAAACGGTTCTTATCTCCAAACAATTTTGCACAGTTATTTTCGGGACGGACCTCTAGAATAGCTTCACGCCTTTTCAGAGCCAGAGCCTTGTATGTCAGATACGGTTGACGCCCCCGGGCTGTCGGAGTTGCCGCTGGATGACCTGGTGGCCTGCCACGAATGCGACTTGCTGATGCGCAAGCCAGAGCTGGCCCACGGAGAAAAAGCCCAGTGCCCCCGCTGTGGTTACGAGCTATACGCACACCGCCATAACGTCGTGGATCGCAGCTTGGCATTGGTTCTTGCCGCGCTACTGCTCTATGTCCCCGCGAACTTTTTACCCATCATGCAGCTCAATCTACTCGGACAATCCTCTGAGGACACCGTGTGGAGCGGCGTTATCGGTTTGTTCAATACCGATATGCAAGGCGTGGCGGTGGTGGTGTTTCTCTGCAGCATGGGCATTCCATTGCTCAAGCTGGTCTGCCAGTTGCTCGTGCTCCTGAGCATTCGCCTGGACATAGGTCGCAGCTACGGCCTGTTGCTGTACCGCATTTATCACCACTTGCGGGACTGGGGCATGCTCGAGGTCTACCTGATGGGAGTATTGGTCGCCATCGTCAAGCTGGCGGATCTGGCTGCCATGACGGTCGGCCTGGGGTTGGTGTGTTTTGTCAGTCTGTTATTGGTTCAGGTATGGCTGGAGGTGGTCATGTCGCCCCATCAGATATGGGATGCCCTGGCCGGGGAGGATGCGCATGCGGGCGATTGATGCGGGCATTCTGGTTTGTAATGAATGCCACGAGCTGAACAGGCAGGAACCCGATACCGATGAGCAAACCTGCACTCGCTGCGGAGCCCTGGTGCATGCTCGTCGCCCCAAAAGCATCATGCGTACCTGGGCACTGCTGATCACCGCGGCGATCCTGTACATCCCGGCCAATGTGCTGCCGATCATGACGGTCACGTCACTCGGCCAGGGTGACCCCAGCACCATCATGTCGGGGGTGATCGTACTGGTGCAGCACGGCATGATCCCGATTGCGGCGGTGGTGTTCATCGCCAGTATCCTGGTGCCCACCTTCAAGCTGGTGGGGATTGCCCTGTTGCTGTTTTCGGTCCAGCGCCACCAGCCATTATCGGCGCGGCAACGCATTTGGATGTACCGCTTTATCGAGTTCATCGGCCGTTGGTCGATGCTGGATATCTTTGTGATCGCCATCCTGGTGGCGGTGGTGAATTTCGGTCGGCTTGCCAGTATCGAGGCCAATCTCGGTGCAGTGGCCTTTGCCAGCGTGGTGATTCTGACGATGCTCGCCGCAGTAACTTTTGATCCCCGACTGATCTGGGATAACACGGAGTCGGACGACGACAATGAGTGATTTGCCTAAAGCTAAAACCCGTCCGGCTTCGAACTGGTCGGCCATCTGGGTCCTGCCCCTGATCGCGTTGCTGATTGGCGGATGGTTGGGCTGGCGTGCCTATAGTCAGACCGGTATCGAGGTCCAGGTGCGCTTTGAAAGCGGCGAGGGCATCCAGGCCAACAAGACCGAGGTGGTCTACAAAGGGATGTCGGTGGGCAAGGTCAAGGCCCTGGCCCTGGACGACGAAGGCAACACCAGAGGGGTGATTGCCACTGTCGAGATGAACAAGGACGTCCAGCAATACCTGAAGAGCAGCACACGCTTCTGGCTGGTCAAACCGAGTGTGACCCTGGCTGGGATCACCGGGCTGGAGACGCTGGTTTCAGGTAACTACATCGCCATCAGCCCGGGAGAGGGCGAGCCTGCGCGCAAGTTCAAGGCGCTGATCGAAGAACCACCGTTATCAGACGCCAAGCCGGGCTTGCACTTGACCATCAAGGCGGATCGCCTGGGATCGTTGAACCGCGGCAGCCCGGTGTTCTACAAGCAGATCCAGGTGGGGCAGGTGAAAAGCTACCTGCTCTCCGAAGACCAGAACACGGTTGAGATCAAAGTCTTTATCGAGCCGACCTACGCCAACCTGGTGCGCAAACATACGCGTTTCTGGAACGCCAGCGGCATCAGCATCGACGCCAACCTGTCCGGTGTGAAAGTGCGTAGCGAATCCCTGGCCAGCATCGTCGCCGGCGGTATCGCCTTCGCTACCCCGGAGAATCGCCGGGACAGCCCGCCAACCGACCCGACCCTGCCGTTCCGTCTCTACGAGGACTTCGACGCGGCGCAGGCGGGCATCCGGGTCAAGGTCAAGCTGAGTGACTTCGAAGGGCTCCAGGCAGGTCGCACGCCAGTCATGTACAAGGGGATTCAGGTTGGTAACCTCAAGGCCCTCAAGGTCGACCCGGATCTGTCCAGCGCCACGGCGGAGCTGACCCTGGACCCTTTGGCCGAGGATTACCTGGTGCAAGGCACCCAGTTCTGGGTGGTCAAGCCTTCGATCTCCCTGGCGGGTATCACCGGTCTGGAAGCCCTGGTCAAAGGCAACTACATCGCGGTGCGCCCAGGTGACAAGGGCGCTGCTCCGCAACGCGAATTCGAGGCGCGGCCCAAGGCGCCGCCGCTGGACCTGCGCTCCCCTGGCCTGCACCTGGTGCTGTTCACCGAAAACCTCGGTTCGCTGGAGGTGGGCAGCCCGATTCTGTACAAGCAGGTCAAGGTCGGCTCGGTGCAGAGCTACCAGTTTTCGCGGACCCGCAAGCAGTTGGTCATCGGCGTGCATATCGAGAAGGAATACGAAGGGCTGGTGAACGGCTCGACGCGTTTCTGGAATGCCAGCGGTGTCACCTTGACCGGTGGCCTGACCGGCGGCATCCAGGTCAAGAGCGAGTCGTTGCAAAGCCTGATGGCTGGCGGTATCGCCTTCGACACGCCGGAACCCAACGTGCCGCTGAAAAAGCGCATCCCACGTTTCCGCTTGTATGCCGACAAGGAGCAGGCGACACAGAAGGGCACCCTGATCAGCATCAAGGTCGATCGCGCCGATGGCCTGCGTCCGGGTACGCCTATCCGCTTCAAGGGGCTGGATGTCGGCAAGGTCGAAGACGTCGACCTGAGCGGCGATCTGCAGTCGGTGCTGCTCAAGGCTCGGATCACCGAGGTGCCGGAGCGAATCGCGCGGGTCGGCAGCCAGTTCTGGGTGGTCAAGCCGGAGCTTGGCTTGATCAAGACCGCCAACCTGGAAACCCTGGTGACCGGGCAGTACATCGAGGTGCAGCCGGCGGCGAAGAACCTCGGCGCGCAAACCAGCTTTGTCGCCTTGCCCCAGCCACCGGAAGCCGCGGTCGCCGAGGCCGGCCTGAGCCTGGTGCTGAGCGCGGCGCGGCGCGGCTCGCTGAAGGTCGGCGTGCCGGTGACTTACCGCGAGGTAACGGTGGGCAAGGTCACGGGCTACGAACTGGGCCAGACTGCCGATCGGGTGTTGATCCATATCCTGATCGAGCCGAAGTACGCGCCGCTGGTGCGTGGCGGTACGCGTTTCTGGAACAGCAGTGGGTTCGGTATCGACATCGGCCTGTTCAAGGGCGCAACCGTCCGCACCGAGTCGCTGGAGACCCTGATCCAGGGCGGCATCGCCTTTGCCACGCCGGATGGCGAGCGCATGGGCAACCCGGCACGGCCAGAACAGACCTTCCCGTTGTTCGACAAGTTCGAGGACGAATGGCTGACCTGGGCACCGAAAATCCCCCTGGGCAAATAACCCAGAGAAAACAAAAAAGGCCGTGATCGAAAGATCACGGCCTTTTTGTTTTACGGTTTCGGCGGTTACACCTCGTCCAGCTCCGCTTCGGCTTCTGGCTCGACGTTCAGGGTAGCCTTGACCTGATCGTGACGGCGGATGTACTTCCAGTCCGCCTCGTCGATGTAGATACCGTTCGGGCCGCTGCCGCCTTCCAGGTCGATGGCGACCTGGGCCGACACCTGCGGCTTCACACTGGCCAGGATCGGCACGAAGCCCAGTTGCAGGCTGGTTTCCAGCAGCGCTGCCTGGTTCTTCTCGTCGATGTCCGCGGCCTCGTCGAGGTAGTACGGCAGGCGGATGCGCCCGGCTTGCTCGCGGTCCATCAAGTGCAGCAACAGGTACATGTTGGTCAGCGCCTTGATGGTCATGGTGGTGCCGTTGGACGCCGCGCCATCGATATCGGTGTGGATCACCGGCTGGCCATTGACCTTGGTGATCTCGAACGCCAGCTCGAACAGGTCCTTCAGGCCCAGTTGGTTATGGTTGGCCGCTACCAGGCGGGCCAGGTATTCCTTGGCCTCTTCGTTCTTGCTGTCCTGTTCGGCGCTCTGGCTCAGGTCGAACACCGACAGGGTCTCGCCTTCTTCGTATTGCCCGGCGCTGTGGATGATCTGGTCGATGTGCTTGAGGGCTTCCTTGTTCGGCGCGAGCACGATACGGAAACTCTGCAGGTTGGACACCTGGCGTTTGTTGATCTCGCGGTTGAACAGCGCCAACTGATGCTCGAGGCTGTCGTAGTCGCTGCGGATGTTGCGCAGGGTCCGGGCGATATCGGTGACGGCCGCGCGACGCGCCTTGCCCAGGGTCAGGGCTTCGTCGGTGCGGTGCGCATAGGCGTTGATCAGCAGTTGCAGGCGACGCTCCATGTCGTCTTCGCTGTCGAACTTGGCCACGCCCTTGAGGCGCACCTGAGCGTACAGCGCCTCGATCTGGCCATCGACCCGCTGCAGACCTTGCCAGCTGTCCTGATAGTCGTTGAGCAGGGGCAGCAGGTTGTCCATGGAGTCGTCCACCGGCTCCATGAACGGTGTGCCGAACGGCAGGTCCGCCGGCAACAGCTGGCGACGGCGCAGGGCATCGTCGAGGGTGCGTTGCTTGGCTTCCATGTCGCCGATCTGCCGGCCCACCAGTTGCAGCTTGGCCGACAGCTGCTGGACGCGTTCGGTGAAGGCGTCGCTGGAGCGCTTGAGTTCGTCCTGGGCGGCTTCCATCTGCGCCAGCTGTTCCAGCTTTTCGCCTTCCTCGGCGCTCAGGGTCTGCGCGCGGCGGAAATCTTCCAGGGCTTTCTGCGCATCCAGCACCTGCTGGTACAGCGCTTCGGTCTGGGTCTTGCTCGCGGCGCGGTCGGCGGCCACCGCGGCCTGGGTTTTCAGCTGCTTGAGTTCTTTGTCCAGGCGCTCTTTCTGGTCGCGCAATGCTGCGCGGTCCGCCAGGGCCTGCAAGGCCGGCGGTTCGATGTGGGAAATGTCGATGGACAGCCCCGGCACTTCGAAGCGCTCGCCCTTGAAGCCATCGAGGATCAGCTCCACGGATTTGACCCAGTCGCCGTTCTCGTCCAGGGCGATGCCGTGTTCGCCCAGCGGCAGGCTGAACAACTGGCTGTTGAACAGGCGCATCAGACGCTCGACGTCCTGTTGCGAGAATTCCTCGCGCAGGCGCGCATAGCTGTTGTTGTCGGCGTTATCGAGCTGCTGCTTGACCGACTTCAGGCGTTTTTCCAGATCCCGCAGGCGCTCTTCCAGGTCCTCGGCGGAGAACTGCCGGGACTGGGCCAGAGCGCCGGCCAGTTCGTCGTGGGCATCCTTGGCCGCCAGCAGTTGCTGCTCCAGGACCTTGACGTCGTCCACCAGGGCGAAACGATGCTTGAGCACCGAGAGCTCGCCGAGCCAGCGCTGGGTGCCGGTGATTTCCCGCTCCAGGCGCATCATTTCCTGGGTACTGCTGCGCTGGTCGTTCTGCAGTGCGTCCTGTTCGTTGCGGTAGTGCTCGGCCTGGATGGTCAGCTCTTCCTTGCGCGCGCTGGCGTAGTCGGACCAGGTGCCCAGCAGCGAGTCGAGCAGCGGCGACAGGCGATGCAGTTTGCCGCGCAGGATGTCGCGCTGTGTCACGCCGTTGGCCAGGGCTTCCACCAGGGGGCCCGCGGCCACCAGCGAGTTGTAGTCCTGCTCCATGCGGCGCACGTCGCGGAAGGCATCTTCGCAGGCGGCGATGTAGTCGACGCTGCCGGAACGCAGGCTGTGTTCGAAGGCATCGAGGAACAGCTGCTTGAGCTTGGCCGCGGTGATTTCGCGCATGTGCAGCAGGTTGATGAACAACGCGCGGAAGGTCTTCAGGCTCTGCTCGCTGGTGGAGCGCAGCGGGATCAGGGTCAGGTCCAGCGGAATCGAGGTATGTCCGCCCACCAGCAGGCGACGCAGTTCATCCGGCTTGAGCTCATAGGCCTTCAGGCCCTGACGCTCGAGGTTGGTGAACAGCTCTTTCTGCCGCAGGCAGGTGTCGTCTTTCTGGTAGTGCGCCAGGTCCAGCGAGCCGGCATAGGCGAAGAACTGGTGACCGAAACTGCCGCCCGGACCGCGCCCGGCCACGCCGATCACATGCGGGCCATGGGGCAGGGACACTTCCACCAGGATGTAGCTGGTATCGGTGGCGAAGTAGAAACGCCGCGACTGTTCCAGGCTGTACTTGCCGAAGCTCATGTCCGACATGCGTGCCAGGATCGGGAATTGCAGGGCGTTGATCGAGGCGGACTTGCCCAGGTTGTTCGCGCCGTAGACCGACAGCGGCTCTTCCAGCGGGAACAGGCCCAGGCTGTAGCCGGCGGTGTTCAAAAGGGCAAAGCGGCGGATGCCGTAGCGTTCCTTGCTCATGCGTCGAGCTCCTGTTCTTCGGCAATGGCGCGGGCCAGTGCGTCCTCTTCACTTTCCGATTCGACGAATTCGCTGAGGTCCAGCGGGTCGTCGGTCTGCAGCAGTTTTTCGTCGCTGTCTTCGTCGATCAGCACCGGCGTCGGCAACGGCAGCACGCTGTGCAAGCTGGCGGCCAGGTCACGGTCCTGCTGCACCGACAGGCACACATCGAGGAAGCGGTGCATCGGCGGCAGGAAGCGGTAGATGCCCGGCTCCTCGCCGGCAAAACCCAGTTGGGTCATGCGCCGCATGATTTTTTCTTCCAGTTCTTCATGGGTCTGCACTTCGGCCTGGATGAACAGGTCGCGGTACTTCTCCAGCAGCGACGGCAGTTCGTCGCGGCCGAGGCTGCCGCCGTCGAGCACGGCGACCGGGTCGCGGCCCTGGTCGGCCAGGTGCTCCACCAGGATGAAGGTGAACAGCGCCAGGCGCTGGGCGGTCTTGTTCACCTGGGCGGCGGCGTTCTCCGGCACGAAGTAGTAGAAGCCACGGGTGTCGCACACCAGTTCGAAGCCCAGGGCCTTGAACAGGGTGCGGTACTGGTCCTGGAAGTTCGACAGCTGGGAGTACAGCTCCGGGTCGCGGCGGCTGACGTGATAACCCTTGAACAGCTCGCGAAAGATCGGCGCCAGCTGGGACAGTTCGGAAAGATCAAGATGCATGTGGAGTGCTCGCAGAATTCTCGGCCACGTCATCGCGGGCCGAGAGCAGGGCGAAGGAGCGCAGGCTGACCTGGTGCTCGTGGGTGTGGTAGTCGCGGCGTTCCAGACGCTCGCGCTTGAAGCGTTTTTCCCGCGACAGACGGGAGAACCAGTACAGCAACTCGTCGGTGGCACCGTCCGGTTCCTGCTCCAGCAGCCAGGTCATCAGGTCCGGCATCGGCAGGGCGTCTTCGCAGCGGTCGAGCATCTCGCGGACCGTGCGTGGCGCCCGTGGCGCATTGCCGCCCTTGTGGGTCTTGTGCGCCTTGGGAAAGCGCGTCGGCTTCGGCTCGAAGCTGGCCAGGGCATAGACATAAGCCTCGACCTGGCCGGAGCTGCCGAGGAAGGTGCTTTGCGGACGGGTGAACAGTGGCATGGCCGCTTGCGGCACGGCGTCGATGCCCTTGCGCCGGATGGCCGACAGGGCCAGGGCCGCGCCGCGGGTCACGGCGTTGTGCCGGCGGGCTTCTTCACGCAGCGGCAGCAGCAGTTCCCGGGCGTGACGCAGGGTCAGCTGGGCGCTGGTCTGCATTTCCAGGATCCGCGCGTGGGTGCGCAGCAGCATGTCGTCGTCCACCAGATGGCCCAGGCGCTGCTGTTCGGTGAGCATGCGCAGCAGGACGTTCTCGACCTTGCGCACGCCTTGCTCGAAGGCGCCGTCGGCGTTCACCAGCTGGATCATCGGCTCGACGTATTCGTCCCAGGTGGCCAGTACCTCGGCGTATCGCTGGCGCAGGGGAATCTGCCGGTCGCTGGTCTTGGCCCGCTCGGCGACGGCCACCAGGGCCTGTTCGTCGTTGGCGAGCTTTTTCAATACATCGCGCACGCGCATGTCCAGCAACCGCAGCTGGCGGGCCAGGTCATGGCCGTCGCGGATGTCGAAGGCGTCCTGGATGTAACCGGCCAGGCGTTCGAGGTGGCGCAGGTAGGCTTCGATTTCCAGGCACAGGCCCAGGCGGTGCTCGCGCCGCAGGTAGGCGAGGAAGTCGTGGATCTGTGCGTTGAGCTCGAAACGGTTCGGGCTTTTCGCCACCGGAACCAGGATATCCAGGCGGATCCACACGTCCAGCAGGCTGGTAATGTCCTGTGGCGTACTGTCAATTTGCTGTGTGGCCAGCTGTGAACGCAGTTCGGCGAGGCTCAGGGTGCCTTGGTCGAAGTGCTCGCACAGTGGCTCCAGAAGTGCCCAGTGTTCGGCGAGGGCGCGCAACACGCGCTTGGGTTCGATCATCGGAATGGCCGGCTGGTTGGCAATGAAAAGCAGCGATTGTACTGCATCGGAAGGCTGACGATTCACCCCTCGGTCTTGTCATGGGCTGGACCGGTGTTTTTGTGACGAATCAACTGCGGGCGATCTTCGGCGAAGGGCGGTAGAATCCCCCCACTTCAGTTATCCACAAGTGGCCGACCTTTGCTTATCGAGTCTCGCCGTCGCGCTTATCTGTCCGCCATGCAGGTGGTCAGCTGGCTGCCGCGCACCGAATTGCCCTTTGCGGCGCCGTCCCGTCCCGAGTTGCTGGTGATTGCCGAGCCCGTGGTCGAGGCCCCGGCAGCCCCTGCACCTGTGGCCAAAACGGTTGCCGAGCCTGTGGCCAAGCCTGCCGAACGGCCGAAAATCGAAGTGCCGCGTCCCGCCGGCGCTGCCGTTCGTCCGGTCAGCAAGCCCGTGGTCGATGCCGAGGAGGCCCCGGCGCCGATCAAGGCCCCGCCCGTGCCGCCACCGCGTTTCGCCCTGCAATTGCTGCGCGCCGGTCGTTGCCTGCTGCTGGTGGAGTTACCCACAGGCGAAGCCTTCCAGAGCCGCGACCCGGCCTATCTGCTGCTCAAGGACATGCTGCGCGCCGCCGGCCTGCCGGACAGCCCGCAGATCCTCGCCGAGCCGGTGCGCTGGCCGATGCTGACCCGCGGCAATCTCGACCAGGGGCCGGACGCGGCGCGGGATTTCGTCCAGGCCTTTGTCGGGGCGCGCGTCGAAGAAGAACCTTGTGTCTGCCTGTGGCTGATCGGCCTGCCGGCGGTGCGTTTCGCGGGCGAGGCTGATGCGCAGTCCTACAACCGTGAACTCCAGGTCGAAGGCCTGGGCTCGGCCTGGGCGCTGCCTGGGTTGGAACTATTAATGGAAGAGCCACAGCGTAAGGCTGATGTCTGGCAAGCCATGCGTCGGCTGATGGCGCGTTGGAAAAGTAGCAATGAGTGACGCTTTATCGTTCCGCCAGGCCACCGAGGCGGATCTGGATGCCATCCTGAAAATCGAATACGCGGCGTTCAGCCATCCCTGGACCCGCGGCATTTTCACCGATGCCCTGAAATCCTATGAAGTCTGGCTGATGTTCGAAGGCAGCCAGCAGGTCGGCCACGGGGTGATCCAGGTGATCATCGACGAAGCCCACCTGCTCAATATCACCGTCAAGCCGGAAAGCCAGGGCCGTGGCCTGGGCCTGCGCCTGCTGGAAGAGTTGATGAAGCGCGCCTACCAGAAAGACGCGCGCGAATGCTTCCTCGAAGTGCGCTCCAGCAACCAGACCGCCTACCGTCTGTACGAGCGCTACGGTTTCAACGAAGTCGGCCGCCGCCGCGATTACTATCCGGCGACAGGCGGGCGCGAAGATGCGCTGGTGATGGCCTGCACCCTGGTCGATTGACGGCGTATCGAGCCGCTATCGTAGGAGCGAGGCTTGCCCGCGATAGCGGTGTGTCAGGCAAACCGCTATCGCGGGCAAGCCTCGCTCCTACAGTTGTTAAAGGCAGGTATCAGCGTTTGCCATCCAGTGGGTCGCGCTGGGCCAGTTCGGCTTCGTCCAGGCCATTGCCGCCGCCGATATCGTCTTCATCGACAATGCTCAGGTCCCAGTCGGCCGGCTGGTCTTCACCGGCTTCATGGGCGGAGCGGGCGCCGTCTTCGCGGATCAGGTTTTCCGGGGTCAGCTCATCGTCGTTGGGCTCATCCTCGGCGTTGCCGGTCAGGCTGGAGCCATGGATGTGCCTGTGGGGAGTACGATGCTCCACAGGGCTGGAAGCAGGGTCGCCGACCCTGGCGCCGGGTTCTTCTTCATCGAAGTCCAGCTCTTCCATGGAACCCATGCGGTCTTCGTTGTCGTCGATGGGCTCGGGCTGAGGCGCGCCATAGGGACGTCGTGATTCAGTCATGACGGTTGCTCATACTTTTGGGCTTAAAGAGTGGACCCAGCAGACCCGGCAAGATTCAAAGGGGGAGATAAGCGGTATCTGCATAGACGCGCGTGACCCCGATAGACAGTCGTCTGTCATAGCAACGCATCAATCCTGAGGCTTCATAGCATGAACGAACTACAAGACCTGATTGATAACAACGAGCGTTGGGCCGAAGCGATCAAGCAGGAAGATCCTGAATTCTTCTCCAAGCTGGCCCGCCAGCAGACGCCGGAATACCTGTGGATCGGTTGTTCGGACGCCCGTGTACCGGCCAACGAGATCGTCGGCATGCTTCCCGGGGATCTGTTCGTACACCGCAACGTGGCCAACGTGGTGCTGCACACCGACCTCAATTGCCTGTCGGTGATCCAGTACGCGGTGGACGTGCTCAAGGTCAAACACATCCTGGTCACCGGTCACTATGGCTGTGGCGGCGTGCGCGCCTCGATGCAGGATCGCCAGCTGGGCCTGATCGACGGCTGGCTGCGCTCGATTCGCGACCTGTACTACGAACATCGCGAAGTACTGGGACAACTGGCCACCGAGGAAGAACGGGTCGACCGCCTCTGCGAGCTGAACGTGATCCAGCAAGTGGCCAACGTCGGCCACACCAGCATTGTGCAAAACGCCTGGCATCGCGGGCAGAGCCTGTCGATCCACGGTTGCATCTATGGCATCAAGGACGGTCGCTGGAAGAGCCTGAACGCCACCATCAGTGGCTTCGAGCAGCTGCCGCCGCAGTACCGCCTGCGTCCGGTCGGGGCTCTCTGAGGCGCTGAAAACCCATCGCGAGCAAGCTCGCTCCTACGGGCGATGTGCCGTTCTTAGGAGCGAGCTTGCTCGCGATGGGATGTAGCTGTTACCGCTTGTCCGTCAGATATGCGGCGGTACTTCGGCACTCATCGACGGTGCCGGCGCCTTCAGCTGCTTCAGCTGGGTCTGTACCGGCTCGCTGGTGCACTTGGCCTGGGCCTGTTCCGGCGTCAGCTTGCGGATCGAGGTGTAGAACAGAGCGCAGGTCTGCTCTTTGTTGGTCACCTGCCAGTTCTGCGTGCAGCTTTTGAGTTGCACTGTCGGGTCGCTGCCCGGCTTGCTGCCCATCCCGGCCTGCCAGCAGGCCGCGCTCAGATCCTGCCCCATCACTTTCAAACCGGCCGCGTCGGCCTTGGCCTCGTCACCGTCGTAGTTCTCCGGATCTGCCGCGTACCAGATGTAACTCGGGTGGTTGGAGCCCAGCACCGGCACCTTCAGGCCCGCGCTCGGGCTGATCTGTGCCAGGCCCAGCACGTTCACGGTCGGGCCGTACTGCTGCTTGATCCAGTTACGCACCGGCGCGCCGAAGGCCACCATTGGCAGGGCGGCGCCGCTGGCACTCTGGCTGATCTGTTTGACCATGGTGGTCTGGTAGTCCTGGAAGTAGCCGTAGACGCCTTCCAGGTCCTTGCCGGCAGTGGCCGGGGCGGCGATCGGCGCAATATCGATGATGGTCTGGTAGCCCGGCGTCTGCTCGGTTGGAATGCCATTGGTCGTCAGCAGGGTGGCCCAGCGGTCGGTGGTGGCCGATTTCAGGTAGTCCTGGGCTTGAGTCAGCGAGTAGTCCGGCGGGAAGTGCAGCAACTCGACGCTCTTGCGGTTTTCCAGGGCCATGCCCAGGGGCAGGAACAGGTACCAGCTGTAGGTCCATTTGCCGTCGCTGTTGAGTTTGCTGGCGCCCTTGTAGGCCAGGTCGCCGGCATCCAACAGGGCGGTCAGCGGCTTGCCATAGTCCTTCGGAACACCGCTGATGTTGGCGTACAGCTGGTTGTTATCGGTCTTCACCTTGACCTTGGCGGTGCTGTAGCCATCGCGCTTCACGCTTTGGGTCAGGTAATGCTCGACGGTCTGTTCCAGCGTCCAGTTGCGGAAGCAGATCACGTTGCAGTTGTTGGGGTAGGAGAAGAGTTGGGTGACGCGCTGGGTGTTGCCCAGCTTCAGATCGACGTTGGCCTGGGCTGCGGTGCTCAGGGTCAGGCTACTTAGGGTCAGGCCGCCTAGGGTCAGGGCGGCGAGGGGGAAGGACAGTCTTGCGAGTTTCATGCTTGGCTCCTTGTCAGCGTTGGCCTCGTCTGGGCGAGGTAAGTTCCGTACTGAAACAGTAGCGGGTGACAAGGAAAAGGGTGGAATAAATCTTTCTTTTGCACCCGCAAACGGCCGCCCGGGCGGCCGCTGCCGTCGGTTCAGGCCGGGAAGTGCAGGGCATTGCTCAGGTCGCCCATGGGCGCCTGCCCCCGGGCGATCATCGCTGCGTCCCGTTGCTTGAGGCCGTCGAGCGGTTCCAGCTGGAACACCCGGGTGATCAGCCGCAGGATCGACGCGGTGTCGTACACCGTATGGTCCACCGTGCCCTTGCGGGCGAACGGTGACACCACCAGCGCCGGGATACGTGTCCCCGGCCCCCAGCGGTCGCCCTTGGGCGGGGCGACGTGGTCCCACCAGCCGCCGTTCTCATCGACCGTGACGATCACCACCATGTTCTGCCACTGCGGGCTTTCGCGCAGCACCTTCAGGGCGCGCACGATATGCCGGTCGCCCGCGGCCACATCGGCATAACCGGCGTGCATGTTGAGGTTGCCCTGGGGCTTGTAGAACGCCACCGGCGGCAACTTGCCGGCCTCGGCATCGGCGAGGAAGCGGTTGCTGCTCGACTCATCGCCCAGGCCCGCATCGCGCAGGTGATGGTTGCGTTCGTTGGGATGCTCGGGACCGAACTGCGCGAAGTAGTTGAACGGCTGGTGGTGGTACTGGAAGTTGGGGATCTTCGGAATCCCCGCCGAATCCTTGTAGGCGTCCAGCGTGACCTGCCAGGCGCCGGCGTACCAGGCCCAGTCGATGTCCTGGCGCGAGAGCTTGTCGCCGATGGTGTCGTGGCGCTGTGGCACCAGCACATTGGGCAGGTCGGCCTTGGCATAGGCCGGGCGCTGCGGGTCGCGGATCCAGGTCGGCCAGTAGGGTGGGGCCATGGTATTGACCGCGTAGCCGTCCGGGGTCAGCAGGCTCGGGCCGAATTGCGGCGGGCCGCTCATGGCGCTGGCCGGGGATTGCTCCAGCGGCTTGAGACGGCTGTCGAGCGGGTCGTCGCTCTGCAGGGTGGCGATCTGCGGCTTGGCCACCGAATTGGCCGCATCCGGATAAAACGGCACCGCGGCGCTGATCAGGTACTGGTGGTTGAGAAACGAGCCGCCGAAGGTGCCCTGGAAGAAGTTGTCGCACAGCACGAATTCCCGGGCCACATCCCACAAGCGCAACCCGTAGCGACTCTGGGCGTAATAACCCATGGGCAGGCCGCCGGCGTCGGCCCAGGCGACGAAACCATCGTTCTTGCCGCCGTTGATCTGCATCTGGTTCTGGTAGAACACGTGCCACAGGTCGCGGGTGACCAACCCCAGGGGCAGGTCTTCGCCATCGGGGCCCTTGAGGGCGAAGGGCGCGTTGGGCAGGTGCTCCTGGTACTGGGTGCCGACCGGGTAGGTCACGCCATCCAGGGTCTGGGGCCCGACCTGGGCGACGCCACCCCAGACCGGCGGCAGGGCCGGCAACAGGCTGCCGTCACGGTCGCGTTGCTGATAGTCGGCGGGCTTGAGGGCCGAGAGCGGTTTTTCCAGCCCCGGGAAGTCGGCGAACAGGTTGTTGAAGCTGCGGTTCTCGGCATAGATCACCACCACGTTCTTCACGTTGTCGCGCAGCGCCCGGTCCAGCTCGGCCGGCGACAGCGGGCGCTCCACCGGCTTGCCCGGCGCCGGGTCGTTGTGGCCGCAGGCGCTGAGCGTCGCGCCGACACCCAGCACCGCCACGCCGCCGAGAAAACGCCGGCGGCTGGTGTCGGTGGGTGGCTCCGTGGCCTTGGAATGTTCTGGGTCTTTCGAGTGTTCATCGCTCATGCCGGGTCCCTGATTACCTTTCGATCAATTCGTAACAAAGTATTTCGGCTGCACGGTAGCAACCGAATATGACGGAAAGACTACAGAAAAGGCTCTGGGACGGGGCTTAGAAGATAGTAGGGGGAGGCTGGAAAGGATGTAGGGCTGCTTCTGCAGGAGCGGCCGGTCGACGCTCGATTGCCCGCGATGACGACATGGCGGGCACCCTCGGCCTGGCGGCCGATCGCGAGCAGACTCGCTCCTACAGGGGAGCGAGTCGCTGGCAACAGATTACGGCGCCACGGGTGGCATATAGCTCAGCGTGGTGCCCAACGCCCACAGCAGCACCAGCACCAGCGGTGCGTGGACCAGCAACTGGACGAAGGAGAAGCCGATCAGGTCCCGCGCCTTGAGCCCCAGCACCCCCAGCAGCGGCAGCATGTAGAAGGGGTTGATCAGGTTCGGCAGTGCCTCGGCGGCGTTGTAGATCTGCACCGCCCAGCCCAGGTGGTATTGCAGGTCATTGGCCACCTGCATCACGTAGGGCGCCTCGATGATCCACTTGCCGCCACCCGACGGGATGAAGAAGCCCAGCACCGCCGAGTAGACCCCCATCAGCAGCGCGTAGGTGTCGTGGGAGGCGATCTGCACGAAGAAGGTCGAGATATGGTGGGCCAGGGTCTGGCCGTCGACGCCCTTGACCACCGTCAGCAAGGCCGCGATGGAGCCGTACAGCGGGAACTGGATCAGCACCCCGGTGGTGGTCGGCACGGCGCGGGCCACCGCTTCGAGGAAGCTGCGCGGGCGCCAGTGCAGCAGCGCGCCGAGCATCAGGAACAGAAAGTTATAGGTGTTGAGCCCGGAAATCGCGGTGATCGCCGGCTTGGTGGCGAACTCATGGTAGAGCCAGCCGGCCGCCAGTAGGGCCAGCAGGATGGTCAGCAGCGGGCTGTATTCCAGCCACTCGCCGGGGCGGGTGCGCGGTTGTGGCTTGGGCATGCTGAAGCTCGGGTCGATGCCGCAGGCCTTGGCGTCGCGCGCCGAGTTCGGACCGGGCGCGGTGGCATAGGCGATGACCAGCGAGACCACGATCAAGGCCAGCAGCAACACGCCGGACTGCCAGAGAAAGATGGTCTGGGTGAACGGAATCACCCCGGTGATCGACAGGATCGACGGCGGCAGGCTGCCCGGGTTGGCCTGCAATTGCGCGGCCGATGACGACAGGCCCAGGGCCCAGACCGCGCCCAGGCCCAGGTAGGCCGCGGCGCCGGCGGCGCGGTAGTCCATGCGCAGCTCGGTACGCCGGGCCAGGGCGCGCACCAGCAAGCCGCCGAACACCAGGGACAGGCCCCAGTTGAGCAAGGACGCGACCATGGAAATCAGCGCGACCCAGGCCACGGCGGAGCGGCCGTTCTTCGGAATGCGCGCC
This sequence comes from Pseudomonas sp. FW305-25, assembly GCF_017351415.1. Lineage (NCBI taxonomy): Bacteria > Pseudomonadati > Pseudomonadota > Gammaproteobacteria > Pseudomonadales > Pseudomonadaceae > Pseudomonas > Pseudomonas sp. FW305-25. Next base: position 197,256 of record NZ_JACNDE010000008.1, on the reverse strand, counting down.
AGTTTGTCGATCAGCTTCACCGCCGGCGGCGAGCTGGCGACCACGTAACCGCCGATGACCACGAAGGCCATCTGCATGGTGAAGGGGATCAGGCTCCAGAAACCGTCGCCGAAGGCCATGGCGGTGTCGGTGGGCTTGGCGCCCATGGCCATGGTGGCGAGGGCGACGATGATCACCGCCAGCGCGGCGAACACCCAGGAGTCGGGGAACCAGCGCTCGGCCCAGTTCGAGCAGCGCAGGGCAAAACGGGCGGAACGGCTGTCTTCAATGTCTGTGGACACGTCGATACCTCAAGTCTTTTTATGATTGTCAGGAGGTCGGTCGCCTCAGGCTGGGGCGATCGAGAACTGTGCAAGAATGCGGCAATTGGTAACCACTGCAAAGGATTGAAGTACATGCCATTCCCGCTCGAAGAACGCCAGGCGCTGCTCAAGCTCAAGGGTGTCGGCGAAACCGTGGTCGCCCGTCTCGAACAACTGGGCATCGATTCCCTCGCCCAACTGGCCCAGGCCAATGCCCTGGAGATCGTCACCCAGGCCTCGGCCCTGGTCGGCTCCAGCTGCTGGAAAAACAGCCCCCAGGCCCGCGCGGCGATCCAGGCGGCGATTGCCCTGGCCAAGGGCGCCTGAAGCGGTGAGCCGCGAAACGCCTTTCGCCTATCAGGCGGTCTACCGCTACCTGGTGGAGTGGCTGGACGGCGCCAGTGCGGCCGAGCAGCGCCTGCCGTCATTGCGCGCCCTGGCCCAGCGCCTCAAGGTCTCGGTTTCCACCACCAAGTACGCCTATGGCTTGCTCGAGGATGAAGGGCGGATCTACGCCCGGCCCAAGCAGGGCTACTTCAGCCGCCCCGTGCCGGCGCCAGGGCTGGCGCCGGATACGGACCTGCTGGACAGGGTCTATGCCTACGCCCGCCAGCCCGGAATGCTGGCGCTGTGCAGCGACGCCCCGGCGATGCTGCTGTCGCTGGACAATCCCCTGTTGAGCGCCGAGCGCGAGCTGGTACGTCAGTACCCACGCTCCCAGGCACCGCTGTACCAGCCGTTTGGCGAGGCGGAGCTGCGCACGGCGCTGGCCGAGCGCTACACCCGCTCGACCACGGATTACTGGCAGGCCGAGCAGGTGTTTCTCGGCACGGATTTGCGCGCGGTGCTGGCATTGTCGCTGGATGCCCTGGAGCTGAACGGCAGCGTCGCCCTGGTGGAGTCGCCTTGTTCCTGGGCGATCCTGCGGCAATTGCAGGCGGCGAAGATCCGCGTGATCGAGCTGCCGCTGGACGCCGCAGGGCGCTTCGATCGCCAGCGCCTGCATGAGGTGCTGCAACGCGAACCGGTGCGCCTGGCGCTGCTGTCTTCGACCCTGAGCGCACCCCACGGCAGCCTGATGCCCGCGGCGGACAAACGGCAGCTATGCCGCTGGCTGGGGGAGCGCGGCATCTGGCTGTTGGAAAATGACAGCTATGGCGAGTTCTGCTTTACACCGGCGTCGGCGCGGTATCGCGATTACGCCGATCCCGAGCGGCTGCTGGTGTTTTCCACCTTCGACAAAGTCATAGGTTCCGAGGCGCCCTTCAGCTATGTGCTGTGCCGTGGCCAGGGCGCGCGCTTGCAGCGGCATTTTCTCGAGCGCGCGTTCCGCCTGTCACCGATCCGCCAGAAGGCCGTGGCCAAACTGCTGGGCAGCGGCCGGGTCGATCAGCACCTGGTTCAGTTGCGCGGCCTGCTGCGCGAACGCATGGGCCAGCTGCAGGCGCTGCTGGCCGAACACGCCGCCGAGCAATTGCGGGTGGTTACCCCGGCCGGGGGCGCGACCCTGTGGGCCGAGGCCACGCGCCCGGTGGAGATGCTTCAGGTCTATGAGCAATTACTGGGGCAGGGCATCGTCATCGCCCCGGGGCAGATGTTCAGCCAGCAAGGCCTGTGGCGCCATCACCTGCGCCTGAGTTTTACCCTCGACTGGCGCCAGGACATTGCCGGCGCCGTGCAACGCCTGGCCCGGGCCATCGATCAGACGCCATAGCAGTGCCGCGCCTCGGGGAAGCGGCCGTCGCGGACCTCGGCGGCGAACTGCTCGCAGGCCTGGCTGATCAGCGCCCCGACATCGGCGTACTGTTTGACGAAGCGCGGCACCTGGGGCCCGCCCAGGCCCAGCAGGTCCTCGGTCACCAGCACTTGGCCGTCGCAGGCGGGGGAGGCGCCGATGCCGATGGTCGGCATCGCCGAAAAGTCGCTGATACGCCGCGCGAGGTTTTCCGCCACCCCTTCCAGCAGCAGGCTGAACGCCCCGGCTTCGAGATGGGCGCGGGCGTCGGCCTCGATGGCCTGGGCCGTGGCGTCGTTCAGGCCCTGGGCCTTGAAGCCGCCCATGACGTTCACGTACTGGGGCATCAGGCCGATATGGGCCATCAGCGGAATCCCGCGCTGCACCAGGAACTCCACGGTCGGCGCCAGGGCCAGCCCGCCTTCGAGCTTGAGCGCGTCACAACCGGTGCGCGCCAGCACTTCGGCGCAATTGCGGTAGGCCTGTTGCGGCGATTCCTGATAACTGCCGAACGGCATGTCGGCGATCACGCAGGCCAGCCGGGTGCTGGCGACCACGGCGCGGGTGTGGCCGATGATCTCTTCCAGGCTCATGTCCAGGGTCGAGGTGCGGCCGTAGCCGACCATGGCCGTGGAGTCGCCGATCAGCACGAAATCGACGAACGGGTCCATCAGCCGCGCCATGTGGCTGGTGTAGGCGGTCAGGGAGACGATCTTCTGCTGGCCTTTCATGGCCACCAGTTGCGGTACGGTCAGGCGTTTGCTGCGGGTATGGATGCTCATGGCGGCTTTCCTGTTGCGGGTGGGAAAGTCGCCGATTATTGGCGTCCGCGGCGCCGATTCAATGCACAGGAAAAGCCTAAAAACCGACCCAGAAGGGTGTTGCGGTTGTCCCTCGCGGCGTTTGCGTAGACCATGGGCGCCTTGAATTGTGCCCAACACCGAGTGGCTTTATGTCCTTTTCCCCTGACGCGCGGCCGGCGCCGTTTTCCCGGTCCGACTACAAGACCCTGGGCCTGGCGGCACTGGGCGGCGCCCTGGAAATCTACGATTTCATCATCTTCGTGTTTTTCGCCCTGACCCTGAGCCAGCTGTTCTTCCCGCCGGAAATGCCCGAGTGGCTGCGGCTGTTGCAGAGCTTCGGGATCTTCGTCACCGGCTACCTGGCACGGCCGCTGGGCGGCATTCTCATGGCGCACTTCGCCGACCGCCTGGGGCGCAAGAAGGTGTTCAGCCTGAGCATCCTGATGATGGCCCTGCCGTGCCTGCTGATCGGCATCATGCCGACCTACGCGCAGATCGGTTATTTCGCGCCGCTGTTGCTGCTGGCGCTGCGGGTGCTGCAAGGCGCGGCGGTGGGCGGTGAAGTGCCGAGCGCCTGGGTGTTCGTCGCCGAGCACGCACCGTCCGGCCATCGCGGTTATGCCCTGGGCTTTCTGCAGGCCGGGCTGACCTTCGGCTACCTGATTGGCGCACTGACCGCGACCCTGCTGGCGCAACTCTTCACCCCGGCGGAAATCCTCGATCATGCCTGGCGTTACCCGTTCCTGCTCGGTGGGGTGTTCGGCGTGATCGGCGTCTGGCTGCGCCGCTGGCTCAGCGAAACCCCAGTGTTCATGGCCATGCAGGAACAGCGCGACAGCGCCGTCGAACTGCCGTTGCGCACCGTGCTGCGCGAGCATCGCCTGGCCCTGTTGCCGGCGGCGATTCTCACCTGCGTGTTGACCTCGGCGGTGGTGGTGTTCGTGGTCATTACCCCGACCATGATGCAGAAAACCTTCGGCATGAGCGCCAGCCACACCTTCGCCCTGAGCAGCCTGGGCATCGTGTTCCTGAATATCGGTTGCGTGCTGGCCGGGCTGATCGTCGACCGTATCGGCGCCTGGCGCACGGTGATGCTCTACAGCCTGCTGCTGCCGCTGGGCATCGGCCTGCTCTACGGTTGCCTGATCAGCGGCGGCGCCTGGGTCGGCCTGGCCTACGCCATCGCTGGCCTTGGCTGTGGCGTGGTGGGCGCGGTGCCGTCGGTGATGGTCGGTTTGTTCCCGGCGCGGATTCGCGTCTCCGGCATTTCCTTTACCTACAACATCGCCTACGCGCTGTGGGCGAGCACCACGCCTTTGCTGCTGATCGGCCTGATGCCCTGGAGCCCGTGGATCTGCGTGATCTATTGCGCGGTGATGGGCGCGGTCGGGGTGGTCAGCGCGGGGTACTTCGGTACGCGCATGCCGAGGCTGGCAGGCAGTGGGGCGCCTGGGGTCTGTGCCGGGTCCTGAGGCGCTTTCGCGCAGCAGAAAAATTCGCCCCCGCAAACGCCTGCAGGCGCCGGGGAACGCGGGCTAGAGCCTTCGCTGCCAGCCCGCGTTTTAGCCCGACCCATACCGCTGAAAGTTGTGCTTAGCCAAGGCCCATTTACCCGCTAATCTCTCGAAAAAAACGCGCGGTCCACGCGCCAGTTTTCGGGAGCTGCCTTGATCCGGTCCGTCCTGCGTTCCCTGCGTGATTTCTCCACGCTGCCCCCGCTGCTGCAGGCGGCGTGGTTGTCCTTTGCCATTGGCTTGTTCATGGCCCTGCTTCATCTGTGGATCTTCAACCTTGTCGACTATGGGCTGGACGGTGCCAACGTCGAATCCCTCAGCGGCAAGGTGCTGTATGCCGACCGTGGCGGGATGCTGATAGAGGACGCGGACAGTGGCGAATACACCCGGCTCAAGGTGGTTCGTGGCATCAGCTATCTGAACGTCGGCCATGACCAGATCCTGGGGCGCACGCTGAGCTTCACCCACCTGCGCGACGCGGTGCTGACCTGCACCCTCGATGGCCAGGAGCTGTGCATCGCGCAATGCGCCAACGCCATGGAATGCCTGGACAGCCGCCGCGAGCGCGAGACGCCACAGGGCATATTGATCGTAGCGTTCGGCACCAGCCTGGTGTGCCTGGGCCTGCATGTGCTGCGCCGGCGCAAGCCCGCGTCGGGTAGTGGGATCTTTTGAATTGCCGCCGGGCACCGTTGCCCCTAGGCTGTGCGGCATCCGTTCAGACCAGGAGCCCCGCATGCAGGTCGTGCCGATACTCGAGACTTGTACACAGGTGCAGGCGCGTGTGCGTGAGCTGCGCAACCAGCCGGACGTGCGCAAGTACATGTACACCTCCCACGAGATTTCCGAGGCCGAGCACCGTGCCTGGCTCGACTCGCTGGTGGGCAATCCGCGGCAGTCGGTGTTCGTGGTGCTGCAAGAGGGAATCGCCTGTGGCGTGGTGTCGCTGAACGCGATCAATGCCCTGCACAAGAGCGCCGACTGGGCCTTCTACCTGGACAGCGGCTTGCAGGGCAAGGGCCTGGGCAGCCAGCTGGAATTCTGGCTGCTCGACCATGCCTTCGGCGCGGCCGGCCTTGCGAAGCTCAACTGCGAGGTGCTGGCGCTGAACCAGGCGGTGATCCGCCTGCACCAGAAGTTCGGTTTCACCCTCGAGGGCGTGCGCCGGCAGAACGTCGAGAAGGACGGCCAGCGCATCGACGTGGTGCTGCTCGGCATCACCCGCGAGGAATGGGCCGCCCGGCGCCCGGATATGCTCGCGGTGATGGCGCGCCTGGGGCGCTGAAAGCCGTCACCCATAACCGCCAGATGGCAGCAGCATGACCATTGCGTCATTTTGCCGGGGCCGGCTGTCCGGGCCGGCTATCATCAGCCACGACGATTTCCACAGGTGGGGGCTTTCATGGGCGCAGGGCACAGTCACGGACAGGTTCGGGCCGGACACGAACGCAAGTTATGGATGGCCCTGGGGCTGACGGGCAGTTTCATGATCGCCGAGGTGATCGGTGCCTTTATCACCGGCAGCCTGGCGCTGCTGTCCGATGCCGCCCATATGATGACCGATGCGCTGGCGCTGGCGATCTCCCTGGTGGCGATCCAGGTCGGCAAGCGCGCGGCCGATCGCAAGCGCACCTTCGGTTATGCGCGCTTCGAGATTCTCGCCGCGGCGTTCAACGCCCTCCTGTTGTTCGTGGTCGCCTTCTACATCCTGTTCGAGGCCTGGCAGCGCCTGTCCGCGCCGGCGGAAATCCAGTCCACGGGCATGCTGGTGATCGCGGTGCTGGGGCTGGTCGTCAACCTGATTTCCATGCGTCTGCTGGCCTCGGCGAGCGCCGAAAGCCTCAACGTCAAGGGTGCCTACCTGGAGGTGTGGAGCGACATGCTCGGCTCCATCGGCGTGATCGTCGCGGCATTGGTGATCATGTACACCGGCTGGGGCTGGGTCGACTCGCTGGTGGCGGCGGCCATCGGTTTCTGGGTGCTGCCGCGCACCTGGACATTGCTCAGGGAGAGCATGAATGTGTTGCTGCAAGGCGTGCCGGACGGCATCGATATCGATCAGGTCGAGCAGGGCATCCGCGCCATCGACGGGGTGACCGAGGTGCACGACTTGCACCTGTGGGCCCTGACCAGCGGCAAGAACGTGATGAGCACGCATCTGGTGGCCGACCTGGGGCGGCGCAGCGAGCAGCAGATCCTCGCCGAGGTCACCGAACTGATGCACGAGCGTTTCGATATCTCCCATGTGACGGTCCAGGTCGAACAGGCCGGCTTTCACGAACAGGGGCACGAAGAGCACGTACATTAATCACCTGCAGCCCCTGTAGCCGCTGCCGAGCCCGCGAGGCTGCGATCGACCGCGTAGCGGGCGCCGCTCTTGGGCGCGCCGGAGGTCCTTCGGACCTATCGCAGCCTGCGGCAGCGGCTACAGCGCTTCAGTCGCGCTCTTCGAGCACGTAGCCGACGCCGCGCAGGGTGTGGATCAGTTTGCTTTCGAACGGGTCGTCGATCTTGGCCCGCAGGCGGCGGATCGAGACTTCCACCACATTGGTGTCGCAATCGAAGTTCATGTCCCACACGAACGAGATGATCTGGGTCCGCGACAGCACCACGCCGCTCTGGCGCATCAGCAGGTGCAGCAGGGCGAACTCCTTGGTGGTCAGGTCGATGCGCTGTTTGCCGCGAAACGCCCGGTGACGGCCCTGGTCCAGCTCCAGGTCGGCCACCCGCAGCACGTCGGGGGTCGGCGACTGCTCGCTGCGCCGCAACAGGCTGCGCACCCGCGCCAGCAGCTCGGGGAATTCGAACGGCTTGACCAGGTAATCGTCGGCGCCCAGGTCCAGGCCCTTGATCCGGTCCACCAGCCGCCCCTGGGCGGTGAGCATCATGATCCGCGTATTGCTGTTCTGGCGAATGCGCTGCAGTACCCCCCAACCGTCCAGCTCCGGCAGATTGACGTCGAGAATCACCAGGTCGTAGGCGTGCTGGCGGGTCAGGTGCAGGCCGTCGGCGCCGTTATTGGCGCAATCGACGACGTAGCCGCTTTCGCTCAATCCCTGATGCAAGTAGTCGGCGGTTTTCGGTTCATCCTCGATCACCAGAATGCGCATGCTGAATTAGCCTCGGTGTTTAATGCAATGGGGCAGTCCCATAACTTCATTGAAAGTAACGGGCTGGATGATTCAACTTTCAAAGTTGCGGATTTCAAGGTTGTTAATTTAAAGGTTCTGAATTTAAAAGCTTCGAAGTGTCATGCGGGGAGAAGTTGTTTCTCTATATTTCAAGTTGTGGATTTATTGAGCTTGCTCTCGGGTCGATGGCCGGGATGTTAATGCATAAGCCCGTGGCAGAGCGTTTGCTAACGGATTTGTAATCTTTGCGCCACCCTGTCGATAAGTACCGAAGGCTACATTTGGCCGGCACTAAATACTCACCTGTTAGTTGTTTTATGGGTGGAGTGTGGATGCGTCGTGCCGGTTCAACTTCCTCGCACCGCAGAGCCTCCGCCGTCACTCTGTACCGGTAAGGGGCCAGAACGCGTTATGCCAACCTCCATTAAAAAACTTGCCTGGATAGTCGGGGCATTGTCCGGCGTCCTGTTGTTGGCCAGTGCCGCGCAGCAGGACGCCGCGGCGGCCGAGAGCCGGGTGCTGAGCCTCGACAACGCCCTGGCCAGTGCCTTTGCCAACAACCCCGAACTGGCGGCGGCGCGCTGGGAAATCGACATCGCCCAGGGTGGCCGCCAGCAGGCCGGGTTGATCCCCAATCCGGTGTTGTCCTGGGACGCCGAAGACACCCGCCGCAGCTCGCGCACCACCACCGTCAAGCTCAGCCAGACCCTGGAGCTGGGCGGCAAGCGCGGCGCGCGCATCGATGTCGCCAGCCGTGCCCAGGACGCCGCGGCGCTGGAGCTGGAACGCCAGCGCAACCAGCTGCGCGCCGATGTGATCGCGGCCTTTTACGGCGCCTTGCGCGCCCAGGAGCGTAGCGATCTGGCCGGCCGCTCCCTGGCCCTGGCCGAGCGCGGGCTGACGGTGGCCAAGGGCCGGGTGAGTGCCGGCAAGGCCTCGCCCGTGGAGGCCACCCGCGCCCAGGTCCAGCTCTCGGAAGTGCGCCTGGAACTGAGTCGCGCCGAGATGGATCGGGCCAATGCCTATCGCCAGTTGGCGACCGTGACCGGGGCCGCCACCACCGACTTCAGCGCCGTTGCGGAGCCGGCCAGCGGGCTGCCGTCGCTGCCGCCTTCGGCGCAATTGCTGGCGCGCCTGCAACAGACCACCGAACTGCGCCTGGCCGAAATGCAGGTGGTGCAGCGCGAAGCGTCCCTGGGGCTGGAAAAGGCCCAGCGTATTCCCGACCTCGATATCAGCGTGGGCAGCCAGTACGACGCCAGCGTGCGCGAGCGGGTCAATCTGGTCGGGGTGTCGATGCCGATTCCGCTGTTCAACCGCAACCAGGGCAACGTGCTGTCGGCGGCGCGGCGCGCCGATCAGGCCCGGGATCTACGCAACGCCGCGGAGCTGCGCCTGCGCACTGAAACCCGTCAGGCCCTGGATCAGTGGAGCACCGCCAGCAACGAAGTGCAGTCGTTCAACCAGGTGATCCTGCCGGCCGCGCAAAACGCCGTGGACACTGCGACCCGTGGCTTCGAGATGGGCAAGTTCAACTTCATCGAGGTGCTCGACGCCCAGCGCACGCTGATCAGCGCCCGCACCCAGTACATCGCTGCCGTGGCCCTGTCCACCGAGGCCTGGGTGCGCATCGAGCGCATCTACGGCGATCTCGCCGGCCCCGATCGCACGCTGTGAGAACCGCGTTGTTCGTCCTGTTGTGCCTGGGCGCGCTGCTGGTCACCGATTGCAGCGTCCCGCTGCCGAGCCGGGTCGAGGAGGACTCGGCCCATTGGTGCCTGCATGAGTTGCATCGGGCGCTCGGCGATTTCTTTTTTCCACAGACCTCATGACGCGTCGCTGTTGCCGGTTGGCGCGTCGAGTCGATTTTTTCAGGAGCATGCATGGACAAGAAACGAAGCACAGCCTTGGCGTTGGCCGTGGCGATCGCGCTCGGCGTGGCCGGGTTGATGTGGCAGGAGCTGTTCCAGGCGGCGCCGGTGGCCGCGCAGGCGAAACCCGCGGCCAAGGCGGACACGCACAAGGATGGCGAGGCGCATCGGGAAGGCGAAGAGGGGCAAGCGGAAGGTGAGGGACATGCCGAGGAAGAGGGCAAGGTCGAGCTCAGTGCCGAGCAGATCAAGGCCGCGGACATCCAGCTGGCCGAGGCCGCACCGCGCAATCTCAGCAGCTTGCTGACGCTGCCGGGGGAGATCCGCTTCGACGAGGACCGCACCTCGCACATCGTGCCGCGCGCGGCCGGAGTGGTGGAGTCGGTGGCGGTCAATCTCGGCCAGACGGTGAAGAAGGGCGAGCTGCTGGCGGTGATCGCCAGCCAGCAGATCTCCGACCAGCGCAGCGAACTGGCCGCCGCCGAGCGCCGGGTCGAGCTGGCGCGCACCACCTTCCAGCGCGAGCGCCAGTTGTGGGTCGACCAGATCTCCGCCGAGCAGGATTACCTGCTGGCGCGCCAGACCCTGCAGGAAGCCGAAATCGCCCTGAACAACGCCCGGCAAAAGATGAATGCCCTGAGTGGCAGCGCGGTGCTGGCGGGCGGCAACCGCTATGAGATGCGTGCGCCGTTCGACGGCGTGGTGGTGGAAAAACACCTGAGCGTCGGCGAGGTGGTGGGCGAGACCAGCGCCGCCTTCACCCTGTCCGACCTGTCCCGGGTCTGGGTCACCTTCGGCGTGTTTCCCAAGGACTTGAACAAGGTCCGGGTCGGCAAGCCGGTCCGGGTGCAGTCCACGGAACTGGGCACCCAGGTGCAGGGCACGGTGGCCTATGTCGGCAGCCTGCTGGGCGAGCAGACCCGGACCGCCACGGTGCGGGTCACCGTACCCAACCCGGACGATGTCTGGCGGCCGGGGCTGTTCGTCTCGGTGCAGGTGGCGACCGACACCTACCAGGCCGGGGTAACCGTGCCGCAGAGCGCGGTCCAGACCGTGGAAGACAAGCCAGCGGTGTTCGTGCGCGTCGCCGACGGTTTCCAGGCCACGCCCGTGGTGCTGGGCGGCAGCGAAGGCGGCTTCGTCGAGATCCGCGAAGGCTTGCGCGCCGGGGCCCAGGTGGCGACCACCGGGAGCTTCATCCTCAAGTCCGAACTGGGCAAGGGCTCGGCCGAGCACGGCCATTGATCCGCACTGAGTGTTTCCCTGGAGAGTGACTTCCCATGTTTGAACGCATCATTCAATTCGCCATCGAGCAGCGCATCATCGTGCTGCTGGCGGTGCTGCTGATGGCCGCCGTGGGCATCGGCAGCTACCAGAAACTGCCGATCGACGCGGTGCCGGACATCACCAACGTCCAGGTCCAGGTCAACGCCAGCATGCCCGGCTACTCGCCGCTGGAAACCGAGCAGCGCATCACCTACCCGGTGGAAGTGGCCATGGCCGGCCTGCCGGGCCTGGAGCAGACCCGCTCGACTTCGCGCTCGGGCCTGTCCCAAGTGACGGTGATCTTCAAGGAAGGCACCGACCTGTACTTCGCCCGGCAACTGGTCAACGAGCGCCTGCAGGTGGCCCGCGAACAGCTGCCCGAAGGCGTGGAGGCGAGCATGGGGCCGATCTCCACCGGCCTCGGCGAGATCTTCTTCTGGACGGTGGAAGCCGAGCCGGGCGCGCTCAAGGAGGACGGCACGGCCTATACGCCAACCGACCTGCGGGTGATCCAGGACTGGGTCATCGCCCCGCAACTGCGCAACGTGCCGGGGGTGGCCGAGATCAACACCATCGGCGGTTTCGCCAAGCTCTATCAGATCGCCCCGGACCCCAGGCGCCTGGCGGCCTACAACCTGACCCTGAGCGACCTGATGACCGCCCTGGAGCGCAACAACGCCAACGTCGGCGCCGGCTATATCGAGCGCAACGGCCAGCAGTTGCTGATCCGCGCGCCGGGGCAGGTGAAGTCCATCGAGGACATCGCCAACATCGTGATCAACACCGTGGACGGCACGCCGATCCGCGTCAGCAACGTGGCCACCGTGGACATCGGCCGTGAGCTGCGCACCGGCGCGGCCACCGAGAACGGCCGCGAAGTGGTGCTCGGCACGGTGTTCATGCTGGTGGGGGAAAACAGCCGCACGGTGTCCCGGGTGGTGGCGGAAAAACTCGCCGAGATCAATCGCTCGCTGCCCAAGGGGGTGACGGCGGTCACGGTGTACGACCGCACCAACCTGGTGGACAAGGCCGTGGCCACGGTGAAGAAAAACCTCATCGAAGGCGCGCTGCTGGTCATCGCCATTCTGTTCCTGTTCCTGGGCAATATCCGCGCCGCGCTGATCACTGCCATGGTGATCCCGCTGGCCATGCTGTTCACCTTTACCGGCATGTTCACCAACAAGGTCAGCGCCAACCTGATGAGCCTCGGCGCGCTGGACTTCGGCATCATCGTCGACGGCGCGGTGGTCATCGTCGAGAACGCCATCCGCCGCCTGGCCCATGCCCAGCAGCATCACGGGCGCATGCTCACTCGCTCCGAGCGCCTGCACGAAGTCTTCGCCGCGGCCAGGGAAGCGCGCCGGGCGCTGATCTACGGGCAACTGATCATCATGGTGGTGTACCTGCCGATCTTTGCCCTGTCCGGGGTGGCCGGGAAGATGTTCCACCCGATGGCTTTCACCGTGGTGATAGCCCTTCTGGGGGCGATGATCCTCTCGGTGACGTTCGTCCCGGCGGCGATCGCGCTGTTCGTCACCGGCAAGGTCAAGGAGGAAGAAAACTTCGTCATGCGCGGCGCCCGCCGCGGTTACGAACCGGTGCTGCGCTGGGTGATGAGCCACCGCTCCCTGGCCTTTGCCCTGGCCGTTCTCAGCGTGCTGCTCTCGGGCCTGGTGGCCAGCCGCATGGGCAGTGAATTCATCCCCAGCCTCAGCGAGGGCGACTTCGCCCAGCAGGCGATGCGCGTGCCCGACGCCAGCCTCACTCAGTCGGTGGAAATGCAGAAGACCCTGGAGAAAACCCTGCTGGCGCAGATCCCGGAAATCGAGCGGGTGTTCGCCCGCACCGGCACCGCCGAGATCGCTTCGGACGTGATGCCGCCGAACATTTCCGATGCCTACCTGATGCTCAAGCCCAAGGCGCAATGGCCGGACCCAGGCAAGTCGCGGGAGGCGATCATTGCCGACATCGAACGGGTCAGTAACAGCCTGCCGGGCAACGTCTACGAGCTGTCGCAACCGATCCAGCTGCGCTTCAATGAACTGATTTCCGGGGTACGCAGCGATGTCGCGGTGAAGGTCTTCGGCGATGACATGGAGGTGCTGAACAAGACCGCCGAAGAGATTTCGCAGACCTTGCAGAAGATCGACGGCGCCGCCGAGGTGAAGGTGCAGCAGACCACCGGCCTGCCAGTGCTGACGGTGAATGTCGACCGCGACAAGGCCGCGCGTTTCGGCCTCAATGTCGGCGATGTGCAGGACGCCGTGGCGATTGCCGTGGGCGGGCGCAAGGCGGGAATTTTGTATGAGGGCGACCGGCGCTTCGACATGCTGGTGCGCATGTCCGACAGCCTGCGCACCGACATCGACGGGCTGTCGCGCCTGCTGATTCCGGTGGCGGCGGCCGCGGGCAGCGTCAACGGGCAACTGGGTTTCATCGCCCTGTCGGAGGTGGCCAGCGTCGACCTGGTGCTCGGCCCGGCGCAGGTCAGCCGCGAGAACGGCAAGCGCCTGGTGATCGTCAGCGCCAACGTGCGTGGGCGCGACATGGGTTCCTTCGTCGAAGAGGCGACCCGGGCCATTGGTGATCAGGTACAGATCCCGACCGGCTACTGGATCACCTGGGGCGGCCAGTTCGAACAGTTGCAGGAAGCCTCCAAGCGCCTGGAGATCGTAGTGCCGGTGGCGCTGCTGCTGGTGTTCGGCCTGTTGTTCATGATGTTCAACAACCTCAAGGACGGGCTGCTGGTGTTCACCGGGATTCCCTTCGCCCTGACCGGGGGGATCATGGCCCTGTGGCTGCGCGATATCCCGCTGTCGATCTCGGCGGGGGTGGGCTTCATCGCGCTGTCGGGGGTGGCGGTGCTCAACGGCCTGGTGATGATCGCCTTTATCCGCAACCTGCGCGAAGAAGGACGGATGCTCGCCGCGGCGGTCAACGAAGGCGCGCTGACCCGCCTGCGCCCGGTGCTGATGACCGCGCTGGTGGCGTCGCTGGGGTTCATCCCCATGGCCCTGGCCACCGGCACCGGCGCCGAAGTGCAACGACCGCTGGCCACCGTGGTCATCGGCGGCATCATCTCCTCCACCGCCCTGACCCTGCTGGTGCTGCCGGCGCTGTACCACTGGGCGCACCGCAAGGAAGAAGAACAGGAACTGCAGGACCTGCTAAACGACTGACCCGCGACCGGCGTCAACCAACCCCGCCTGCGTCATACGCAGGCGGGGTTTTGTTTATTGAGAGGGCACGCACCCTGTAGCCGCTGCCGAAGGCTGCGATGGTCCGGGCCACGCTGGTCGCAGGACCTCTTGCGATTTCAAGAGCTGCGCCCGCTTCGCGGTCGATCGCAGCCTCGCGGGCTCGGCAGCGGTTACGGGAAGGGAAGTGGTGGGCAAAAAAAAGCGCCCCATGCGGGACGCTAAAAATTCATCTCTTTCCAAAGGAGCATTCGAAAAAACGCTTCAGAGATGAATGTGCTCGGGGTGGGCCGGCGTCAGCGGGAGGCTGTGCATGCCTGGGGCCCTGCGGTTCTGTGAGGGGAGGCGCCGGTTGCGCCGTTGTGGTTGTTTTCGCCGTTGTGCTGTTGCTGGCCGAGCCAGAATTGTTCCAGGGCATGCCTGGCGCGTTCGCTGCTGTTATCGCTGGGAAGCGCGCTGGGCTGGCCAGGCGGAGTCAGATGGGCAGGCTTCAAGACATGATCTCCCGCAAGTGGCTGGCCGCCAGCGAAGCGCTGTCGGCTCGGGCATGCGGGCAAGTATACGAAGGCCAACCTGACGAGAAGGTGAGGGCGATATTACAGTTCTGAAAGACAGGCGTCTGTGAAGAAGTTTTAACGTCGGGCGGGCCTCTCACCCGCCCGGCGCAAGGACTCAGAGAATGGCCAGCGGGTATTCGACGATCAGGCGGAATTCCTCCAGGTCGGATTCGAAGCTGCTGGAGCGCACGGTGGCCTGGCGGATGCGCAGCGACAGGTCCTTGATGGTGCCGCCCTGGACCACGTACTTGGCTTCGATATCGCGTTCCCAGCGGCGCTGGTCGGTCAGCGGATTGCCGTCTGCACCGCGGCGCATGTACACCGCGTTGGCGTTGCTGTAGTCGGCGTCGCTGCCTTTGCCGTAGCGGGTCATGAACGACAGGCCGGGGATGCCCAGGGGCTGCATGTCGAGGTCGTAGCGGACCATCCACGAACGTTCCTTCGGCGAGTTGAAGTCGCTGTACTGGATCGAGTTGTCGAGGAAGATCGAGTCCGACTGGCGCAGGTAGTCGAAGTCGTCGTCGCCATTGTTGCGCTGGTGCGACAGGGACAGGGTGTGGGCGCCATAGGTGGCGCCGATCTTGGCGCTCCAGATGTCGTTGTCGAACTCGCCGAGCAGTTTCTTGCCCTCGTCCACCGCCTTGTAATAGTTGAACCCGGCGAACAGCGAGAACTGGTCCGAGATCGGCCAGGTCGCCGCGGTACCGAAGTAGTACTGGTCCCAGGCGTCCTTCAGGCGGCTGCTGTAGAGGCTGAAGCTGAGGTGCTTGTTCAGGCTGTAGTCGCCGCCGAAGTAGGCGACCCAGGGCGAGTCGACCTTGCCGGCATAGAAGGTGGCGAAACCGTCGCGCAGGCTACTGCTGTCGGGCTGGCTCATGCTGTGCAGGCGCCCGCCCTGGAGGCTCAGGCCGTCGACGCTGGTGTTCTCGAAGGTGGCGCCGCGAAAGCTTTCCGGCAGCAGGCGCGAGTCGCCGTAATGCACCACCGGGGTTTTCGGGAAGACGTCGCCGACCTTGATCACGGTGTCGAGCAGGCGCATTTTCGCCGCGCCGCCGACCTTGCTGTAGTTGTCGGCCGGGTGGTTGTCGCTGTCCACCGGCAGCATGCCGAACGACCCGCGACCACCACTGCGGCCGGCGCCGGAGTCGAGCTTGAGGCCATACATGGCAAAGGCGTCGAGGCCGAAACCGACGGTGCCCTGGGTAAAGCCGGATTCGAACTTGCCGATCAGCCCCTGGGCCCAGGCCTCCGAATAGCCGTTGCCGGTGGGGCTGGACTGGCCCTTGCGATCGTCGCGATTGAAGTAGTAGTTGCGGGCCAGCACGTTGAGGCTGCTGCCTTCGATAAAACCTTCGGGCTGGTCGTCTGCCGCGTTCACGGCCAACGGGCTGAGTCCCAGTACCGCGGAAAACACGGACAGGGACCAGCGGGTTTGAATGCGCATGTTGTTTGCTCCTGGATATGGGCAGCTATCAGCTGTTATGTCGCCTGGGGCGTTCTTGTTAGTTGTACTCGCGAACCGTCTGGTTAACGGCTGGAGTCAGCGTCGATAGTTGCAAACAACAGATAACGCGGAGGTGACCCGGTTATTACAATTCTGCAAGGATAAAAGTTGTAAGTGGTATTTGTTTTTAGTTGGAGGCCTTGTTTTATATGGAGTTTTCTCAAGGGCAAGAAGCGGTCTTGGGTTTATTACATATAAGTAATGTATCCGTGATCTTCCCGACAGGGTCCGCTGGTTATCCTCGTTGCAACTAACCAAAACGAGGAAGCAGTCATGAAGTTATTTAAATTGAGTATCGCCGCCCTGGTACTTTCCTTGTCGTCCCTGGCCATGGCCGAAGGCGGCGGCGACCGCACCTTCGACCGCGCCATGCAGGCGAACGAGAAGGCCATGGCGGCCTACGCGGCGAAGCAGGGCAAGGAGGCGCCGGTGGTGGAAAACTATCGCTACGGCATGCCCCTGGACATCCAGAAGGTGGTCAACGTGACGCCGCCGGCCAAGGCCTGCAACCCAGTGCCGTCACGCATGACCTATGAGGATTCGGCCGGACAGCTCAAGACCGTTGAGTATCAGGTGATGGGCCAGTGCCGCACCAATGGCAGCTAGGGTCTGTACGAAAAGTGGCTGCGCTCGGTCATGCTGCGTTAAAAACAGGCTCGGAATGCTCATGTAGGCCCCTACACTCCGCTTCCTCGCCTGTTTTTGCCTTGCCTGACCTTCGCTCGCCGACTTTTCGTACAGACCCTAATCCTCAACGTCCTCATGGGGCGCGGGAAGTGGTTCGAGGGCCACGATCATGTCGATTTCCGCCGCGGCATTCTTCGGCAGCTGATAGACCCCGAGGGACGTGCGGGTGTGTACCCCGGCCTCGGCAAAGATCGAATAGAGCACTTCGGAGGCCGCGTCGGCGACTTCGCTCTGCTGGGTGAAGTCGGCGGCGCTTTGCACATAGACGTTGAGCCGCAGGACTTTTTTCACCCGCTGCAGATCGCCCAGCAACTGGGCGAGGATCGCCAGGGCGCGCATGGTGCAAATACGTGCGGCATACCGGCCGTCTTCCAGCGAAACATCGCCACCGACCCTCCCGACCACCTTCACGGTGTTGTCGATGCGGGGGATCTGCCCGCTGACGTACACCTCGTCGCCGTTCTGCACCGCGGGCACATAGTTGCCGCCGATGCGCATTTCACCGTCGAAAGCGTGTCCCAGACGCGTCGCCACCTGGTCGAACAGGGCCTTGCGTGAAGCCTCCATAGATTGCACTCCGTCGATTGCCGTTGATTTTCCAGAGCACGACTATAGCCCCTCTTCCGGGCTCCGGAGCATGGGTTGTAGCCCCGCAGGGCCGGGGCCCGAGGCGTTTCAAAGTTTTTTGGTCGGATATGTCTTATGGGCTCTTCAGAAAAATACTCAAGCGCCGATGGCTAGAGACAACGCTGCCCATTATTACAGCCCATCGGTGCATCCCATGTTCAACAAAAGCTTGAAGCAAGAGCTGTTGGCTCTACGCGAAGAACTCTCGAGCCTCCAGCAAGTGAAGGACAGTCTCGACAGCGAAATGCTGGTGCTGGTTCTCGATCCCGATGGACGCATTTTGTCGGTCAACGACAACTTCAACCTGGAAATGCTCTACAGGGGCAGCGAACTGGTCGGTCGTCACATCGAGGACATTGTGCCGGCCCACGTCAAGACCGATGAATTCCACCACCGTTTCAAGGCGACGCTGACCCGTGGCGAGCATTTTGCCGGCGCGGTACGCCTGCTGCGTGGCAACGGCCAGGAAGCCTGGCTGCGCTCGATCTCCCAGCCGGTTCGCGATTCCCAGGGGCGGATCAAACAGTTCTCGATCTACTCCAGCGACCTGACCCGCACCATCGAAGCCTCTCGCGAGCACGAGAACCTGATCGGCGCGCTGGTCCGCTCCACGGCGGTGATCGAGTTCGACCTCAACGGCAACGTGCTGACGGCCAACGAGCGTTTCCTCCACGGCATGGGCTACAGCCTGGCGCAAATCCAGGGCAAGCATCACCGTACCTTCTGCGAGCCCGAGGAATACAACAGCGCGGAGTACCAGGCATTCTGGAAGCGCCTGAACGCCGGAGAGTTCGTCGCCGGGCGGTTCAAACGCATCGACAGCTACGGCCGCGTGGTCTGGCTCGAGGCTTCCTACAACCCGGTGGTCGATGCCAACAACCGGCTGTACAAGGTGGTGAAGTTCGCCACCGTGATCACCGACCAGGTGAATCAGGAACAGGCAGTCGCCGAGGCGGCGAACATCGCCTACAGCACCTCCTTGCAAACCGACAACAGCGCCCAGCGCGGCACCACCGTGGTGACCGAGGCGGTGAACGTGATGCGCGACCTGGCCAAGCACATGCAGCAGGCCGGCGAAGGCATCGAGGCGCTGAACGAGCAGTCGCTGGTGATCGGCACCATCGTCAAGACCATCAGCGGCATCGCCGAACAGACCAACCTGTTGGCGCTCAACGCAGCCATCGAAGCGGCGCGGGCCGGTGAACAGGGACGCGGCTTTGCCGTGGTGGCCGACGAAGTCCGGCAACTGGCCTCGCGCACCAGCAAGGCCACCGACGAAATCGTCGGCGTGGTGCGGCAGAACCAGGACATGGCGCGCGAGGCCGTGGCGCTGATGACCGATGGCAAGGCCCAGGCCGAGCAGGGCCTGGCCCTGGCCGCCGAAGCTGGCACGGTGATCGTCGAGATCCAGGACGGTGCGCAGAAGGTGGTGAACGCCGTCGGCCAGTTCGCCAGCCAATTGTCCAACTGAGTCCTGTCCCGGACCCGGCGTCAGGCCTTTTCCAGGCCATGACGTCGGGTACCGAGTGGCCGCCAGGTCGACGGCCACGATCTGCTCCAACGCCAGCGCGCCCTGCGCGGGTGGTTAGGAAGTTTCCTGTCTCTATGGAAGATAAATCCTAAAGAGCCTTGAGCGCGTCAAGAACGCGTTTCCAACGCCGATGGTGAGGCTGCTGCAGTCTCCAATCACAGGCTATCGGTGTATCCATGTTCAATAAACGTTTGAATCAGAAGCTCCTCGCGTTGGGTGAGGAGTTTCGTGCGCTCGAGCAGGTCAAGGAAGGTTTCGAGCGCACCCTGCTCAGTGTCGATCTCGATCCGCAGCGCCGGATCCTGGTGGCGAACCGCAATTTCACCCAGGGCATGCATTATTCCCCCGAGGCGCTGCTGGGCTGGCCCATCGACAATCTGCTGCCGGACGATGCCCGGCCCGAAGAGGCGCACTCGCGTTTCATGACGGCGCTGGCCTGCAGCGAGCCTTTCGACGACACCCTGCGTTTGCGTCGTGGTGACGGTCATGACGCCTGGCTGAGGGTGATCCTGCAGCCGATCTTCAACTCCGAGCGGCAACTCAGGTCCTTTTCCCTGATCGCCAATGACCTGACCGAAACCGTGCAAACCGCCTGCGAGCATGACAACCTGATCGCGGCCCTGCTGCGTTCCACCGCGGTGATCGAGTTCGACCTCAAGGGCCGGGTACTGACCGCCAACGAGCGGTTCCTGAGCTGCATGGGCTACAGCCTTGAGCAGATCCTGGGCCAGAACCACAGCCTGTTCTGCGAGCCGCAGGAGTACAACAGTCCGGCCTACAAGGTGTTCTGGGAGCGGCTGAATGCCGGCGACTACGTCGCCGACCGCTTCAAGCGCATCGACAGTCTCGGCCGCGTGGTCTGGCTCGATGCCTCGTACAACCCGGTGGTCGATGCCAACGGCAAGCTCTACAAGGTGGTGAAATTCGCCACGGTGATCACCGAGCAGGTCAAGCAGGAGCAGTCCGTCGCCGACGCCGCGGAGATCGCCTACACCATCTCGCAGCAGACCGACAGCAGCGCCCAGCGCGGCTCCTCGGTGGTGACCGAAGCGGTGCAGGTGATGCGCGACCTGGCGACCCACATGCAGCAGGCCAGTGACAGCATCGAGGCGCTGAACGAGCAGTCGCGGGTGATCGGCAGCATCGTCAAGACCATCAGCGACATTGCCGAGCAGACCAACCTGCTGGCGCTCAACGCGGCCATCGAAGCGGCCCGCGCGGGTGACCAGGGGCGCGGCTTCGCGGTGGTGGCGGACGAGGTCCGGCAATTGGCCTCGCGCACCAGCAAGGCCACCGACGAGATCGTCGGCGTGGTCCGGCGCAACCAGGACATGGCCCGCGACGCGGTGGTGCTGATGGCCGACGGCAAGACCCAGGCCGAGCAGGGCCTGGGCCTGGCCGCCGAAGCCGGCACGGTGATCGTCGAGATCCAGGACGGCGCGCAGAAGGTGGTAAGCGCCGTCGGCCAGTTCGCCCATCAGTTGTCCGGCTGATGGGCTGGCTCCTCCGGACAGCAGCCTGGGTGGGGCCGTTGTCAGTCCTGCCGGTCGTTTTCGAGATGGGGCGCGATCAGGGTTTCGAACCATTCGATAAAGGCGTTCAGCCGGCGCGAGCGATGGTTGCGATTGGGATAGAGCGCGGAGATCGCCATGGACGCGGGGCGAAAACCGGGCAGGACTTCCACCAGTTCGCCCCGGTCGAGCAGGTACTGCACGTCGAAGCGCGGGATCTGGATCAGGCCCAGCCCGGCCCTGCAGCAGGCGATGTAGTTTTCGGCGTTGTTGACGATCACCCGGCTGGGCAAATTCAGTTCCAGCTCGTGACCTTCGGCCAGGTATTCCCAGGGCAGTTCGCGGCCCGTGCTGGGGGAGCCGTAGCCGACCATCCAGTGACCGTCGGCCAGGTCGCCCGGCGTTTGTGGCTGGCCGTGCCGGGCCAGATAGTCAGGGCTGGCGCAATTGATCAGGGCCAGGTGGCCCAGGCGCCGGATGATCAGGCTGCTGTCGCGCAGGGTGCCGACGCGGATCGCGCAATCCACGCCTTCCTGCACCAGGTCGATGGAACGGTCGGTGGAGCCCAGCGCCAGCTTCAGGCTGGGGTAGCGGGCGAAAAGCTCGGGCAGGGCGGGGGCGATCAGGCGCCGGGCAATCCGGCTGGGCACGTCGATATTGAGCCGGCCACAGACGTCTAGTTGACGGGTGTGAAACAGCTGCTCGAGTTCCACCGCATCGCTCAGCAACAGACGCGCGCGCTCCAGCAGGACCGCGCCGTCGGCGGTCAGCTGAACCTGGCGCGTGGTGCGGTGCAACAGGCGCGTGGCGAGGGCGGTTTCCAGTTGCTGTACCGCTGCCGAGACGGTAGCCCGGGGCAGTTCAAGGGCGTGCGCGGCCTTGATGAAACTGCCCATGTCAGCCACCTGGATGAATACACGGTACTGCTCGAGCTTATCCATGAATGGGGCGTTATTCCGAGGCGTGTGGTGCGTATTTTCTGTAGGAGCGAGGCTTGCCCGCGATAGCGTTGTGTCAGACAGCCCCTGATCGCGGGCAAGCCTTGCTCCTACGCAAGCCTTTCGCAAACGCCAATCTACCTCGCCCCTTGGCGGATTACTCGGGTCGATGACAACCGTCGATCAGAAGGGCGGGCCTCACTTGGTGGTGTAGCCGCCGTTGATCAGCAGGGTCTGGCCGGTGATCCACCAGCCGTCGGTGACCAGATGACGGATGAAGGGCACCACGTCCTTGATGTCGGTCAGGCCGGTCTTGCTGAAGCCGGACAGCGCCGCGGCGGTCTTGTGGTAAGCCACGGCGTCCGCGCCTTCGGCCGGGTAGAAGAATGGCGTGTCCATCGGCCCAGGGCCCACGGCGGTCACCGAGATGCCGCGGGCGCCGAATTCCTTGGAGGCGGCGCGGGTGAAGTGTTCCACCGGTGCCTTGGCCCCGCCGTAGGCAGCATAGAACGGCGTGTAGGCGCCGAGCAGCGAGGTCACCAGCGACACCAGCTTGCCGTGGTCCTCCAGGTGCTTGCCGGCTTCCTTGATAAAGAAGAACGCGCTCTTGGAGTTGACCGCGAACATGTCGTCGTACTCGGCTTCGCTGATCTCGACTATGGGTTTTTTCAGGACCTTGCCCACGGTGTTGATGGCGATGTCGATCTTGCCGAAATGCGCCTTGGCGTCGCTGAAGAGTTGCTCCACGGCCGCGGCGGCGGTCAGGTCGGCCTGCCAGGCGTGGGCATCGACGCCCAGGTTCTTGATCGCCGCCACGGTCCGGTCGGCGTCGGCCTTGCTGGCGGCGCTGTTGTAATGCACGGCGATGGCCTTCACGCCATGGGCGGCCAGGTCCCGGGCGATCAGGCCGCCCAGGTTCTTCGCGCCCCCGGTGATCAACGCCACTTTATTGTTCAAGGAATGGTCTGCCATGAAAAAACTCCTTCAGCCTGTGAGGTGAAGGTCCAGTCTAAGCAGCCGCAAGTCAGGGATAAGCCCGGTCAATCTGGATGGATTGTCCAGGGAAATTGCCCAATCCCGACTGCTGTGCCGAACCGGGATGTCGCTACAATCGACGTTTTTCTCCTGGAGCCTTACCCATGAGCCCATCCCATCGTCGTCCGGTTCCGCTGGCCAAGGCCTACCGTCTGCTCAACCACGGGCCGACCGTGCTGGTCAGCGCCACCCATGGCGGCCAGCGCAACATCATGGCCGCGGCCTGGGCCATGCCGCTGGATTTCGAGCCGCCGAAAGTCGCCGTGGTGCTCGACAAATCCACCTGGACCCGGCAACTGCTGGAAGCCTCCGGCACCTTCGTGCTCAACGTGCCGTGCGCCGCCCAGGTCGATATCGCGCAGACCGTGGGTTCCACTTCCGGCCTGGAACTGAACCGCGACCAGGGCCGCGACAAGTTCGAGCGCTATGGCCTGCCGACCTTCGCCGGCGAGCTGATCGACGCGCCGCTGCTCGAGGGTTGCGTGGCCTGGCTCGAATGCCGGTTGCTGCCGGAACCGCACAACCATGAACGCTATGACCTGTTCCTCGGCGAGGTCATCGCCGCCCAGGCCGATGAGCGAGTGTTCAGCGACGGCCGTTGGCATTTCACCGGGCACGATGCCTTGCGCACCCTGCACCATGTGGCGGGCGGGCATTTCCTGACGATTGGCGATGCGCTGGATGGCAAGACCCTGGCGCCGTGATCCGGTTCAGGGAATCAGCCGACGCTCGCGCAGGTTCTGCAGGTGCTCGCGGATGCTCTGGTGGGTGTCGATGCAGCCGTGGAAACCGGCCTGGCGGATCTTGATGGTGCTCTGCACCATGTCGTAGCCGGTATTCAGCCAGCCGTCGACGAACGGCCAGGCGGCGAGCTGCTCCCAGGGCGTCGGTTGCAGGCCGTGCCTGGCCACGATGAGTTGCCACAGCGCGGCCTTGTCGGCCATTTGCACCTGCAGGTTCATCGGCTGCGGCGCGGCGGCCGGCAGGTCGAAGAACTCGGCGATCTCCGGCCACACCTGCTGCCAGCGGAAGTGGTCGCCATTGGTGATATTGAAGATTTCATTGCGTGCGCCGCTGGCGCTCAGCGCCCAGAGCACGGCCTGCGCCAGCAGGCGGGCATCGGTGCTTTGATGCAGTGCATTCCAGGCCGGCAGGCTGCCGGGGAAACGCAGGGGCACGCCCAGCTCCTGGCTGATCGCGGCAAAGGCCGCCACCCCGGTGAGGATGTTCATCGGCGAGCCCAGGCTGGTGCCCATCACCCCGTCCGGGCGCAGCACGGTCCAGCCGAATCCGTCCTGCTCGGCACGCTGCCACAGCAGATCCTCCTGATCGTTGTAGAAGATCGGTCCCATCATCCGGCCGTCGCTCTCCTTGGCCGGGGTCTTGTAGTGGCCCAGGTGCTCGCCGTAAGACTTGCCGCCACCGATCAGCACCACATGCCGCAGCTTCGCCCCGGCCTGTTTCAGGGCCAGCAGGCTGTGCTTGAGCATGGCTACGTTGGGCGCCACGCTGGCGGCCATGGTTTCGCGTTCGCTGTAGGCGCAGAACACCAGGTCGGTGACCTCGCGCAGATCGCCGAAGGCACGGATCACCGCGTTGGCGTCCAGCAGGTCGACGCTGACGTGGGCCGGCGCCGGGCTGCCGTCGGCCAGTTGCGCGGGGGCGCCGCGGCGGGCGGCGGTGGTCAGTCGCCAGTCGGGTTGGCGAACCATGTGTTCGACGATGGCGCTGCCGGTGACGCCGTAGCCGCCGACCACCAGCAAGTGGCGCGCGGGGGAGGTTGGAGTGTTCATGTCTGAGGTCCTTGAGTGGGTGTGCGGACCATCATAGAGTTGGCCTCTGTCGTGAAATAGACGGCTATCCGGCACATCATCTGTGAGTTGAATTCATATGGCTGGCAGCGACATCAACCGCTTCGCCGAGATGGAAACCTTCGTCAGGGTCGTGGAATCCGGCGGCATGTCCGCCGCCGCGCGGCTCAAGCGCACCACGCCGTCCTCGGTGAGCAAGCTGCTGGGCCGCCTGGAGTCGCGCCTCGGCGTGCGCCTGCTCAACCGCTCGACCCGCCAGTTGCAACTGACCCCGGAAGGCCGGGCGTTCTATGACAACTGCGTGCGGGTCCTGGCCGATGTCCGCGAGGTGGAGCGCGAGGCCACCAACGGTCGCGAGCCGGTGGGGCGCATTCGGGTCAACACCAGTGCGTCGTTCGGCCTGCATGTGTTGGCACCGTTGGTGACGGAGTTTCTCGGACGTTATCCGGCGGTGTCCCTGGATATCGTGCACACCGATTCGCTGGTCGACCTGCTGGGCGAGCAGACCGATGTCGCGGTGCGCGCCGGGCCGCTGGAGAACTCGCGGCTGGTGGCGCGCAAACTCGGCGAGAGCCATTCGATCATTGTCGCGGCGCCTGCTTATCTGGCACGCCACGGGGCGCCCCAGACACCTTCGCAACTGGAGCAGCACAACCTGATCGGCTTCGACTATGCGCGGGCGGTGAAGGGCTGGCGCCTGATGGAGAACGGCGCTCCCGTGCCGGTCCAGCCCAACGGCCGGGTGCAGGCCAGCGACGGCGAGGCCCTGCGGCATCTGGCCCTGAACGGGGTCGGCATCGCCCAGCTGGCGGCCTTCACCATTGTCGACGACCTGGCCCGGGGGCGGCTGATTCCGTTGCTGGAAACCTTCGACGACAGCCGGCCGGAAAGTTTCTACGCGGTGTACCTGGGGCAGGGCGGGCACCTGCCGTCCCGGGTCAGGGCCTTTATCGATTTCCTCGCCGAGCGGGTACGCCTGTAGGCGCGGGTTACCAGCTGACGGTGCTCAGGGCGTCGGCGAAAACCTTGAGTTTCGGCGAGTACTGGCGCGACGGCGGGTAGACCAGCGACAGTGCCCGGCTGCGCCCGGAAAAGGCCTGCAGGATCGGCACCAGGCGGCCGTCGGCGAGGGCGTCCTCGACGGCGAAGTTCATCAACTGGGCGATGCCGAAGCCCCCCAGCACACCGTCCACCAGCGCGTCGCCGATATCGAAGATCAGCCGGCTGGGCACGCTGACATCGCGCACCTTGCCGTCGCGCATGAACTGCCAGTCCACCAGGCGCCCGCTGCGCAAATTGCGCACGGTCAGGCAGTTGTGCTGTTGCAGCTCTTCCACCGTCTGCGGCGTGCCATGGCGCGCCAGGTAGGCCGGGGATGCCACCGTGACCCAACGCAGCGGCGCCAGGGGCCGGGCGATCAGGCGCTGGTCCTGGATCTCGCCGGTGCGCAGGATGGCGTCGAAGCCTTCGTCGACGATGTCCACCAGCCGATCGGTCATCACCGCCTCGATGCTCAGGTCCGGGTATTGCTCGGTCAGGCGCCCGATCAGCGGCATCACCACCTTGCGTCCGAACAGCGACGGCGTGCTGATTTTCAGCAGCCCGGTGGGCGAGTCGCGACGGTCCAGCAGCAGGCTTTCGGTCTGCGCCAGTTCGGCCAGCAGCGGCGCGGCGCGCTCCACCAGCAGCTGGCCGTCCGGGGTCAGGCTGACGCTGCGGGTGTTGCGTTGCAGCAGGCGCACGCCCAGTTGCTGCTCCAGGCGCGAAATGGCCCGCGACAGGCCGGACTGGGTCAGCCGCAGATCGCCGGCGGCGCGGGTAAAGCTGCGGGTCTCGGCGACCCGGACCAGCAAACGAACGGCGTTCAGATCCATGATTAAAGTCATCACTGAAAGAGCAATGACGGTATTTATCATCTAATCGGCATCAAAGAAACTGAGGGTCCTTGATTCATCCCCCCTTTATTTTCCACACAAGGACTCGACGTGATGCCCGCCACCTCCTCAGTCAGGCCGTCAGGCTGGATGCTGCTCCTGCTGGCCAGTGCGCAGCTGATCATCGCCCTGGACGCGACCATCGTCTTCGTCGCCTTGCCGGAGATCGGCAGCCACCTGGGGTTTTCCGCGCAACAGCTGCAATGGGTGGTCAGTGCCTACAGCGTGGCCTTCGGCGGCTTCCTGCTGCTGGGCGGTCGGGCGGCCGACCTGCTGGGCAAGCGGCGTTTCTATATCGTCGGGCAAAGCCTGTATGCCCTGGCTTCGCTGGCCGGCGGCCTGGGTGGCAGCGCACTGCTGCTGGTGCTGGCGCGGGCGGTGCAGGGTGTCGGCGGGGCGATGCTGTTCCCGGCGACGCTGGCGCTGATCAACAGCCATTACCCCGAAGGGCCGGCGCGCAACCGGGCGTTCGCGGTGTGGAGCGCGGCCTCGGCGGCGGGCCTGGCCCTGGGCGCGTTGCTCAGTGGCGTGCTGACCCAATGGTGGGGCTGGGAGGCGGTGTTTCTGGTCAACGTTCCGCTGGCTGGGGCCTGTGCCTTGCTGGCCCGGCGCTGGATTCCGGCCGATGGCCAGCGCGAGCGTGGCCGGCGTTTCGACCTCAGCGGCGCCTTGACCGTGACGGTGGGCGGCACGCTGTTGGTGTTCGCCATCGTCCAGGGCCCGGAATGGGGCTGGAGCGCACCGGCGACCCTGGGCTGCGGGGCGCTGGCGCTGTTGCTGCTCGGGGTGTTCGTGTGGATCGAACAGCGTGGCTACGACCCGCTGATGCCGCTGCGCCTGCTGGCCCATCGCGAGCTGCGCCTGGCGATGTTCCTTACGGCCTTGTTCATGAGCAGCTTCGGCGTGCAGTACTACTTCCTCGCCCTGTACTTCCAGCAGGTCTACAGCTACAGCGTGCTGCAAAGCGGCGTGGCGTTTTTGCCGGCGACGCTGCTGTGCACCGTGGGCATCTGGCTGGCCGAACGTTCGTTGCTGCGCTTCGGGCTGCGGGCGACCCTGGTCAGCGGCTTGCTCCTGGGTGCGCTGGGCATCGGCGGGGTGTATGTGGCGCTGCCCGACGGGGCGGGGTTCTGGAGCCTGATGCCGGGCATCGTGGTGCTGAGCATCGGCCAGGGCATGACCTGGACCGCCATGTGGGTCTCGGCCGGGCAGGGCATCGCGCCGGGCGAGCAGGGCGTGGCGGCGGGCATTGCCTCCACCAGCCAGCAGATCGGCGGGGCGCTGGGGCTGGCGCTGCTGGTGTCCCTGGCCAACGCCGGGCTGGGCGGCTCACAGGCGGCCGGCATCGAGCAGGCGGTAGGCGCCAGCGCCTTGCTCGCCCTGCTGGGGGCGTTGCTGGCCCTGCGTTTGCGGGTGCCGACAGGCCTAGGCCTGGCGGCAGCCGCCGAACGCGGTTGAGTGGCAGCCGATGACGGTGCTGTAGCCGCTGCCGAGCACCGCGAGGATGCGAACGAGGACGCAGTCCTCGCCAATCCTGCGCATGCGGTTTGCCTTAGAGGAACGCATCGCCCGCCTTTACGGCTGCTGCGCTGCCGACCGCAGCCTCGCGGTGCTCGGCAGCGGCTACAGGCTGAGTCAGCGTGAGAGCTCAGATCCACACATCATTGGCGGCCGTGCGTTCGCCGCCTTCTTCACCGGTGTTGCGCACGCCCTTGGGTTCGATCAGCAGCAGCTTGACCTCCTGTTCGGCGTACGGCTTGTGCTTCATGCCCTTGGGCACGACAAACATCTCGCCCTGGTTGATGGTCACCTGGCCGTCGGCGAAGTCGATGCGCAGTTGGCCTTCGAGGACGATAAAGGTCTCGTCGGTGTGCGGGTGGTCGTGCCAGATGAAGTCCCCTTGCAGCTTCACCAGTTTGAACTGGTAGTCGTTCATTTCGGCGATGACGCGGGCTTGCCAGTGGTCGTCGAACAGGCTGAGTTTGTAGGCGAAATTCAGGCTCTGGTAAGTGATGGGCGTGGTGTTGGCCGGGTTCATGCTGCGGCTCCGTAAAGAGGGGATCGGGCCTCTACGGTAATCAGCGCGGTGCTGCGGTTCTTGTACGATTGTGCGTGCCGGGCGGCGCTCAGCGGCCGTGCATTTTCAGCCAGCGCGCCGGCGGCAGGCCGTAGGTCTTGCTGAATTGCCGGGTCATGTGGCTCTGGTCGGTAAAGCCGGCCAGCAGCGCCGCGCTGACCAGCGACTGGCCTTGCAGCAACAGTGCCCGGACCAGGTCCAGGCGGCGCATGGTCAGGTAGCGATAGGGGCTGGTGCCGAACAGCAGGCGAAAGTCCCGCGACAGGCTCCAGCGGTCGCGGCCGCTGTGGGTGGCCAGTTCGTCGAGGGTGATGCTCTGGTCCAGGGCGCTGTGCATGTATTCCCGCGCCCGCTCCGCGGCCTGATAGTCGAAGCGCTGCGCCGGCCGGGAAATGCCGGACACGGCATTCAGCGCATGGGCCAGATCGAACAGCGCGTCTTCCTGTTCCAGCGGGTCCAGCGGGCCGTCCATGCTGCGCAGCAAGGTGTCGGTGGCGGCGAACAAGCGTGGGTCGGTGGACAGACCGTTCTTGATGAAGGGCAGCGGCTGGCCGCCGAGGATCTGCTGGATCAGCGCCGGCTCGATATACAACATGCGGTAATGGAAACCGTCCTGGGTGCCGGCTTCGCCGTCATGCACTTCATCCGGATGCAGCACCATGGTCCCGCCCGGCAGGTTATGGCGCCAGCCGCCGCGGTACTGAAAGCTCTGCACGCCAGACAGCGTGCGGCCGATGGCGTAGGTGTCGTGACGGTGCAGGTCGTAGCCATGCCCGGCGAAAAACGCCTCGATACGCTCCAGCCCCCGGGCGGGAGGCGCGCGGTGGACCCAGTCTTTGCGGGGGGCGGGCTTGCCCATGAAACTGTCCTCGACACAACGTCAGGCCCGTACGGTAACCCAGGAGGGCGCACCTGTCTTCAGCGCGTCATCCGCCCGCGTCGGCTTCCTTGGCCTCTTTGCCGAGGGTGCCGAACTCGATCGGCGTCTTGATGTAGAACAGCGCAATGTCCTCGTCCTCCAGGCGTTCGAACAGCCGGGCCGACTCCTCTTCGGTGAGTGCCAGGCGGACCTCGATGGGCTGGTCGGCCAGTTCGAAAAAGTGGGCGGAGTGCAGCCGGCCGGTGTGGCCGAAGCCTTCGATGGCGGTGCTCATGGTTGCGCCGCGCAGGCCCAGTTCATTGGCCAGGTCGACGAGCCAGTCCCCCAGCATTTTGCCGTGATAGCGGCGGTTTTGCTGGGTGAAGAAAATCACCAGGAAACCGTTCATGAGCGTTCTCCAATGGCCTCCATTACTTTCAGCATAGCCCCGGGGGAGGGTGGGAGCGCTATGTCCATTGTCGTTCTGCCGGGCGGGATACGGGCCCGACGCAAGGTCAAGTCCAAGGGCCTGCGGCTCGCGACCCTGGATGCGATCTGCCAATACCTGGATTGTCAGCCGGGCGACCTGTTGATCCATGAGCCCGAGGTGGAGTAGCGTCAGCGTCCCCCCTCATGGCTGCCGTCTATAGTTGTTCGCGCAAATGGCTGGACCGCTTTGCCGGCAGTTGCTACCTGCTGTTCGGCGCCCATCTGGTGGCCAATCGCTGAAACCGGGGCCGGGCGCACACCATGGATTTTCAGGGTCAGGAGACAGGACATGAGCTTTGCTTTTCGCCCCGTGCAGGATCGGGATATTCCACGGATCTGTGGTTTTGCCCGGGATCCCGGCGAGTTGTTTTTCTTTTTCCCGGCGGCCACCTGGCCGCTGACCCACGAGCAACTGCGCGACTCCATTGCCCAGCGCTCTGATTCGACAGTGATCGAACGGGACGGCCAGGTGCTGGGTTTCGCCAACTTCTACCAATGGGGCACCCACGGCACCTGCACCATCGGCAATGTCATCGTCGATCCCGAGGCCCGTGGCGCCGGGGTCGCCGGGCAGTTGATCGGCGAAATGCTGCGCATCGCCCGGGACAAGCACCAGGCCGCGCAGGTGACTCTGTCCTGCTTCAATGACAACGTGGCGGGCCTGCTGCTGTATCCCAAGCTCGGTTTCGTGCCGTTCGCCATCGAAGAGCGCCGGAACAAACAGAATCAGCGGGTGGCGCTGATCCACCTGCGACATCAGCCGGCTTGAGCGGTCCGATACAAGCGCTGAACCACTTTTTTAACGGGAACAAACCATGAGCAAGCTGCGGGTCGGGATTATTTTTGGTGGCCGTTCGGCCGAACACGAAGTGTCGCTGCAATCGGCGCGCAACATCGTCGATGCGCTGGATCGCGAACGCTTCGAACCGGTGCTGATCGGCATCGACAAGAACGGCCACTGGCACCTCAACGACACCTCGAACTTCCTGATCAACCAGGAAAACCCGGCGCTGATCGCCCTCAACCGGTCCAACCGCGAACTGGCGGTGGTGCCGGGCAAGGCCAGTCAGCAACTGCTGGAAACCTCCAGCCAGGAACTGCTGGGCCATGTCGATGTGATTTTCCCCATCGTCCACGGCACCCTCGGCGAAGACGGCTGTCTGCAGGGCCTGCTGCGCATGGCCGACCTGCCGTTCGTGGGCTCCGACGTGCTGGGTTCGGCGGTGTGCATGGACAAGGACATCAGCAAGCGCCTGCTGCGCGATGCCGGCCTGGCGGTGACGCCTTTTATCACC
Source organism: Pseudomonas sp. FW305-25 (assembly GCF_017351415.1). Lineage (NCBI taxonomy): Bacteria > Pseudomonadati > Pseudomonadota > Gammaproteobacteria > Pseudomonadales > Pseudomonadaceae > Pseudomonas > Pseudomonas sp. FW305-25. Next base: position 166,582 of record NZ_JACNDE010000008.1, on the reverse strand, counting down.
CTGAACCGGGCCACCGCGGCGCGCACCGACTTTGCCCTGGCGCAGGGCAAACTGGGCCTGCCGATGTTCGTCAAGCCGGCGAACCAGGGCTCGTCCGTGGGCGTGAGCAAGGTCACCAGCGCGGCGGAATACCACGCGGCGATCGAGCTGGCGCTGGGCTTCGATGAAAAGGTCTTGGTGGAGTCGGCGGTCAGTGGTCGCGAGATCGAATGCGCGGTGCTGGGCAACGACCAGCCGATCGCCAGCGGTTGTGGGGAAATCGTGGTCGGCAGCGGTTTTTATTCCTACGACAGCAAATACATCGACGACCAGGCGGCCCAGGTGGTGGTGCCGGCGGACCTCAGCGAAGAGGTCAGCGAGCGGATTCGCACCCTGGCCGTCGAGGCGTTCCAGGTGCTGGGCTGTTCGGGGCTGGCGCGGGTCGATGTGTTCCTGACCCAGGGCGGCGAAGTGCTGATCAACGAGATCAATTCGCTGCCCGGCTTCACCCGCATCAGCATGTATCCGAAGCTGTGGCAGGCCGCGGGCATGACCTACAGCGAACTGGTCAGCCGCCTGATCGAGTTGGCGCTGGAGCGCCATGCGGCGCGCCAGGCATTGAAAATCAGCCGCTGAATTCCGGAGTGAACAATGAGCGTTGCCACTGAAGCGTCGCAGTACCTGTTTTCCTACGGCACCTTGCAGGACAAGGCCGTGCAACTGGCCAACTTCGGTCGTGAGCTGGAGGGCAGCGCGGACGCGCTGCCGGGGTATGAACAGGCCTGGGTGCAGATCACCGACCCCCAGGTGCTGGCCACCAGCGGCAAGACCCATCACCCGATCCTGCGCCTGGGCAGCGCGGCCAGCGCGCCGATCCCGGGCACGGTGTTTCGCATTACTGCCCAGGAGCTGGCCGCGGCGGACAGCTACGAGGTGGCGGACTACAAACGCGTGAGCGTGGTGCTGCAGTCCGGGATCGAGGCGTGGGTGTATGTGAGCGTTTGAGGCGCCAGGTTTACTTCACGAGCAGTAACAGGCCATACAGCATCAGGGCCCAGACTAGTACGCCTGGCACCATAACCACATAGTTGAGCGGGGTGAGCCGGTCGTTGCTTGCACCCAGTGGGTCGCCAGCGGCTTCGTTGAGGCCGCGCTGGCCCTTGAAGGTCACCAGCGCCTGGATCGGCAACAGGGCCAGACTGGCTATGTCTGTTAGGGGATAACCGGTATTCCTTTTGACCATGCCGTCGAGGCCTTTGCTGATAAGTAACATCACCACGAACTGGGTGGCCAGATTCCACGGTAGCCAGTCATAACGGCGACCGCTTTTCTTGATCTGGACATCGGCTGCCCGGTACAGCGCGTGAGTGTAGAACAGCATGAATATCGCCCGGGCAATGGGCCACATGGGTTGTCCGCTGGCCTGCTTGAACTGCTGCCAGTTCTTGTAGGCCCAGTACAGCAGGTAGAGGCCGAAGGTCAGCATGAACAGGGTCATGAACTTGGTTTTGGACACTACGTAGAAAGGGCGCTGCACGTCGCTGGCAGTGGCCAGCTGGGCTTGAGGCGGGGCATAGAGCTTGTCAGACACGATCATTCCTTTGTGGGTCTACAGGGCGCGCAAGATTAACCCGGTGCGATGCCAAGGACCTATCGCGATAAATCTGAAGATGCGGTTTCAGGCGCGCCCGATCCAGGAATACTGGAAGGACTTCTCCTCGCCCCGGTGGCCGCGGCGGCGATAGCTGGCCAGGGTCGGGCTGGAACAGTAGGTGCAGTGCTCGCAGTGTTCGATCTGCTCCTCATCGATGCCCGCCGCGCGCAACAGGTTCAGGGCATAGAGGCTCAGGTCGAACCACAGCGAGTCCGGCCGGGTCGGCGCTGGCGGGGCAATCTCCGGGGGCAGCCGTGGCGCGGGGCGCTCCTGGCTCCAGGGTGTCTGCTCCGGCGACCACAGGTGGCCTTGGGTGGCCGACAGGGTGTTAATGAAATCCGGGCTGACTTCGTAGCAGCAAGGCTTGATCGACGGGCCGAACGCCACGCGCAACTGATGGGCGGCGATGCCCTTGGCGGCGAAGTGCTGCAGCACATTGTCGATGATGCCGCCGTGCAAGCCTTTCCAGCCGGCATGGACCGCGGCGACCCACGAGGCGTCCTCGCTGCTGATCAGCAGCGGCAGGCAGTCGGCGGTGATCACCGCAATGGGGCGACCGGTGCGGGTGAACACCGCGTCGCCGCGGATGATGCCGCTCGGCAGGGTGGTGCTGGCCTCCACCACCTCGCCGGTGTGGGCCTGGGAGCAGAAGAACAGGTTGGCGGGCTTTGTTGCCCCGATACGCGAAAACTCGTGACGGATGCCCGGTATCTGCTTCAACACTGGCGCCTGGAAACTCATCGGACCTTCGCTCTGTTGCCTTGGACTGCTACAGAGCATAGCGGGATCATGAGTCCTTTTGCTGACAGAGGCCTGTCAACTGGTCGGCAGCTCGTCCGATCGCGGCATCAGTTTTTCAGCGGGATATAGAGTTCGACCACACTGTCCGGGGGCATCGACTCGAAAACGCTGGGCGGTGTCGTTGAGTTCCACTCGTTTATCGGGGGCATTCGACGGTCAGAAATCATTGAAGGCTGGAGGGGATTCGCGACCAAGAATGACCCTCGGCGAGCGGGGAGGACCTGGATTATTGGTGCCTGATCGAGAACCGCTCAGACCGATTTCACCGGCTTGATCAGGCTCGCGGCGGGGATGCCGAACAGTTGGTGCAGTTTCCAGATCATTGGCAGAGTCAGGGCGCGTTTGCCGTTGAGTACTTCGTAGACCCGGTTGGTTCGGCCGATGGCGGGAGCCAGGTCGGCGGCCGACAGGCCCGATTGCTCCATGCGGAACTTGATGGCGTCGATCGGGTTGGGCAGGTCGACCGGGAAGTGCTTGGCTTCATAGGCTTCGATCAGGGTGATCATCACGTCGAAGTAGTCGCCTTCTGCGGTGCCGGGTTCGGGCTCGTTATCGAACAGCACCGACACTTGCTTGAGCGCCGCACGGTAATCCTGGTCGGTGTGGATGGGGCGAATCTGCATGCTCGTTACTCCATTTCAACGCGGTCGGCGTCGATGGCATCGTACTGCTGGTGAGTGCCAACGAACTTGATGTAGAGGGCGCCAAAGCGGTAAGCCACGGCCACTACCAAGCGGTAGTCATTGCCTTTGATGTTGAACACCACGCGACGGCTTTTAAGAATGCTGGCGCTGCAAAACTGCTCCTTGATCTGTGCCGGATTGGACCAGTTGGCATTGCGCGCTTCATCGATCCAGGCCAGAAGCGGTTGTTCGACATCCGGGTGCTGTTCCCAGAACGTCTTCAAATGACTGACGGCGATAATCCTCATGGCTCGAAATCCTAGTCCCACCCTGGGACTTAAGCAAGGGAGTGAGAGAGGAAGGCGATGGACGGACAGCCATTGAGGCTACCCGTCCCGCAGGTGTGGCTCAGTGTCGATCAGCGCCTGCTGTCATCGCGGTGTGCACATCATCCATCACCGCTTTACCCATCTCACCCAGGTAATGTGCCGCCCAAGCATAGCGGTCCGCCTGTGGTTCCATGGCCGCGTCCAGGGTCAACTGTTTTGCCAGATGTAGCAGCAACGAGGCGTGTTCCAGGGCGTCGGCCAGGGGGACGTCGGCGTTGACCCGCAGCAATGGGCGTTTACCTTCGCCACAATTGGCAAAGGTTATTTCGCCTAGGGTGTGCAGGGAGGAAGGGGACGGATTGAGGGTGTGTTTCATGGTGACGAATCCTTTCGTTTGAGGGGATCACCACCGTCTGCCGCCAAGCAGATTAGGGTGGCGAATTGCACAAGGTTGGCGGACCGGCACGAAAGGAACCGGCACCCCCGGAGGGGTCCCTGCGCAATCCGCCATTACACAAAAATGCGGGCACAAAAAAAGCGCCTGCATTCGTGTTTGGGCGCTATTGCGCCTTTCGTGATTCGGGCCGCCAAGCCCGTTCGCTGATCTGACAGCGACGGGGCGAAGGATAGCGGGGAGGGAAGAGCGTCGCAACGGCATTGCTGCGACATTCTGTGACGACAATCAGACCGCGCAGATGGCGTGGCGCATCAGGTGAAAGCTCATTGGCCCCTGTAGCCGCTGCCGAAGGCTGCGATAGGACCGAAGGTCCTCCAGCGGTCTCACGATTCCTGCGCCCCCTGCGGGGTCGTTCGCAGCCTCGCGGGCTCGGCAGCGGCTACAGGCCTGTGTTCAGCACCTTGGCCATTTCCGCGGTGGCCGCCCAGCCCAATCCGGCATACACCGGCTTGCCCACCTCGGTCGCATGCAGCACGGCGAAGCTCAGCCCGCGCTGGATGAATTCGGCTTCCGCCAGCTTCCACCCCCCATGCCTGTACTTGCGCGGCATGAAAAATAAAAAGGGCCCGCCTCGCGGCAAGCCCTTTGGGTTCTCCTGCGTTGGCCTCAATCCCCCAACGCTGCCCCTTCACGCCGTGGATCGGCGCCACCGGCCCACGAGGTTTTACCCTGGGCATCGCGCACCCGCACGATCGCCTGGGTGCCGCTGGTCATGTCGATGTCGGTCACCTCATGCCCCTTGGCTTTCAGCGCCGCTTTCAACCCAGGGGTGAACTGGCCTTGTTCCAGTTCGGTCGGGCCGTTGCGGCTGCCGAAGTTGGGCAGGCTGATGGCGGCTTGCGGGTCGAGGTTCCAGTCGAGCATGCCGATCACCGACTTGGCCACGTACTCGATGATCTGCGAGCCGCCCGGCGAGCCGACGGTGGCCAGCAGTTCACCGCTGTCGCGGTCGAAGACCAGGGTCGGCGCCATGGACGAGCGTGGGCGCTTGCCCGGCTGCACGCGGTTGGCCACCGGCTGGCCGTTCTCTTCGGGGATGAAGGAGAAGTCGGTCATCTGGTTGTTGAGCATGAAGCCCTGGACCATCAGGTGCGAGCCGAAGGCCGCCTCCACGGTGGTGGTCATGGACACCGCGCCGCCCTGGTCATCCACCGCCACCACTTGCGAGGTGGAGATGCGCATCGGCGAGCGATCCGGGGCGTAGGCCACCTGGATGCCCTGGGGCTTGCCGGGCTCGGCCTTGGCCATGCTGCGTTCGCCGATCAAGGCGGCACGCTGCGCCAGGTACTGCGGGGCGACCAGGCCGGCGATCGGCACCGGGGCGAAGTCTGAATCCGCCACGTACAAAGCGCGGTCGGCGTAGGCCAGGCGTTCGGCTTCGGCGATCAGGTGCACCGCTTCAGGCGCCGGTTCGAGGCCGGCCGGCAGATGGGTCTTGGCCGGCTTCAATGGTGGCAGGGCATAACGCGGATCGCGGGCTTCCAGCGCCTGTAGGGTGCCGAGGATCTGCGCCAGGGCGATACCGCCCGACGAAGGCGGCGGCATGCCGCAGACCTGCCAGCGCTTGTAGTCGGTGCACAGCGGTTCGCGCTCCTTGGCGCGGTAGCCTTGCAGGTCGTTGAGCGACAGGCTTCCCGGGTTGGCGTGGCCCTGCACCTTGGCGACGATTTCCCGGGCGACCGGCCCTTGGTACAAGGCGTTCGGGCCTTCCTTGGCGATGCGTTCGAGCACGGCGGCCAACTGCGGGTTTTTCAGCAGGGTGCCGACGGCTTTCGGCGTGCCATCGGCCTGCAGGAAGTAGGCGGCCATGTCCGGCGATTTCGCCAGGTACGGATCGGCGACGATCATGCTGTGCAGGCGCGGGGAGATCGGGAAGCCCTGGTCCGCCAGGCGAATCGCCGGTTCGAACAGCTGCGCCCACGGCAGGCGGCCGTGTTTTTCATGGGCCAGTTCCAGGGCGCGCAGGACCCCGGGCGTACCCACCGAACGGCCGCCGATCTGTGCCTGCGGGAACGGCATGGGCTTGCCGTCGGCTTGCAGGAACAGCTTCTCGGTGGCTCCGGCCGGCGCGGTTTCGCGACCGTCGTACGTGCGCACCGCCTTGCCGTCCCAGAGCACGATCAAGGCCCCGCCGCCGATACCCGACGACTGCGGCTCCACCAGGGTCAATACCGCTTGCATGGCAATCGCCGCATCGATGGCCGAACCACCCTTGCGCAACATTTCGCGCCCGGCTTCGGCCGCCAATGGGTTGGCCGCGGCCGCCATATGCCGGTCGGCGTGTTGCACTTGCAGGTCGGTGCGATAACCCGAAGCGATTTCCGGGGCGGGGGGCAGGGCGGTGTGGGAAGGGGCGGAAGCGTTGCAGGCGGCGAGGCTTAAGGCGACGGCTAGCAGCGAGAAACTGGCAAGCCGGCGGTGACGCGGATTGAGGGTCGAGAACACGCGTTGAACTCCGTTCACTGGGTAAATGATGTGTCGTCCGTGGGGAGGAATGTACAACAGTGAGCGGACCCATGCTGACCCTTTCGCTGGGCGCTACGGTGCCGGGATTGCCGGCAAGGCCCGATGCCGGACGCTGGCCTGGAGGCGGCCGGTGGCGCCGCTGGGATTTCTGGGGGCTTGGGCTTTGGCATTGAAGGCGCGGGGCGCGGGGCGCCTTGAATCAAGGTAGAAACACCATGCCGGCAATGGCAGCCACAGGCCGGTGGGCCTGCCTGTGGCTGCCTCAGGCTCGTATCAGACCGAGATTCCGTGCAAACGTAGCCAGGCATCCAGCGCCAGCGCTGTTTCCAGGCTGTGCCGGCTCATTTGCGTATTGAAGTGGCCCTCGGGCTGGCGCAGTTCCTCGGCCATATAGGCGTGGGATATGATGCCGAACACCGGGTTCCCCGTGTCCTGCAGAAGCTGCCGGGCACTCTGGCGCAGGAAGCGTTCGTAGCCCAGGTCGGCGGAGGTCGGATAGGGGCTCTTGCGGCGTTTGAGCACCGCCTCCGGTACGAAGTCGGCACAGGCCTGCTTGAGCAGCCACTTCTCCTCGCCATCCTTGCTCTTGATCGACCAAGGCACGTTATAGATGTACTCGACCAATTGGTGATCGGTGAACGGCACACGTACCTCGAGGCTGTTGCACATGCTCAGGCGGTCCTTGCGATCCAGCAGCATCACCATCCAGCGTTTCAGGTGCATGTGGCAAAGCTCGCGCATCCGGCGTTCGTGCGGGCTGTCTTGCGCCAGGTGTTCGACCTGGCGCAGCGCATCGTCGTAGCTCGCCTGTTGGTACTGGGCGAGATCGCATTGGCGGTTGAAGTCGGCATTGATAAACGCGGCCGGCAACTTCACCCGCGACGCCCATGGAAAGGACGCGGAGGCGATGACCTGAGGATCACGGAACCAGCCATAGCCACCGAAGACTTCATCGGCGCCCTCCCCGGAGATGGCCACCGTGGAGTGCTTGCGAATTTCCCTGAACAACAGGTTCAACGAGGTATCCATGTCGCCGAAGGTGAACGGTACGTCCTTGGCGCGGAACACCTCCTCGCGCGCCAGGTCGGAGATCAGTTCCTCGTTGTCGATGAGGACGGTCTGGTGCCGGCTACCGATGAACTCCGCGGCCAACAGGGCAAAGGGCTGGTCCTGGTCGGGACGCAGGTCGTCGCTCTTGAACTGTGCGGACTGGCCAGTGAAGTCCACCGAAAAGGAATTGATATCCCCGCCGGTCTTCGCCTTGACGATACGTTGCGCGATGGCCGTGAGGGTGGTGGAGTCGAGCCCGCCGGACAGCAGCGAGCACACGGGAACGTCGGCATATAACTGCGAACCCAGCGCGTGGGTGACCAACTCGCGGGTCTGTTGCACGGTCGTCTGCAGGTCGTCCTGGTGCTCCTGGCGGCGTACTTTCCAGTAGCACTGGATCTTCATCTGCCCATTGGGGCGCCAGGACAGGAAGTGGCCGGGAAGCAGCTCCATCAGGTTCCTGAAAGGCGTCTGGGCGGTTCCCTTCGACAGCGTGAGCACGTCGACCAGCCCCGTCACTTCCAGCCCCGTAGTGAACTCCGGGTGAGCCAGGATGGCCTTGATCTCCGAGCCGAAGAGCAGCCCTTCGCGATGCCGGGCATAGAACAGCGGCTTGATCCCCAGGCGATCGCGTACCAACAGCAGGTGGCCATCGCGTCCGTCGAACAGGGCGAAGGCGAACATGCCTGTCAGGTGATCGCAGCAACGCTCGCCCCATTCCAGGTAGGCATGCAGCACGACCTCGGTATCGCTGCGGGTCTGAAATTCATGCCCCGCCTGTCGTAGCTGGTCGCGCAACGCATCGTGGTTGTAGACCTCCCCTGTGTAGACCAGCGAGACCTCCTGGCCGTCCGCAAAGCGATAGACCATTGGCTGGGTACCGCCGCTCAGGTCGATGACCGCCAGCCGCCGATGCCCCAGCAGAGCATGTCGATGTTTCCATATGCCTTCGGCATCAGGCCCGCGCAGTGCGAGCGTATTGGTCATGGCGCGAATCGCAGGGTCTTCCCCTTCGAGCCTGCGCGTATAGTCTACCCATCCTGTGAGACCACACATTTAGTAACTCCTGTCATTAATCATTGAACCGCGCCAGCTCTCTCTTGAGCGAGTCATGCCACCTTGGCTGACTCGTCGACGAGGCGGGTCTCGTGCAAATACCTGCGTTATTCAGGGTTGCAAACGCCGCACCTTCCAGCCCGTATCGCTGCGGTCATAGCGCAGGCGCTCATGCAGGCGTTCCTGGCCGTTACCCCAGAACTCCAACGACTCAAGCCGCAACTCAAACACGCAATAACCCTCGGGACGCGGCAGCGGACCTTGCACGTCGGCCAGTTCCCTGGCGGCGCTGCGCATGGCTTGAACATCCTTGAGTTCTTCACTCTGGCGAGACACCGATGACATCGGATGCGTGGCATAAGGGCGCTTCAGCCACGCCTCGTCAGCCTTGGCATCCGGCAAGCGCACGGCCTGGCCATTGAGGATGATCTGCTGGCTGGTTTCGCGCCAATACAGCACACCCGAGGCCCAGGGGTTCTCTGTCAGTTCGCGGCCTTTCTGGCTTCCGGCATGGGTGCTGAACAGCACCCCGGTGTCATTGATCTCACTGATCACCACGATGCGCGTCGAAGGCCGGCCCTGGCTGTCCGCCGTGGCCAGCGCCAGCGCACGGGGTTCGCGGATGCCCACGCGGCGTGCGCGTTCGAGCCAGTTGTGCAGCACGCTCATGGGATCGGCAGGCAGCGTCTGGTACTCGGGAAACGGCGCATCCAGTGTGCCAGTCAGGGATTCCGACATGCCTTTACCCAGCAGCGGCTGGCCTAGTACTGAACTGTTCATAGAACGATGGTCCCCCGTCCGAAGGTGACGCCATTGCCTGATACTTCGACCCGCGTCAGTTGATCGGCGTGGCCCTCGGTCCTGGCGAACATGAGTGAAGGGCGGCCGATTTCCACGCCCTGAAGAATCTCGATCTGCTGGCCGAACTCGATCTGGCCATGACGCGCCAGATGAATCGCCAAGGGGCCGGCAGCGGAGCCCGTGGCCGCATCCTCGACCACCCCATAGGCCGGTGAGAACATCCGGCTGCGCCAACGCCGTCCCGCGCCGGCAAAACAGTTGATGGCCATGTCGTGGAAGCTGGACAGGGCACGGTGGTCGGGGTGCAGGGCGGACAACGCGGCGATGCTCGGCAGGCCGACGAACACATGACGCGGGCCGTTGTGATAGATCTCGATGGGAAAGGTCGAGTCGCTGATGCCCAGGGCCTTGAGCAATTCGGCGTCGCGCCCCAGGGCCGTCCAGGTCGGTATCGGCTGGTCCATGCTGGCGGCGACGACGTTGCCGTTCTGGCGCTCCAGGTCAAAGGCGATGGTGCCCATCTGGGTTTCCAGGAACAGCCGGTGATTGTCGGTGTGCGCCCCCAGGGCAATGGCCGTGCCCAGCAACGGGTGTCCGGCGAAGGGCAGTTCGTTGACCGGGGTGAAGATCCGGATCAGCGCATCGCCACAGTTGCGTGGCTTGAGCACGAAGGTGGTTTCCGACAGGTTCATCTCCCGGGCGATGCGTTGCATTTGCTCGGCCGACAAGTCATCGGCGTCAAAGAACACCGCGACCGGATTGCCTTCCAGCGGGGCGCTGGCAAAGGCGTCGATGATGACGTAATGGTGCATGGTTATCTCCCGGCGGCCGAAGCGTTGCTCTCGACAGGTGTGTGGATGAGGGCGTGCCGCAGCAGGTCGGCGATGATGCGCGGGCCTTCCTGGGTCAGCAGCGACTCGGCATGAAACTGCATGGAGGCGAACGACGGCCCACGCAGGGCATGCACCTCGCCGGTCTCGCTGTCGCGGCTGATTTCGACGGTGCCGATGCCGTCGATGTCCAGGCGGTCACTCGAACTCTGGGCGGCGAAGGTGTTGTAGAAACCCACCCGTTCGGCGTTGCCAAACAGGTCGATCTGTTTTTGCACACCCTGGTTGGGAATGGCTTTGCGCTGCAGTTCCAGGCCCAGGCACAAGCTCAGCACCTGATGGCTCAGGCACACCGCAAGGAACGGCCGCTGCTGGCTGAGCAAGGAGCGGATGGCCACGTGCAGGTGGTTGATTTTCGGCTGTTGGACTTCGCTCGGGTTACCGGGGCCGGGGCCCATGATGACCAGGTCGTAGCCGTCAAAGCTGTATTCGTCGCTGAAGCTGCATACCGTCACTACCAGGCCCAGGGCCCGCAGTTGCTTGGCGATCATCGAGGTGAAGGTGTCTTCGGCGTCGACGATCAGCACCTGGCGCCCACTGAAGTCGGCCTGGAGCTGCTCCCGCTGCTGGCTGTCCATCAGCCAGAAGTCCGAGACGTAGGCATTGCGGCTGGCCAATGCGGCGCGCACTTGCAGGTGATTGCCGAAGCGCGAGGGCGCCTGGTTTTTCAGTGCGCTGATCAGGCCGGTGGCCTTGGCCCGGCTTTCGGCAGCCTCGGTCATCGGGTCGGAATGGCGCACGATGGTCGAGCCCACGCTGATCCGCACCTCGCCGCTGTTATCGATGTCGGCGGTGCGAATCAGGATCGCCGAGTCCAGGGAACGCCCGCCCTTGCCATCGCTGCCGATCAGCGCGGCCATGCCGCTGTAGTACGCGCGACCTTGTGGCTCATAGCGCTGGATGACCCGGCAGGCGCTTTCCAATGGGCTGCCGGTGACGGTCGGAGCAAACAGGGTTTCGCGCAGGATTTCCCGCACATCGCGATGGGTCCTGCCTTCGATGAAGTACTCGGTGTGAGCCAGGTGCGCCATTTCCTTGAGGTAAGGGCCGAGGACGTGGCCGCCGTCCTCACAAATGCGCGCCATCATTTTCAGCTCTTCATCCACCACCATGTAGAGCTCATCGGCCTCCTTGCGATCCGCCAGGAAGTCCATGACTTCGGTCAGGTTGGGGCCGGCGGGCGGATAGCGGTAAGTGCCGCTGATGGGGTTCATCACCGCGAGCCCATCCTTGATGCTGATGTGGCGCTCGGGGGACGCCCCCACGAAGGTACGGCTGCCGGTGTGGATGATGAACGTCCAGTAGGCGCCTTTCTCCCGTTCCAGCAGATGGCGAAAGAACGACAGCGCACTGGCCGGGCCGTACTCGCTGATCTCGGCCAGGAAGGTGCGCTTGATGACGAAGTTGGCGCCTTCCCCGGAGCCGATTTCGTTGGCGATCACCTGGCTGACGATCTCGGCGTAGCTCGCGTCGCTGAGGTCGAAGCGTTCGCTGTTCAACTGGATCGGCACGTTGGGCAGCAACCCCAGCAAGCGTTCGATGCTGATGGATTGCTGCTCGGTGATGTTCATCGCCAGCAGCGGCGACTGATCGTCCACCGCCTCGAAACCGCGTTCGGCGATCTGCCGGTAGGGAATCAGCGCCAGTACATCCAGGCGAGGCGCGCCGATCGAGGTGGCAGGCAAGTCGATATCGGCCAGGACCTGCGGTTCGGACATTTCGCCGATCAGCACGTCCAGCAGGCCGGGGCCGCTGGATTCCGGGCGGTACAACAGGGCAAACGGTTCGGGAACTGGTTGCAGGATGCGTTCCATGAGGTGGGCTGCGGTCTGGCTCATAGCACCACCTCGTCGGTGGTGATGACCATGGCGCAACGGCTGGCGGCGTATTCGATGGCCATCCAGTGGTGCTCCTTGCTGAAGTCGGCGATCGCGTCGGCAACGAGGAACGGCTGGATATCGTTGGAGTAGGCATCCACGGTGGAAATCAGTACCCCGACATGGGCGTACACCCCGCACAGGATCAACTGATCGCGCTCGTTGGCGCGCATGCGTTCCAGCAGGTCGGAGTTGAAGAACGCACTGTAGCGCCACTTGGTCAGCAGCCAGTCGCCGGGCTTGGGCGCCAGGGCGCCGACCACCTCGCGGTCGGCGGGGCTGGCCTTCATGCCTGGACCCCAGAAGTCCTTGAGCAGCCCGCGTTGCTCCTCGCTCATGCTGCCGGGCTGGGCGGTGTAGGCCACCGGAACGCCGTTGTCGGCAGCCCACTGGCGAATGCGCGCGGCATTGCTCACGACTTCGTCACGCAGGGCGTCGGGCAAGGGCCGCAGGAAGTAGCGTTGCATGTCATGCACCAACAGCACGGCACGCTCGGGGTCGATGCTCCATTGTGCGAGGTTGACGGGCAGGTCGCGGTTGGTAGGCAAGGCGTAAGGGACGATCGATGGAATGCCGGTCATGACGACAAACTCCAGTCAAAAGGAGGCAAGGGTTGAGGAGGGCTGGTTTTTCCAGGCCATCACCGCAGTAATGGCTTGCCAGGGGTTCAGGCGCGGGTCGCACAGGCTTTTGTAGCGGCTGGCGACCTGATGCAGGCCGGCGGCATCGGAAGCGCACTCGCTGACGTCGTCAGGGGTGGTTTCCAGGTGCAGGCCGGCGGCCACGCCACCGGCAGAGGTCACGGCATGCTTGAAGGCGGCGATTTCCTCGGTGATGGCCTGCACCATGCGGGTCTTGTTGCCGCAGGGCGCGACGATGGTGTTGCCGTGCATCGGGTCGCTCAGCCAGATGATCTTGTGGCCGGCCTGGCGCACCGCTTCGACCAGCGGAGGCAGGCGCTCGGCGACCTTCTGGGCGCCCATGCGGGCAATCAGGGTCAGCCGGCCGGGTTCGCGCTTGGCGTCCAGGCGCTCACACAGGCTCAGCAGCTGGTCCCGGGTAATGTCCGGGCCGACCTTGCACGCCACTGGGTTGAGCACTTCGCTGAGCAGCGCCACGTGAGCACCCGTTAATTGACGGGTACGCTCGCCGATCCACGGCCAGTGGGTAGAACCGAGAAATACCCGGCCCTGTTCGTCCTGGCGCAGTTGTGGCAGTTCGTAGTCGAGTACCAGCATTTCGTGGCTGGTCCAGGCCGGTGAACCTATGAGTTGCTCCTGGCCTGCCGACGCTTTCCAGCCCAGGTGCTGCATGATGTCCCGTGCGGCGCCATAGCCTCGAACCAGGCGTTGTGCATCGTGCTGGCGATGGCCGCAGACGGCCTCGCGGCCGTTGACCATGTCGCCGCGATACACCGGCAACTCGAGATCGCCAATGCGTTCGTTGTTGTTGGAACGGGGCTTGGCAAACTGCCCGGCAATCCGTCCCACCCGTACCACCGGTTGCTGGGTCACGAGCCGGAACGCTCCGGCCAGGATGTCCAGCACCGCTGCTTTGCGGGCCACATGATCGGGAGTGCTTTCATCCATGTCCTCGGCGCAGTCACCGGACTGGATGACCATCGCTTCGCCGGCCGCTACACGAGCCAGGGTGGCGCGCAGCACCAGGATGTCTTCCACTCGAATCAATGAGGCGCTGTCCCTGAGGTAGGCCTGCGCGTCATGCAATTGTGATGGTTCGCTCCATTGAGGCTGCTGGAACGCTTCACAACTTAGAACCCGTTTCAGTAAGTCTTCCATGATGCGATCACTCTCACGAGGATTAAGTTGGAATGCCTTCGCGTTTGATTTGCGGTACTGGAATACCCAGGGCGCGCAGTTGTTGAAAGACGTTCATGAATTCGCGATTGCGTTTTACTTTGCCGTCTTCCAGCTCGAAGGAGTGCAGGAAGTGGTTCTCGTAATAGCCTTCCGGATAACCGGGAAAGAGGATCTTGCCGTGGCCATCACACTCGACCCAGATATGGTTAGGGTCATCGGTTTCAAATACTTTGACGTTGTACCACTCCCAGTCCGGGAAGCACTTGAGTGACCAAACAGCATGTTCGGCCAACTTGGCCTTGCCACTGATTACAATCGGCGCGCCGGTATCGGTGGTCCATAAGCCGCCTGAACCATCTTCGGTAAATAGTTCATGGCGGCGCAGGCGGTCTTGGCCTTTGGTGCGCATATATTGCTCGACCGTGGCGCGGTTCTTGCGGCGAAGTTCAGTGATGTCGCTAGCGGTTAGTTGTTGCGCTGCGCTATTGGGCATGCTCAATCTCCAATGAATAAGGGGTGTTATGAGGCGGGGATACCTTCACGCTTGATTTTTGGAACGGGGATGCCCAAGGCGCGAAGTTGTTGGAAGGGGTTCATGAATTCACGGTTCTGCGTGATCTTGCCGTTATCCAGTTCGAAAGAATGGATGTAATGATTTTCGCAATAACCTTCGGGGTAACCGGGAACCAGGGTCTTGCCGCGACCGTCGCTTTCCACCCAGAAGTGGTTGGGGTTATCGGTTTCAAACACCCGGACGTTGTGCCATTGCCAGTCCGGAAAGCACTTCTCCAGCCATACGCCGAGGGCAGCCAGCTTCGTGTGGCCTTTAAACACAAGGGGTTCACCGGTTTCGGTGTTCCAGGAACCGCCACTGCCGTCCTGAGTGAACAGTTCATGACGACGCAGGCGATCTTTGCCGTTAGTGCGCATGTACTGTTCGACCGTGGCGCGATTTTTTTGGCGAAGTTCAAGGTGATCATTAAAGCCGCTAGGGGAAAGCGAAGCAGGCATGGGCAGCATCCTCCTTAGTTGGGGTTGTGTTTTTGAAAGTAAATATTTAGTTAATTGGCGCGGGTGAATGTTTACAGTTTTTAACTATTGTTCCTTCGTGGCCGTGCCGAGCGGGTGTTGTTTATACACCTGCATTTCTTGGGGGTGGAACTACCAGATCTTGTAGTGATGTAGGACATGAACGGGCAGGCTGCAGCCCGCCGGATGAACTGTTGCATTATTATGAAGAGGCAGGTTCATTCGTCGGCTGAGAGGCGGTAATGGCTTACTAGCATCGTCAGGATGCAATGTTCTATTTGGTTAGTTGTATTAGATGCAATAAATCTAGTGCTAGTGCGAAGCAGCCTATGACTGTGTGGTTTTGCTTGTTGACAGGGGGTCAGGTTGGTCTAGGCTAACGGCCTGTTTTCAACTTTGGTGGTGCTCAGAATGGAATTAGGGCAGCAGTTGGGATGGGATACGTACTTTTATAGTATCTTTGCGCGAACCATGGACATGCAGGAGTTTACAGCTGTCGCGTTGAGGGCCTTGCGCGAACTACGGTTTGATTTTTTTGCCTACGGCATGTGCAGCGTGACTCCGTTCATGCGGCCCAGGACTTATATGTATGGCAATTATCCCGAGGACTGGGTGCAGCGATATCAGGCGGCTAACTACGCGGTGATCGATCCCACGGTGAAGCACAGCAAAGTCTCGTCGTCCCCCATTTTGTGGAGCAATGAGTTGTTCCGGGGGTGCCCGGATCTGTGGTCCGAAGCCAACGACTCGAATTTACGCTACGGCCTGGCACAACCCTCGTTCAACACCCAGGGGAGGGTTGGGATGTTAAGCCTGGCGCGCAAGGATAATCCCATCAGTCTTCAGGAGTTCGAAGCGTTGAAGCTGGTGATCAAAGCGTTTGCTGCAGCGGTCCACGACAAGATTTCCGAGCTGGAGAGCGACGTGCGTGTCTTCAATACGGATGTGGAGTTCAGTGGGCGGGAATGTGATGTGCTGCGCTGGACGGCCGACGGCAAGACCTCGGAGGAAATCGGCGTGATCATGGGGGTGTGCACCGATACGGTGAATTACCACCACCGCAACATCCAACGCAAAATCGGCGCCAGTAACCGCGTGCAGGCAGTCTCTTACGCCGTCGCGATGGGCTATATCTGAGGGTCTTCAAGAAGGACGACTCGGCCTGTATCAAGCGGTCTCTCTCAATAATGTGTCGGACATGAAGGCTGACGGTGCGACTGCGCTGCGGTGATGCTCGCGGTGGGCCGAGAGTTTGATGGCGAGGATTCTTTCATTCTGGTGCACCGTGACCGGGCCCAGTCGTTCGTAGTGGACGCCGTTGATTTTGTAATAGCGCTCCATGGTGCTGTTGACGATCCCGACGATGGCATCTGCGCCCGCCAGGCTGGCCGTCTTGAGGCTTCTCCAGAACAACGGCATCGCCAGTTGCGGTTCGCGGGTGGTGAAGCGAGTCATTTCCCAGATGGCTGGATGCTTGGGCGGCGCCCCGGCGCAGGTATGGCCGAACACTCCTTCAAGCAGGTTGGGGAACGTGGTGGGAATCAGGCGGGCGCAGCCAACGATGGCGCGGTCTTCATTGAACGCCAGGAGGTAGCGGGCGTGCTCGGTGTCGTATTGATCCCATTCGCAACCTGCCTGGCTCGGATGGGCCGGCAGCCGCCATCCGAGTTTCTCGACGAATTGTTCGTGCCGAAAGCGGCCGAGCATGAGTTTCAGCTCGTCGCTCATTTCGTTCAGTGTGTGCTCTTCCATGTGCATTACTGAAGTTTTCCTTAGGGATGAAGGGAGTGCAGTTTTATAGAGGACTTGTACCGGCTTGGCACCTGCAAGATCTGGTAGGGGCATCGGTGGCATCGAGGTGAAGCCATTCGCTGGGGACTGTGCCGAAGCGAACGGCGACGACAGTGGCGTTGATCCGGCCGTCGGCATTGAAGGCGGCAGTCTGGTCCAGGTAGTCGTAGAGAATGGCTGGTGCGCTCATGGGGCAGGGGGTGCGGCGTTTTGGGCTTGCATCCCCTCAGTTCAATTATTTGGCGAGGATAGGAGATACATGGAGGGAAGGTGGAGAGATAGCCAGAAACAACAAAGCCCGCACAAGGCGGGCTTTGTTGAGGTACTTGGTGGCTACACAGGGACTTGAACCCCGGACCCCAGCATTATGAATGCTATGCTCTAACCAACTGAGCTATGTAGCCAAGTGGCGCGCATTATTCGCGTAGAACGGTAAAGCGTCAAGCGCTTTTTATAAAAAAATTATCTACGCTATCAACCGTTTATCCAATTCCCTCCTGTAGCAATGGCGATGGGCAGCGCTGGAACCAGCGGCTGGCTTGTTCGTAGGCATGGGCCAGTTGCAGTACGGCGAAGTCGGCCTGGTGTTTACCGATGATCTGCAGGCCCATGGGCAGGCCGTCTTTATTGAAGCCGGCCTGGACGTTGGCCACCGGGCATCCGGAGAGGGTGCCGGGGATTACCACTTCCATCCAGCGGTGGTAGGTATCCATGGCCACGCCATTGATGCTCTGGGGCCAGGCCAGGGTCTTGTCGAAGGGGAAGACCTGGGCGCTGGGCAGCAGCAGGTAGTCGAAATCCTCGAACAGCCGGGAGATCGCCCGGTACCAGTTGCTGCGTTGTACCGAGGCGGCGAACACTTCGCTGGCCGAGAGCCGCAGGCCGTTTTCCACTTCCCAGCAGGCTTCCGGTTTCAATTGCGCACGCTTGTCCGGGTTGGCATAGGCCGCGCCCAGGGAGCCGGCGACCATCCAGTGGCGCAAGGTGCGCCAGCAGCTCCACAGCTGCGGCATGGCGAAATCGGGTTGCACCGGTTCGATGCGGCAGCCGAGATTTTCGAAGTCGGCAAAGGTCGCCTCGCACAGCGCGAGCAGGCCCGGTTCCATCGGCAGGTAGCCGTTGAAGTCCCCCAGCCAGCCCAGGCGGGTACCCTTGAAGTCGCGCTCCAGCGGGGCCGTGAAGGCAGCGCCGGATTCGGCGATGGACAGCGGCGCCCGGGCATCGGTGCCGGCCTGTACCGACAGCAGCAACGCGGTATCGCGCACGCTGCGGCCCATGGGGCCTTCGTAGCCCAGTTGGTCGAAGAACAGGTCGCTGCTGTCGTCGAAGGGCACGCGGCCCTGGGAGGGGCGGAAACCGATGACGTTGTTGAACGCCGCCGGGTTGCGCAGCGAGCCCATCATGTCGCTGCCGTCGGCCACTGGCACCAGGTGCATGGCCAGGGCCGCGGCGGCGCCCCCGCTGCTGCCGCCGGCGGTCTTGTTGGCATCGAAGGCGCAGGCGGTGGCGCCGAACAGCGGGTTGTAGCTTTGCGAACCGAGACCGAATTCCGGGGTGTTGCTTTTGCCGATGATGATCGCCCCGGCGGCCTTGACCCGCTCGACCATGATGCCGTCGCGCGCGGGCACGAAATCCTTGTACAGCGGCGAACCGAGGGTGGTGCGGATGCCCTGGGTCAGGGACAGGTCCTTGATCGCATGGGGCAGGCCGTGCATCCAGCCACGGTATTGCCCGCGGGCCAGTTCGGCATCGCGCGCGTCGGCCTGGGCCAGCAGTTGCTCGGCCGGTTGCAGGCTGACCAGGGCATTGACCCTGGGGTTGAACCGCTCGATATGGGCAAGATAAGTCTGCATCACTTCCCGGCACGAGACGTGGCGCAGGCGGATGCGTTCGGCGAGTTCGTGGGCCTGCAGCAGGACCAGTTCGCTGATGTTATTGGAAGTCATGGCAGGGTTGCCTTTCAAACGGCTGGAGAAGCGCCCCGCCGGGCTGGCGGGGCGGTACGGGTCAACGCATCAGGTTGGTCCACAGGCGGTCGGCCAGGCGGATCGCGCCTTCGCCGCAGGTCTGGCTGAACACCACCTTGGTGCCTTCGGGAATGTGCAGCTCCGGTGCGTCCTTGAGGCCGGCGTCGAGGAAACTGTCCACGCCCTTGACCGGGCTCTGGTGCTTGAGGAAGTTCTGGGTCATCGCGGCGTTTTCAGGTGCGCTGAGAAAAGCGATGAAGGCCTTGGCGTTCGCCGGGTTCTGGCTGCCTTTGGGTATGACCATGTTGTCGACCCAGGCCAGCACGCCTTCCTTGGGATACAGGTATTTCAGGCTGGGTTTCATCTCCCGGGCGCGCATCGACGAGCCGCCCCAGAACATCGACATGTCGATCTCGCCCGAGGCCAGGTTCTCGCGGATCGAGCCGGCCTTGGAGCTGTAGGTCTTGACGAAGGGTTTCTGCGCCTTGAGCAGGGTCAGCACCTGCTGCATCTGCTTGGGGTCCTCGCTGCACAGCGGGATGTCCAGGTACAGGCTGGCCATGTCGATCACTTCGCTGACCGAGTCGAACATATTGATCCGACCCTGCAGCTCGGCCGGTGGCTGGTAGAGCACCTTGTAGCTGTCGGCCGGGCCTTTGTAGCGCTCGCCGTCGAGCACCACGCTGGTGGTGCCCCAGATAAAGGGCACGGAGTAGGCGCCCTCGGGGTCCCAGGTGGGCTTTTTCAGATTGTCGACGAGGCCGGCGTAGTAGGGTTCCTTGGCCGGGTCGAAGCGCTCCAGCAACTGTTCCTTGACCAGGATCGGAACGAACTGGTGCGAAGGGATCGCCAGGTCATAGCCGGTGCCGCCCTGTTTCAGCTTGGCCAGCAGGGTTTCGTTGGAATCGTAGGAGTCCACCGTGACCTCGATGCCGGTCTGCTTCTGGAACTTGGCGAGGATCTGCGGCGAGAAGTAGCCGCTCCAGCTCACCACGTTGAGTTTCTCGGCGGCGTGTACACCCAGTGGCAGGCTCAGCAGCAGCGAGGTGCCGAGGCTTGCGATCAACTTGCTCATGTCTTTTCCCCAAGGTCAGTGGAAGGTTCAAGCGTGTTTTTTGCCCAGCAGATAAGAGAGGCTGACGAACAGCACCGAGACGCCCAGGATCAGGGTCGAGACGGCGTTGACGTCGGGTGTCACGCCCATGCGCAACAGGCCGAAGATGAAGATCGGCAAGGTGGTGGTGCCGGCCTGGGAGACCATCATCGAGATCACGAAGTTATCCAGCGAGACGATGAAGGCCAGCATCAGACCGGAGACGATCCCTGGCATCAGCAGTGGCAGGGTGACCTTGCGGAAGGTGCGCCACGGGCCTGAGTAGAGGTCGGCCGCGGCCTGTTCCAGGGACAGGTCCATGTCGTTGAGCCGCGCGCGGATCGGCAGGTAGGCGAACGGAATGCAGAACACCGTGTGGGCAATGATCAGGTTGCCGTAGCCCAGGGACAGGCCGATGGTGGAGAACAGCGCCAGGGTGGCCACACCGACTACGATTTCCGGCAGCACCAGAGGCAGCATGATGGCGCCCATGGACAGTTGCAGGCCCTTGAACTTCGCGCCGCGGGAAGTCCCCAGCGCCGCCAGGGTGGCGATGGCGGTGGCGATCATGCTGGCGCACACGGCGATCAGCAGGCTGTTGCCGGCCGCCGAACGCAGCGCCTGGTTGGCGAAGGCGGCGCGGTACCAGTCGAGGCTGAAACCGGTCCAGACCGTGGCCGACTGGTTGGCGTTGAAGGAGAACACCACCAGCACCAGGATCGGCGCGTAGAGGTACAGGTAGAACAGGAAACTGAAGCCGCCGAAGCCAGGAAAGTCTTGTACGCCGAGGCCGTTTCGCTTGAACAGGCGCAGCATCACACACCTCCCTGGGCAATGCGCTGGCGCTGGGCGCGCAGGGCATACAACGTCAGGACCAGCATCACCGCCGCCATCAGTACCAACGACAGCGCGGCGCCGAACGGCCAGTTACGCGCATCGCTGAACTGCCGGAAGATCAGGTTGCCGAGCATCATCCGGGTACCGCCACCCAGCAGTTCCGGAGCGATCATCGCCCCCAGGCAGGGCACGAAAGTGAGGATGGCGCCGGCCAGGATTCCCGGCCTGGCCAGTGGCAGCACCACCTTGCGCAGGGTGCGGATGCGCCCGGCATACAGGTCCTGGGCGGCTTCGAGCAGGCGGGTGTCCATTTTTTCCAGGGTCGCGTAGATCGGCAGCACCACGAAGGGCGCGTAGGTGTAGACCAGCCCCAGCAACACGGCGCCGTCGGTGTAGAGCATTGGCAGAGGCTCGTGGATCAGCCCCAGGCCCATCAGGCTGTTGTTGATCACGCCGCTGCCGCGTAGCAACAGAATCCAGGCGTAGGTGCGGATCAGCAGGTTGGCCCAGAACGGCACGGTGATCAGGAAGATCAGCAGGCCGCGGCGCTGTGGCGGTTGCATGGCTAGCCACACCGCCACCGGGAAGCCAATCAGCAGGGTAATCACCGTGGTCAGCCCGGCGATGCCGATCGAGCGCAGCGCGATGATCAGGTAGGAGTCGGCGAAGGCCAGGCTATCGTCCAGTTGCCGCTCGAACAGCAGGGCGGTGTAGGCGTCGCTGCTGAAGACCGGATCGACCCCGCCATAGGGGTTGGCCTGCATCAGCGAGTAGCCGATGACGATCAGGATCGGCACGATCAGAAACAGGGCGATGGCCAGCAGCGCCGGGCTGACCCCGAGAAAACTGTGCAAGGCCTTGCGCCGTTCCAGGGTGTTGGATAGCGATGATGTGTGCATGACGAACCCTCGTGCTCAATCCAGCAGGACGCTGGCGCTGCCTCGGTCGAACAACAGGCCGGCCTGGCTGCCCACCGCGAAGCGCTGGCTCTGGTCGACGCTGTTGGGTGTGCGCACCGTGAGGCGCGAGCCATCGCTGAGGCTGACCTGGTATTGCAGGTCGGTGCCCAGGTAGACCTGTGCCTCGATCCGGCACGGCAGGGCGCCTTCGCTGCCTTGTGGCAGCAGGTGCAGGCGTTCGGGGCGTACCGACAGGGCCACAGTCGCGCCGACCCTGACGTCGCTGCATGGCTGGGCGGGCAGTGGATGCCCGGCCGGCCCGGCGAACCAGGCAAGGCCGGCTTCGACGCGGGTCACGCTGGCGTCGATGAAGTTGGTTTCACCGATGAAGTCGGCGACGAAGCGGTTGCATGGACGTTCATAGATATCCTCGGGTCGGCCGACCTGCTGTACCTCGCCTTCCGACAGCACGGCGATGCGGTCGGACATGGTCAGGGCTTCTTCCTGATCGTGGGTGACGAAGATAAAGGTGATGCCGGTCCTGGCCTGGATGCTTTTCAGCTCTTCGCGCATGGCCTGGCGCAGCTTGAGGTCGAGGGCCGAAAGCGGTTCGTCGAGCAGCAGCACCTTGGGGTGGGGCGCCAGGGCACGGGCCAGGGCTACACGCTGTTGCTGGCCGCCGGACAACTGGCTCGGCTTGCGCGTGGCAAAGCGCTCCATCTGCACCAGGGCGAGCATTTCCCGTACCCGTTCAGCGATCTGCGCCTTGCCCAGCACCTTGCCCATGGGCTGGGATTCCAGGCCGAAGGCCAGGTTCTCGGCGATGCTCATGTGCGGAAACAGCGCGTAGTGCTGGAACACCGTGTTGACCGGACGCTGGAAGGGTGGGCGGTTGGCGATGTTCTCGCCGTAGAGCAGGATCTCGCCCTGGGTCGGAAACTCGAACCCGGCGATCATCCGCAGCAAGGTGGTCTTGCCACAGCCGGACGGGCCGAGCAGGGTGAAGAATTCGTTGTCGCGGATGTCCAGATCGATGCTTTTCAGCGCCACCGGCCCGGTGTGTGGATCGCCATAGACTTTGCGTACGGCGCGGATAGACACAGCCAGCGTTTGCAGCGAATGCAGGGCATTCATGCGTAACCTCCGATTCCCCCATCGCCCTTGGCAAACGTCTGCACGACGCTGCGTGGTAAGGCCATGGATATTATTGTTCTGGGCAGGATCGAGATGTGTTCGGGTGTGTGGCGAGCCGGTCTTGCAGGCTCTTTATTGTTCTGCTGCAGGCGATTATCAGTGAGGGGTTGCGGGGGCGAAACTTCAATTTTAACATAGCAGCTGTTAAATAATTTAATAGCTAAAGGCGTTTCCAACCATGCCTGAGCACCGTTTGCCACCGCTCAACGCCGTGCGTGCCTTTGATGCCGCCGCCCGCCTGGGCAGCTATGTCGAAGCCTCGAAAGCCCTGCACGTGACCCAGCCGGCCATTGGCCGCCATGTGAAGCTGCTGGAGGAATGGCTGGGCACGCCCTTGTTCGAGCGCACTTCGCGCGGCGTCACCCTGACGCCGGCGGGGGAGAAATACCACCGCAAGATCGCTGCGGCCCTGCAACTGATCATCGAGGCCGGCAAGGATGTGCGGCCCAAGGCCGCCGAACGCTGGCTGCGGATCATGGTGGTGCCGGGCTTCGCCAAGCGCTGGCTGACCCCGCGGCTGGAAGCCATGCGGCATTTGCGCCCGGGGTTGAAATTCGCCATCGAGCCCAACTCGACCTTCACCGAAGTGGATGCCAAGACCACCGACCTGGGCATCGCCTATGGCCTGGACGGGCAATACGCCGGCTCGCGGGCGACGCTGATCTGCCCGCGGGTGTTTCCGATCTGCAGCCCGGCGTACCTGGCGAGCATCGACGCTGTCCACAGCCCGGCCGACTTGGTGAAGCACGAGCTGATCCACTTCGACGACGGCGAGTGGTGGAACATGTGGTTCGCCGCCAACGGCCTGGATATCCACCTCACCAGCGACCTGATCTACGTGAACAACGACCATGCACTGTCGGTGGCCGAAAGCGGCCAGGGCATTGCCCTGGCCAACGAAGTGCTGGTGCGCGAGGAGCTCAAGGCGGGCAGGCTGATGCGGGTACTGGACGATCAGGTGAAGCTGGAAAGCTATCGGGTGTTGACCCCGTCGCAAGAGCTTTCGGCGGATGTGCAGTGGTTTATCCAATGGTTGAAAACCGAGCTGGAAGCGGACTTCCCGGAGGCGGTGATTGGCCAGTGAGCGTGGACAGTTCAGGAAAATATTCAAGTCGTTAGCAAGCTAAGGGGATAGCCGCGGCGCACCGAAAAATGGCACATTGGCCACCCCTGCAACTGCGCATCCATCTGCTGTACGGAAACTCTCATGGCTATCAGCAATGTTCAGTCCGCCTCCGTGGCGACTTCCGCGCCTTCACACAGCAGCCCCCTGGTGCTGCGTATCATTGGCGCGGTGGCGCTGGCGCATTTGATCAACGACCTGATCCAGGCGGTGCTGCCGGCGATCTACCCGATGCTCAAGGCCAGCTACGGCCTGACCTTCACCCAGGTCGGCCTGATTACCCTGACCTTCCAGCTCACGGCCTCGCTGTTGCAGCCGTGGGTCGGTTATTACACCGACCGCCACCCCAAGCCGTACCTGTTGCCGGTGGGCATGGTCTGCACCTTGATCGGCATTCTGATGATGTCCCAAGTTGGCAGCTTTGCCTTGATCCTGCTGGCGGCGGGGCTGATTGGTGTCGGCTCCTCGACCTTCCACCCGGAAGCCTCGCGGGTGGCGCGGCTGGCCTCCGGCGGGCGTTATGGCCTGGCGCAATCGACCTTCCAGGTCGGCGGCAATGCCGGCACGGCCTTCGGCCCGCTGCTGGCGGCGGCCATCATCATTCCCTTCGGCCAGGGCAATGTGGCCTGGTTCGGCCTGTTGGCGGTGTTCGCCGTGGCGCTGCTCTATGCCATCAGCCGCTGGTACGCCAACCACCTCAAGCTGTTCAAGCTCAAGCAGGGGCAGGCGGCGACCCACGGCCTGTCCAGGGGGCGAGTGCTCAGCGCCCTGGTGGTGCTGGGGCTGCTGGTGTTCTCCAAGTATTTCTACATGGCCAGCCTGACCAGTTACTTCACCTTCTACCTGATCGAGAAGTTCGACCTGTCGGTGGCCAGCTCGCAGCTGCACCTGTTCCTGTTCCTTGGCGCGGTGGCGGCCGGGACCTTCTTCGGCGGGCCGATCGGCGACAAGATCGGGCGCAAGGCGGTGATCTGGTTCTCGATCCTCGGCGTGGCGCCGTTCACCCTGCTGCTGCCCCATGTCGACCTGTTCTGGACCAGTGTGCTCAGCGTGGTGATCGGCTTCATCCTGGCGTCGGCGTTCTCGGCCATCGTGGTCTACGCCCAGGAGCTGGTGCCGGGCAACGTCGGCATGATCGCGGGGGTGTTCTTCGGCCTGATGTTCGGGTTCGGCGGGATCGGCGCGGCGCTGCTGGGCCACTTGGCGGACATCCACGGCATCGAGTACGTGTACTTCCTGTGCTCGTTCCTGCCGCTGTTCGGCCTGCTGGCGATCTTCCTGCCGCGGACCCGAAAAGCCTGAGTGCAGGCCTTGAACCAAAGGGCCCGGGACGTGCCGAGCTTGGGCCTGGCCGAAGGGCCGCTGGCACCTGTCGACAGTGAGTTGATCTGCCGGGAACATCCGTTCGCCGCTGAAACCATGGAGTAAGGTAATGACCCCTGAGCGTATAACCCTCGATGCCCTGTTGACTGGCCGCGCCGTGGCCTACAGCCGGCCGGGGTCTATGAGCGCGATCGCCAAGGCCCCGCGCACCGGCAGCCTGCAGGTCGGTCCCCTGGGCCTGCTGGAAGACGAGCAGGGCGACCTGCGGGTGCATGGCGGCACCGAGAAAGCCATTCATCACTATCCCCGCGAGCATTACGCCGCCTGGGCCGCCGAGTTGGGACCGCATGCGTTGCTGGAGCAGCCGGGCGCCTTTGGCGAGAACTTCAGCAGCCACGGCTGGACCGAGCAGAACGTCTGCCTGGGCGACCGGGTCCGGGTCGGCAGCGTGTTGCTGGAGGTGTCCCAGGGCCGCATGCCGTGCTGGAAACTCAATGACCGCTTTGCCGTGAAAGACATGTCGCTGCGGGTCCAGCAGAGTGGGCGCACCGGCTGGTATTACCGGGTGCTGGAGGCGGGCAGCCTGAGCGCCGGGGACGTGTTGCAGCAGGTCGAGCGCCCCTTCGAGCAGTGGCCGCTGTCGCGCTTGAGCGCGGTGCTGTTTTCCCGCGAGGTGGCAGTGGAGGAGATTCGTCTGTGCCTGGAGCTGCCGCTGGTGCCCTCCTGGCGCCGCACCCTGGAGCGTCGGGTCGAGCAGGCGGCGGTCGAGGATTGGGGCCCGCGCCTGCTGGGCACTGCGCGGGTCGATGAGGAGTCGGCCCGCTGAGCGGCGGGTGCGATCAGTTCGCCTCCAGGGTCAGGCGCGCCTGGACCAGGGCCTGAGGGTCGACCTCCAACTGCAGCGACACCAGGTTGACGCCCTGGTTTTCCACGTCGTCCAGCCAGGTCAGCAGGTCTTGCAGCGCGCCGCCGAGGTTGAGATTGAGGCGTCCGGATTCTTCGCTGTCCATGCGTTCGATGCTCAGGTTGGCCGCGGCCGTGCTGGCGGTGATCAGGCCGGCCAGGGTCCGACCGTTGGCCTGCGGGCCGCGGGCCTGGGTGGACGAGGGCAGTTTGAGCAGATCGGTTTGCAACTGCAGGGCCTCCTGGAACTGCTGTTCAGCCTGGCGCAGGGCCTGGCGCTGAGGACTCCAGAGCAGGGTCCAGAACAGCGTCACGGCCAGAAACAGGCTGAGCAGCTTCAGAGCCAGGCGATCGCGGGGCGGTAGCTGCTGCCAGCGGTTCGAGTAACGATTGAAAAGGGTGGTCATGGGTTAGTCCGTGATTTTCAGGCGGGCGCTGACCCCGTCGGGAGCGAGCACGGCCGAGTCGGCCTGCACATTCGCGCCCTGCTGCGCGAGGGCTTCGCGCAGACGTTCGAGGGTGGAGAAATCCGGCGCGTTGACTTGCAGGGTCCAGCCTTGCGCCTGTTGGTAGTCCAGCCGGCGGATTCGCGTATCGCCGCCATCGCTGCCGGTCCATTGGCTGGCCAGGCTGTCGAGCCGGCGCGCCAGGCTTTGCTGGGGCTGGCCGGCCTGCTGGGCACGGGCCTGGACCTGGCGGGCGAGGTCGATCACCCGGGGCTCGTCGGGGAAGCGTTGGCGCCAGAGTTCCAGGCTGGCCTCGGTCACCTCGGCGGCCTTCTGTTGCAGCAGCCAGCGATGGCCCACGTCCTGGGCCACTTGAGCGCCGCAGGCGATGGCCAGGATTGCCAGCAGCGCCCGCCATGGCGTGCGCGACGGGCTGCGCAGGGCGAATGCCCCTTGGCGCAGATCGATGGCCTGCGCGCTGCCCCGGGCCAACAGAGCCCAGGGCGTTTCCTCGCTGCGTTGCAGGGTGTCGGGCAGCAGCGGGGCCAGCTCTTCGAGGGCCTGGTCGTCGAGCGCCAGGCGTTGCTGGCAGGCCCCGCCGATCAGCCAGCGGTCGTGGCAGCGCAGGGCCAGGGCCTGGCTGTCCGGCAGGCAGTCGGCATCGACATGAATGCGCTCGGCCGTCAGGCCATGACTGGCCAGCCGTTCCAGCAGTTGCTCCAGCCACTGCCGTTGCAGGGCGAACAGGCGGCAGTGCCGCCGCGCCTGCAACGGCCCGCGGGCCAGGTGCAACTGCTCGGGGTCGTCCAGCAGCCGT
Source organism: Pseudomonas sp. FW305-25 (assembly GCF_017351415.1). Lineage (NCBI taxonomy): Bacteria > Pseudomonadati > Pseudomonadota > Gammaproteobacteria > Pseudomonadales > Pseudomonadaceae > Pseudomonas > Pseudomonas sp. FW305-25. Next base: position 139,357 of record NZ_JACNDE010000008.1, on the reverse strand, counting down.
TCTTCCAGTACCGAATGGATGGCTTGCTGCAACCAGCGGCCGCTGCGCGGCGGTACGTCGAAGCGGTGATGGCTGGCGATTTCCGCCGGCAGCAGCAGGGTCAGGCGCTGGCCGGCCAGCACCGCCGCCTGTTGCAGCGTGCCGTGCACCGGCTCGCCGTTGGTTTGCCACCAGGTGACGGGCGACTCGTCGTCCGCATTCACTGTGGCGAGGTAAAGCCAGGCTTGCATGGGGTTACTCCGGAAAACGGGAAGGGGCGGCGAGGGTGCGCTGCAGTACGCTGACTTGGCCGTCCTGCTCGATGCGCAGGCGGCTGATCAGGCGCAATTGGCGGTCGCCCAGTTCGACATCCAGCAGCGCCTGGAAATAGCGGCTGCTGACATCGAGCCCCTGGCTGTTGATCTCGTGTTGTTTCAGCACGGGGGCGTCGAGAAACTCCTGCACCGTCTTGTAGCCATCGGCGGGACGCGCCTGCACCAGGGCGACGGCCTGGGCCAGGTCGAGCTGGCCCAGGCTGGCCAGTTGTTCGGCCGGGGCGGTGTTGAGGTTCAGGGCTCCCGGCGTGGTCCTGACCCAGGGCCGCAGGCGTTCCATGACCGCTGTGTCGACGCCTTCCAGGCGCATCAATTCGCTGCTGTCGTTCCAGGCGAGCGGCTTGCCGTCGAAACCACGGACCGGCGGCAGGCGCGTGGGGTCGTGGGGCGGCAGGTCGAGTTCCTTGAGCAAACGCTGGTAGCGCACACGACTGATGCGGTCGTTGGGCGTGCGCAAGGTGCCGAGGTTGAAGCGCGCGCCGAGGTCCTGTAGCTGGATGCGGATACGCCCGCCGTCGATGTCGAAGGTCGGCGTGCTGTGGGCCCAGCGTTGGCCCAGGTGTACGCGCTTGGGTTCCGGTTCGCCCTGCCAGTCATCGCGCAGTTGGCCGCGGGCCCAGGCTTCGCCACTGAGCGCCAGTTGCCACAGTTGTTGCTGCAACAGCTGGTTGGAACTGCCGATCAGGCTCAGGCGCTGGCGGGCCAGCATGTCACTGACGATCAGGGTCGCCAGGGAGGTGATCAACAGCACGCTGATCAGCGCGATGCCCCGTTGTCTACAAGCCTTAACCATGGTCCAGCCCCTTGAAGCCCGGCAGTAGGATCACCCGCCGCAGGCCGGGATAACCGGGGGCGTCGAGTTCCAGCTCGATGGCCTGGGGCAGGCTCAATGGCGCCTGGCCGACGGGCCAGTTGGAATGGGCCTTACCCTGGTCGTCGATGTAGCGCAGGCGTTCGAGGTGGACGCCATCGAGCAGCAGTTGTTGCGCGGCGGTGCCGGACAGGTCGGGACCGTCCACCGGGCTGCGGTATTCGCGCAGCCATTGCTTGTCGCTCCAGCGATAGGTGACCAGCAGCAGGTCGTTGCGTGCCTGCTGCAAGGGATTGCTCCAGCCGCCGCGTACCAGCTGGATCCGCCCGGGCTCGCCGATCAGGGCCTGGCGCGCCGAACTGCCATTGACCGGGTAGGCGATGGCCTGGGTCAGGTCACGTTCGAAGATGCCCACCGCGCGTTGCAGGCGCCGCAGTTGCAGTTCGTGCTGATGAATCCGCTGGTCGGTGTGCATCATGCGTTCGAGCAGTTGATAGCAGGCCAGGCCGAGCAAGCTGAACAGGGCCATGGCGATCAGCACTTCGAGCAGGGTGAAGCCCTGTTGCCGGCGTTTCATGGGCGGGCCTCCAGGTAACCGGCCAGGCGCGCGCGCTGTCGGGGCACGGGGGCGTCGGTGGAGACTTCGAGCACGATCTTCAGCAGACGCGGGTCGGGCGCCGCGGCGGTTTCGCTGGTCAGCAGCCAGTCGCGCCCGGCGAAGCGGATCGGTTCCTGGTGCTGGCTCTGGGCCTGGCGCATGCCGGCGCGCAGTTCGTTCAGGCGGTTGTCCGCCAGCCATTGCGCCAGGGTCCGTTCGCTGAGGCCGCCGTTGTTGCCGATCAGGTGTTCGGTGGCGCTGTAGAGCGACAGCGACAGCACGGCGAAAATGGCCAGGGCGACCATCACTTCCAGCAGGGTGAAGCCCGCCTGTTCATTGCACCGGGGCAAGACGCACCTCCTCGACACCGTCGCTGGACAGCGACAGCAGCGGTTGCTGGCGGTACTCCAGCTGTAGGCTGAAGGGCGAGATCTGGTCGTTGGCCAGTACCCAGAGTTGCGGCTCCTTGCCCTGGCCCAGGCCTTTATTTGGGCCTGGTGGCTCCTGCAGGTTCAGGCGCAGCTCGCCGGGCAGCCGGTGTTCCTTGAAGCGTTTGTCGGCCTGCCACTGGCCGCCGCGGTCGAGGCTCAGCACTGTGTAGTGGTCCGGCTCCAGGCGCAGGCCGTGATTGAGGTTGTTCAACACTGCGTCTTCGCGCAGCAAGCCAATGAGGTTTTGCAGGCGTTCGGCCTCGCGCCGGGCCTTCTGCCCGCTCGAGTCGCTCTGGACCAGCCCGGCCATGCCGGCCAGCAAGCCGATGATCAGCATGACCACCAGCAGCTCCAGCAGGGTGAAACCCGCCATTGGCTTGCGCACTTCAAGGCTCCCAGTTGCCGATGTCGGCGTTGGTGCCGTCGCCGCCGTTGCGGCCGTCGGCACCGAAGGAGTACAGGTCGTAGGCCGAACCTTCGCGACCCGGGGCGAGGAACTGGTAAGGGTTGCCCCAGGGGTCCTTGGGCAGGCGCTTGAGGTAGCCGTCGGGGTTCCAGTTGAGGGCCGCCGGCATGCCTGCCGGTTTCTTCACCAGGGCTTCCAGGCCCTGCTGGGTCGACGGGTAGTGATGGTTGTCGAGCTTGTAGATTTCCAGGGCGGTGGCCACGGCCTTGATGTCGCTGCGGGCGGCGGTGACCTTGGCCTGGTCCGGACGGCTCATGATCTGCGGGACCACCAGGGCGGCCAGGACACCGAGAATCACCACGACCACCATGATCTCGATCAGGGTGAAGCCGCGTTGGCGGGAAGGGTTGCGCATGTTGTGTGCTCTTCAGGTGATGAGTTGGTTGAGGTTGAGAATGGGCATCAGGATCGCCAGGACGATCACCAGCACGCTGGCGCCCATGAACACCAGCATCGCCGGCTCGAACAGCCCGACCAGCATGGCGATGCCGTTGGACAGCTGGGTCTGCTGTTGGTGGGCGGCGCGTTCGAGCATGCCGTCCAGTTCCCCCGAGCGTTCGCCGCTGGCGATCATGTACAGCATCATCGGCGGGAAATCGCCGCTCTGTTCCAGGGCCCGGGTCAGCCCGCTACCTTCGCGTACGGCACGCGCCACGTCTTTCATACGAGTACGAATCTGCTGGTTGGCGACCACTTCGGCGGAAATCTCCAGAGCATCAACAAGTGGCACGCCACTGCGTCCGAGAATCGCCAGGGTGCTGACAAAACGGGTGCTGTTGCTGGCCTGGATGACCCGCCCGATCACCGGCAAGCGCAGCTGGGCCTGATGCCAGCGCATGGCCAGGGCGGGCTTGCGCAGGGCCACGCGCAGGCCGGCGGCGAGGCTGCCGAGCATCAGCAGCAGGAGCAGACCGTAGTCCCGGGCGAAGTCGCTGGTGGCGATCAAGCCGCGGGTCAGCACCGGCAGTCGCTGGCCACTGTCGATGAACACCGTGACCACATCCGGCACCACGAAACTGAGCAGGAAGCCGACGATGCCGAAGGCCGCCAGCAGCAGGATGCTCGGATACAACATGGCTAGCTGCAGCTGCTGGCGGGCGGCATGCCGGGCCTCGGTGTAGTCGGCCAGTTGCATCAGTACCTGGGCCAGGTGGCCGGCGCGTTCGCCGGCGGCCACCGTGGCCCGGTACATCGAGGTGAAGGCGCGCGGGTATTCGCCCATGGCTCGGGCCAGGTCATGGCCTTCCAGCACCCGTGCGCGGATCGCCAGCATCATGCTTTGCTGCGCGCGTTTGCTGCATTGAGCGGCGACCGCGGCCAGCACTTCTTCCAGGGGCAGAGCGGCCTGGACCAGGGTCGCCAGCTGGCGGGTGAGCAAGGCCAGTTGCGCCGGGCTGAGGCGTTGGCTGCTGGTCAGCGTGGCGCCAGAGCGGTCCTTTTGCCCGCGGGCCGGCTTGACCTGCAGGGCGATCAGGTTGCGTTCGCGCAGCAGTTGGCGGACCTGCCGCGCGCTGTCGGCTTCCTGCACGCCGCGGGTCTTGCGCCCGGCGTTGCACATGGCGAGGTATTCGTAGGCGGCCACGGTCAGTGCTCCCGGGTTACACGTAGCAGTTCTTCGACGCTGGTGACGCCTTGCAGCACCTTGTCCCGGCCGTCGGCGAACAGGCTGTGGGCATGCTGGCGCGCGTACTGGGTCAAGGCGGCCTCGCCAGCCCCTTCGTGGATCAACTGGCGCAGCGGTTCGTCGAACAGCACCAGTTCGTAGATGCCCTGGCGGCCGCGATAGCCGCTGTGCTGGCAGGCCGGGCAGCCGACCGGGTGATAGAGCACCGGGGCCTGTTGCGGGTCGAGGTGCAACTGGCGGCAGGCCGCGGCGTCGGCCGGCGCGGCGCTCTTGCAATCGCCGCAGAGCACCCGCACCAGGCGCTGGGCGACCACGCCGAGCAGCGAGGTGCACAGCAGGAAGGGCTCGATGCCCATGTCCAGCAGGCGGGTGACGGCGCCGATGGCGCTGTTGGTGTGCAGGGTGGACAGCACCAGGTGGCCGGTGAGGGAGGCCTGCACGGCGATGTCGGCGGTTTCCCGGTCACGGATCTCGCCGACCATCACCACGTCCGGGTCCTGGCGCAGGATGGCGCGCAGGCCACGGGCGAAGGTCATGTCGACCTTGGTGTTGACCTGGGTCTGGCCGATGCCGGCCAGGTGGTATTCCACCGGGTCTTCGATGGTCAGGATGTTGCGCGTCTGGTTGTTCAGGCTGCTGAGCCCGGCATACAGCGTGGTGGTCTTGCCGGAGCCGGTAGGGCCGGTGACCAGCAGGATGCCGTGGGGGCGCAGCAGGGCGTCTTCCAGCTTGTCGCGGATCGCCTCGGCCATGCCCAGCCGCCCCAGGTTCAGGCGCCCGGCCTGTTTGTCGAGCAGGCGCATGACCACCCGCTCGCCGTAGGCCGAAGGCAGGGTGGAGACCCGCACGTCCACTTCATGGCCGCCGATGCGCAGGGCGATGCGGCCGTCCTGGGGGATGCGCTTCTCGGCGATATCGAGCTTGGACATGACCTTGATCCGCGACACCAGCAGGCCCGCCAGTTCCCGGCGCGGGCGCAGCACTTCGCGCAACAGGCCGTCGACCCGCAGGCGCACGGACAGGTGCTGCTCGAAGGTTTCCAGGTGGATATCCGAAGCCTTGACCTTCACCGCCTCGCCGAGGATCGCGTTGATCAGGCGAATGATCGGCGCGTCGTCTTCCTGCTCCAGCAGGTCGGTGATCTGCGGCAGTTGCTCGGCCAGGCTGGCCAGGTCGTCCTGGCCGGCGATCTGGTCGCCCAGGCCCTCGGCCATTTGCATGGCGTCGTCGCGGCCATCGCGATAGTGCTCGGCCAGCAACTCGGCGAACTGTGCGGCGTCGAGTATCCGCTGGCCCCGCAACGGGCCATGGCAACGGCGGACCTCGGCGAGGATTTCCACCGGCGTGTCGGCCCGGCAATAAAGCCGCAGGCCGTTTTCCAGGGATTCCAGCAGGACCCCATGACGCTTGGCGAAGCCAAAGGGCAGGCGCGCGACCGGGTTCATCGGCGTGGCTCTCTGGCGCGAATGTCGAGGGTCCCATCCTGCGGGGCGGCATCGAACAGCTGGCGCGAGTCGGCGGGCAGGGCCAGGCCGCTGCGGCTGTCGCCGTTGGCGCGCAGCTTGCGCAGGTCGTCGTACTTGCGCTGGCTGACGTTGACGGCATCGGCGCTGCCGCGCACCAGGGTCGGCCGCAGGAAGACCATCAGGTTGGTCTTTTCGGTGACGTCCTTGGTGCTGGTGAACAGCCGGCCGAGCAGGGGAATGCTGCCCAGCACCGGCACCTTGCTGACCTGGGTCTTGACGTTGTCCTTGATCAGGCCGCCGAGCACGATGATCTGCCCGTCGTCGGCGAGGATGGTGCTTTTCACCGAGCGCTTGTTGGTGATCACGTCGCTGGTGGTGATGCCGGGCGGGGCGCTGGCCAGTTCCGAGCTTTCCTGCTCGACCTTCAGGCGCAGGGTGTTGCCCTCGTTGATGTGCGGCGTCACCTTGAGGGTCACGCCGACGTCCTGGCGTTCCACGGTGGTGAAGGGGTTACTGGCGCCGGCGGTGTCGGTGGTGTACGAGCCGGTCTGGAAGGGCACGTTCTGGCCGACGAGGATTTCCGCCGCTTCGTTGTCCAGGGTCAGCAGGCTCGGGGTGGACAGCAGGTTGTTCTTCGAGTCGCTGGACAGGGCGGTGACCAGCGCGCCGAAATTGCTGGTGCCGATGCCGATGATGGCGCCGTCCGGCAGGGTGATGTTCTTGTCCTTGCCGTTACCCAGCAGGGTGCCGATCGACAGGCCGGTGCCGCTGAAATTGGTGCCGCCGGCGACGTTGCCGGCGCGCGCGGCCCATTGCACGCCGAGGGCTTCGTTGATGTCGCCGCTGACTTCGACGATGGCCGCTTCCACCAGCACCTGGGCCCGTGGCTGGTCCAGCTGGGTGATGACTTTATCGAGCATGCTCAGTTGCGCCGGGTCGGCCATCAGCACCAGGGCGTTCTGGCTTTCGTCGGCGCTCACCAGTATCGAGTTGCCGCCGCCCTTGCCTTCGCCGCCACCGCGATTGCCGTCTTCCAGGCGCTTGCCGATGCCGTCGAGCAGCTTCGAGAGTTTTTTCGCATCGCTGTGGTGCAGGCGTACCACCCGCGCGCTGTCATTGGCATTGCTCGGCACGTCGATGGCCTTGACCAGAGCGGTCATGCGCTGGCGGGCCTGGGCGGAGCCCGCGAGGATCACCCGGTTGCTGCGGGCGTCGCCCACGGCCTTGGCGTCGCTGGGGCCGTTGCCCGTCTGGCTGATGCTTTCGTTCAGGGTCCGGGCCACATCGCTGGCCCAGGCGTGCTTGAGCGCCACGGTGCTGAACGAGCGGTTGCCGGCCTGGTCCAGTTCGCTGACCACCTGGCGGATGCGCTCGACGTTGCTGGCGCTGTCGGAAACCACCAGCGCGTTGGAGCTGGCCGAGGGCGCGACATAGGCGTCGTCGCTCACCAGCGGGCGCACCACCCCGGAGATTTCCGCGGCGTTGGCGTTGCGCAGGTCCAGGACCCGGGTCACGAACTCATCGCCCGATTGCTCGCTGGATTTGGTCTTGGCTTCCACCGCCGGCACGATCAGCACCCGGTCGCCCTGGTCCAGGGCTACGAAACCCTGGCTGCGCAGCACGCTGAGGAACAGCGAGTAGATACCGTCCTTGTCCAGTGCATTGGACGATTGCACGCTGACCTTGCCTTGCAGCCGGGCATCGACCACCAGGGTCTTGCCGGTGATTTCACCGACTTCGCTGACCAGGTCGCGCAGTTCGGCGTCCTTCATGTTCAGCGTCCACAGGCGCTGGGTGGTGAGGGCCGCGCTACTGGGCATGGCACTCAAAAGAAGGCCGAGGCTGAGCACGGCGCCTGCAATCTTGGACAGTTTCATGGTGTGTTCTCTATCGCTCGCAGAAGGGCCGTGGCTTTTCGGTCGGCGACCTCCGGTGGGGTTGTCTGGGGGCTGAGCAGGCGCAGCTGGCGCCCGGGTAGCAGCAGGTTCTGTTCACGGCCGTTGCGCAGCACCACCACCTGATCGGCGCTGACGCTCTTGAGCAGCGTGCCGTCGGGCAGGCGTTCGCCCGGGGAGTAGAAGGCCCGGCTGTCGGCGTACTGGATCAGGGCCCTGGATTGTTCGGGCTGGTTGCCCAGCAGGCTGGCGAGCAGGACCAGCGGCAGGCTGGCCTGCGCGCTGTCGAATTCGACCGGCACGGCGCCGAACACCCTGGCGATGTTGCGATCGTCCAGGGGCGCGGGCAGCAGCTTTTCGGCGCTGGCGCTCGGTACCGCGTTCGGCACCGGCTGGCCCGCCACGACTTGCCGGTAGCTCCAGCTGTCGAGGCCGAGCCAGCTCAGCCAGAGACCCAGGGCGACCAGGCTGGCGGGCAGCAGGTAGCGTTGGCCGGAGCCGCGCGGGCGCCATGAGAGCAGCGTTTTCATGGGCGTTTGGGCAGCATGCGTTTGAGCACGCCGTGCCCGCGCATTTGGTGGAGGATCACCGCGGCGATATGGCCGGCCACCAGCAGGGCCAGGGCCATGCAGCTGTAATGGTGAAGCTCTTCGAAAAAGGTGATGGCCGCCGGGTCCTGCAAGGGTTGCGGGAGCCGCAGGCCGAACAGGTCGATCGGGCGCGACATCATCAGCACGCCGCTGAACAGCACGGTGCCGAGGGTGACCAGCAGGGCGGCATGCCCGGCATGCACCAGCTTGCGCTCAGCCGCGCTCTGATGGGCGGGCGCCGCCGGAGCGGGATGACGCACGAGGTAGAACAGCCGCAGGACGAACAGCGGCACCAGCAGGGTGGTCAGCGAGACATTGATAAAGGCGATCGCCTGTTGGACCGAGCTTGGCGGCTGCAACAGGGCGCTGGCATAGCCGCTGATCGTGGCCCATAGCACAACGGCGGCGAACAGCCAGTGCAGCAGCCTGCGCGGTCTTGAGTAGTGAGGGTGATTCATGTCGATTCCCAAGGTCCGCAACGCGGTGCCGGGGCACCACGCTGCGGTTGGTCAGGTTATGGATTACTTGCGAATCCAGGCGTCCTTCCAGTTGCTGCCAACGCCAGGCTCGAACTGAGTCGCGCCAGCGTTCCACTGGATGCAGTAGCCGCTGTAAGGGAACGGCTTGCACTCATAGACGTTGCCGTCCTTGGCCAGGACCTTGGTGCCGGCCTTGTAGCCGGTCAGGCCTTTGGGGAAGACGAAGTCGTAATCACCGCCGCCGCCCACTTCTTCGGCTTTGAGGGTGATGCGCTGGCTTTGTTGCAGCTGCTCGCCTTTCTCCGGCTTGGCCACGACTACCACGTCGTACTCACCTTCGCTGACGTTACGCAGCGGGATGGAGAAGTGCGGCGTGTTGTTGCCAGGCTCGGCTTGTACGTGAGCAATGCTTTCGTTCTTGCCGTTGAAGACCGTCGAGCTGATGGTGTACTTGCCGCCCTGGGCAATGGCGTTGAAGTGCAGGTCGGTGGCGTTGTCCTTCAAGGTGTACTCGGCCTGCAGGCCGGAAAGTTTCAGCTCGCCAGGAATGCTCGGCTGCTCTTTCTGGATTTCCACACGCACCACGTCGCTGTTGTTCTTGGCGTACATGGTGTTCTTGCCGTAGTTGGGCACGACTTCGTTGTTGGCGTTGAGCTCGCCCATCACATAACCGGCATTGGCCTTGTTGACCTTTTCCGCCAACAGGAACGGCCAGGTGTTGGCGTTGGCCTGCTCGGCGGTCTCGATGTTCAGGCGGGTCTGGCGGTTCTGCTGTTCGCCGGCATTGGTGAACACGCGAGTGCTGACCTTGTCGCCGACTTGCAGTTGTTCAGGCTGTACGGCCCCGAGGATTTTCCAGTCAGGAATCGGCGCGCCATCGTTGTCGATGTTGACGTCGATGGCCTGGTAGAAGGTGGCGGCGGTGTCGGCGATTTTCCAGGTCGCCAGGATCACGTGGTAACCGCTACGGTCAGCAGGAATGTTGACCTTGTGCTGGGTCTTGCCACCGGCCGGCGGACGCACGCCACCGGCGTTTTCATTGAGCAGCGGGGTCATCTCGAAGGAGTCGCGGGTCAGCGGCTGGTTCGGGTTCCAGTCTTTCTTGGTGATGTAGAACTGGTAGTAGGCGCTGGCGTGACCGGCGGAGTAGTGCCAGGTGAATTCATTCATGCCCGGCTTGATCGTGGTTTTCTCCCAGCGGGTCGCCGTCTGCTCGTTGAGCTGCGAGAAGCTGGTGATGCCGCCCGCCGGGATGGTGCCGTTCGCCGGACCGCATTTAGTGAAGTCGCCCGAGCAGTAATCCTTGGGGTAGTGATGCTGGACCGATGGCGAGTACTCGACACTCTGCGGTTCGTAAGTGACGGGGCCGCAATCGCGGTTGAGGTTACCGCCGGTGGCGGAGCACATGAAGGCACGGGACTTCGGACTTTCGACATAACCGTGGGCGAAGGCTTGCTGGCTGGCCAGCGAAGCCAGGCCGAGGGTGATGGCCAACGGAAGCTTGCGCATGGCGCTGGCGCGGGTGTTATGAAGCATCGAATCACCTTGAATTAGGGATATGAAAGAGTCTTTTTTTGAGTTCTTCGATGCCGGCCGCCCAATGGGTCGAGCTGGAGTGTTCCTGGTCCGCGGCGCCCGGCTTCGAAGGGGGCCTAGGATGCCGAGCGGGGCTTTTGCCTTGTATGAGACGAGTACGAAACGGCGAGCCAGGGAATGGAACAAAATGTTTCAGGAGGGCGGCCTGGGGTTGCCCAGGGCCGGGATTGTTGCTCAGGGCTGCCCGGGACGGGTCAGCCGTGGCGTTCGATATCGCGCAGCATGCGTTCGATGACCGACAGCACCGCGTGGCGTTGCGCCTCCAGGTCCTGCTCGCTTCCACGAGCCGCACGTTGCAGGTCGAGGCAGGCCCGCATCAACGCCGGCGAATCGACCGTGCAGGCCAGGCCGCTGACCCGGTGGACCCACTGTTCGAGGAACTCCGGCGTGTCGGGCAGCGGGGCGCTCAGCAGCTCGCGCTCCTGCTCCAGGTTCCGGCGCAGCTCCTGGAGCAAGCGCTCCTTGAGCTGCGGATCGCTCTGGAAGCCCTCCAGGTAGGTCAGGTCGAACGTTGCGGCAGCCTCCTCGTCAGGCGCTGGGGTGGGCGGCGGCGTGAGGGGGGCATTGAGGGATGAACTGGATAGCCCGGGCGCTTTCAGCTTGCCGAGTATTTCCCGCAGGCGCTCGAGGACGATGGGCTTGATCATCAGGTCGTCCATGCCGGCCGCCTGGCAACGCTGCTTTTCGTCTGCCAGGGCGCGGGCGGTGTAGCCGATGATCGGGGTCCTGGGCAGCCCGCGCGCCTGTTCTGCGGCACGGACACTGCGGGCCAGGGCGTAGCCGTCCATGTGCGGCATGTTGCAATCGGTGACCAGCACATCGAAGTGGCCCTGCTCCCAGGCTTGCAAGGCCGCCTTGCCATTGCTGACGTAGGTCCCGCGATGGCCGAGCCTGAGCAGTTGCTGTTCGAGCACCAGGCCGTTGGTGGAGACGTCGTCGACGATCAGTACATTCAACCCGGCCACCGCCGTAGCGCCTTGAAGGGCATGCTGCGGCTCGTCCTTGTCCGGTTGCCAGGGCAGGGTCAGTTCGAAGCTGACCCGGCAACCCTGGCCCGGCGCACTGGCGAGGCGGATGTTGCCGCCCATGAGCTCGACCAGCTGTTTGCAGATGCTCAGGCCCAGGCCGGAACCGCCGTGCAGGTGGGCGATCTCGGCGTGGGCTTGCTGGTAAGGCGCGAAAATCTGCGGCTGCTGATCCTCGGCGATGCCGATGCCGGTGTCGCTGACATGGAACATCAGGCGGCTTTGCCGAGGCCCCGAGTCCAGCTCCTGGACCGACAGTTCGACCCAGCCCTGGTTCGTGAACTTCAAGGCGTTGGACAGCAGGTTGTGAAGGATCTGCGTCAGGCGCAGGGCGTCCACCTGGTAGCGCCGCTCGGGGGGCAGGCGGTGTTGCAGCTTCAGCTCCAGGTGTTTTTCCCGGGCCTGCGCGGCGAACAGCTCAAGGCAGTTGGCCAATAGTTGATCGAGGTCGGTGGGGCCGGGCACCAGCTCCATCTGGCCGGTCTCGACCTTGTCCAGATCGAGAATGTTGCCGATCAGGTCGATCATCGATTGCGCCGACTGCTGGGCGATGCTGAGGTTTTGCGAAGGGGGGGACGCGCCGCTGGTTTCCAGCTCCAGCAGGCCGACCATGGCGTTCAGCGGGGTGCGCAGCTCATGGCTCATGGTCGCGAGGAACTGGCTTTTCGCCGCGCTGGCGTCGATTGCCTGCTGCTGGGCTTCGAGCAGCTTGTGTTCCAGGTGCTTGCGCACGCTGATGTCGATCCAGCCGCCCAGCAGGCCCTGCTGCTTGCCGAGTGCGGTGTAGAAGGGCACCAGCCATTGGTAGATATGATGGGCCTGGCCATCGACCTCGATCACGCTGTCGAGGAATTGCGACTGGCGGTTATCCAGCAGCCGTTGGTGCTGCTCCTCCAGATCCAGGGCCAGGGCGCGTGGGGCGATGCCTTGCTCTTGCGGCGTGGTGCCGCGCATCTCGTCCAGGGACCGGCCGAAGAACTGCTCATAAGCGTGGTTGCAGGTGCTCAGGCGCCCTTGCAAGTCACGCACGTAAAGCGGGATGGGCAAGCCGTTGAGCAAGGCGAACTGGAAGGCCAGTTGATCCTTGAGCTGATTCTGCGCGACGCGCCGCTGGCGGATCTGAATCCGCAGGCGCCAGTTCCAGTAAAACGACAGCAGCACCAGCACCAGGACCAGCGCGGCGCTTTGCCAGACCCAGCTCGGCAGGTAGGCCCAGAGCGAACCCTTGGTGGCGGGGCGCGCCTGGATGCTGATGCGGTCCTGGTTGCCGTCCGAAGTTTTCAACGAATACAGGAGCTTGTTGAGAATGCTCAGGAGTTCCGGGTGCTTGGCCGATACGGCGAACACCAGGGGCTCGGCCTGGGCCTGGAACTGCTTGCCGGCCCGGAGCCGGGGATTGTCCAGCAGTTGGGCATCGGCGGCGCTGTTCAGCGTGGCGTCGACCATGCCCTGTTCGACCAGATGCACGGCCTGGGAATAGTGGTCGGTGAGTACCAGTTCGATGCTCGGGTAGCGGCTCTGGAGCAGAGGCTGCAGGGGATGTCCGGCGGCGAGCGCCAGGCGCCTGCCCTCCAGGGCCGCTAGCGAGCTGGGGGAACTGGCGCCCTCGCGGGTAATGAAGGCCCAGTACTCGGTGCCGAAGCCATCGCTGAATAACAGGCTCTTTTGCCGGACCGGAGTCGGTGCCAGCGACAGGGCGATTTGCGCCTCATCCCGTTCCAGGCGCTGGCGGTCGATATCCGGGGACTGGCTGTCGATGATGTTCAGTTGCAGTTGGTAGTCGTCGGCCAGGCTGCGCAGCACATTGAACGCCAGTCCGGCCCATTGGCCGTCGTCCTTGCGGTACAGGTAATTGGGGATTTCGTGGGCGATCAGGTTCAGCGAAGGAAGACGCTTGAGCCAGCTGTCTTCCGCGCTGTTGAGGGCGAAGGAGTCGGTCGGTGCGAACAGCCAGGGCGAGCGTTCCCAGTGCTGCAATATCTCCTGCTTGCGCTCCCGGGAAACGGTCTTCAGCGCGGCGTTGATCAGGGGCACCAGATTGTCCTCATGCCCGCGGGCGGCGAAGCTGAAACCCATGGCCGGCAGATTGGCGACGTACTTGTTCTGCAGCTTGAGGTTGGCCAGGCTGCGCATGTAGAAATTGCTGCGCAGCTGATCGCCGATCAGGGCGTCGGCTTCGCCGTCGGACAGGCGCTGCAGGCCTTCGACAATGCTGTTGATCACGATCAGTTCAGCCTTGGGGTAGGCCTTGCCGACTGTTTCAGCCTGCACATAGTAGGCCGGAACCAGCACGCGTTTGCCCGCCAGGTCAGGGGACAGGTCCTTGTCGGCGATGCGCCCGACGATGATCGGCTCGTTGTCCAGGTAGGGCTTGCTGTAGATGAACCCAGGCTGTTTTCTTTCGTACTCGGTGGCGCGGGGCATCAGATCGATGTCCCCAGCGATCAGGGCGGCGATGGCACTGTCCACCGAAGGGTAGGGCACCCGTTGAATCGGCAGTTCGAGAAACTGGCTGATGTGTTCCAGGTAGTCGTTGGTGATCTGGTTAAGCACATCGTTGCCACGAGGCTCGGGTTGCTCGTTGGAGGCGCTCACCTCGGCGACCCGTAGCGGGCGAGGGGGCAGCGTCTGACGCATGGCCATCAGCGTAGCCAGGGACAGCGGCGCAGGCTCAGGCTCGGCGGCGCCCAGGGACGCGACACTGGTCAGCAAGAGCGTGATCCAGAGGATCAGGCGCGGCAGGCCGGCTGGAGGGTTCGGCATAGTCTCAGGCCAGCCCGACTTCCTGGATGTACAGGTAGAGGCTGGCGTTGCTGTCCAGGCCCAGCTTGCGCATGGCGCTGCTCTTCTGGCTGCTGATGGTCTGCTTGGAACGATTGAGGTGCGTGGCTATTTCATTGACCGACAGCCCGGCGCCGTAGAGGCGTAGCACCTCGACTTCGCGAGGGGACAGTTGATCGACCTCGGCCATAGGCTCCACGGGGTCGAACAGATGCCGGATGGACGGGGAGACGAAGGGTTTGGCTTGGCTTGCGCGAATGGCCTTTTGCAGGTCGCCTTGTACCCCGCGCTTGCTGATCACCCCCTGGACCCCGAGCTTGAGGATCGAGGCCAGCAGCGCCGGGTTGTTGAGCATGGTCACCACGATGACTGCGATCTCGGGGTAACGGCGGCGCAACTGTTCGATCAGACGGATGCCGTCGGCCTGTTGGCTGTGGGGCATCATCAGATCGGTGACGACCAGATCGCAGGGCTGTTCGGCCAACAGCTGGAACAGCCCTTCGACATTCTGGGCCTCGCCGACGATCTGCAACGTGCTGTCGCCGCTGAGCGAGGCGCGGATGCCGATCAGTGTCAGCAGATGATCGTCGACGAGTATTACTTTCCTTTGCATCTGTGGCGGGTTCCTGTCCGTGCGTAGCGAGAGCATAGAGTTAAGCAGAACGCATGCAAGTATCTGACAGTGTCAGCGGTGCGCAGGGTACTCCTGTCGCGTGGCGCGATGAAGTGTCCGTGACTTTCATACTTGGAGTTACCCAAGCCTCCGGTTTTCTATCGAGAAGAGGGTGGGGCTGGCTGGCGATTTGATGCCCGTCAGAGCTTGGCCTGCAAGGGGAATAGAGAGACCTGGAGTTGCCGCTGTGTAATGACGGCAACCAACCCCTATCCACATAGAGATAGTCCTCGGCCGCATGAAGTCACTTTAGGATTTTTCCTCTCTGAAATTAGGAATATAAGAATTGTCTCATTGAGAAGGCCGAACTTTCTTGCAGAAAATAGCGACCACATTGTGCCTGTCATCGGACGGTACGAAACCTCTCTGATAAAGCCGCTCGGATGCAAAGGTTGTTGCCCTGTTGATCGATACACCCCCCTCTTGACGGTACTGATGATTCTCATATGAAGCGCAGCATTTTTATCTTCGGGTTTATTCTGTTTTTTATTTGCTCTGCATTTCTGCCGAGCCAGGTGTTTGCCGCTGGATGGTTCAATCCGCGAACATCCAGTATTTCTCTGCCGGCAAATATCGTTGTTCCAGGAAACGCCCAAGTCGGGGCGGCGCTTTGGACCTCCCCTCGAGAAGCGTCAACACTGGTGGACGGGACCATCGCTGAAAACGCCACCATTTGGGGCTCAGTGAGTAATGGAGCACTGGCGCCAGGATTTACCGATGTCTACGAGACCAATATTCCTGGCTTGGGCGTCAGGTGGTGGGCTATATGGCGGGCCAGAAATTTTCCCGGTGGAGTCACCATCCCGATCACCAGCCCAGGCACTCACAACCCCGGGGCAACCGGTTGGAAGGTTAATGATTCTTATGTGCAAACCATCTGGATAGAGCTGATAAAGACAGGTCCGGTTCAGAGTGGGAAGTTGTCGGTTGGAACCCGGGTGACAAGCAAATTCAACTGCGCGGAGGGCGGCTGCAGGGACTGGCAGGTTACGGTGGCGGGTCAAAGCAGTATCTCGTCCGGACCCACTTGTACCGTTTCCACACCGGCCATTCCGGTAACGATGGGCAACATCGCGACCACGACTTTTACCGGCATGGGTGCTACATCTCCTCTTCGCCCTTTTACCATTACCTTGGCTTGTTCCGGGGGAGAGGTGGGTACTGTGATCGGCTCCTATGTCACGCTGACGGACGTGTCCCGTCCAGACAATACCTCCACCACGTTGTCGCTCACTTCTGCATCGACCGCATCCGGGCTGGGCATTCATATCCTCAAAGAGGATGTCGTGCTCGGTTATGGGCCTGACTCCAGTTCTGCTGGGAATACTAATCAATGGAAGGCGGGCACAATCGCGCAGGGCGTGTCGGTATTTCAGATTCCACTCAGTGCGCGTTATGTGCAGATTGCGCCAAATGTATCGCCTGGTAGTGCAAACGGATTGGCGACTTTCACGATGAGTTATCAGTGAGCTAAAGGCGTGTAGATAATTTCCAGAAGACTGAGCCAGAAGGAACAATCACATCTGCAAGAGCTTGGAAGAGGGATCGGTGGTGAGGCCTGACTTGATCTTGAACTCGGATTCCCCAGTTTTCTGTGGCTGAAAACAAATAGGGCCCCATATGGGGCCCTATTGTTTATTTAAAGAGATCTATTGTCAGTGGCGTTCTAATGAGCGCCACTGAGCTCCGGCAAAAACGCGTCAGACGTTGAAACGGAAGTGCATCACGTCGCCGTCCTTGACGATGTAGTCCTTGCCTTCCAGACGCCATTTACCGGCTTCCTTGGCACCGGCTTCACCCTTGAACTGGATGAAGTCGTTGTAGGCGATCACTTCGGCGCGGATGAAGCCTTTCTCGAAGTCGGTGTGGATCACCGCGGCGGCCTGCGGAGCGGTAGCGCCGACGCGGACGGTCCAGGCGCGCACTTCCTTTACACCCGCGGTGAAATAGGTCTGCAGGTGCAGCATTTCGTAGCCGGCGCGGATCACGCGGTTCAGGCCAGGCTCTTCGAGGCCCAGGGCTTCGAGGAACATGTCTTTCTCTTCGCCGTCTTCAAGTTCGGCGATTTCCGCTTCGATCTTGTTGCAGACCGGCACAACCACGGCGCCTTCTTCTTCGGCGATGGCCTTGACCACGTCAAGGTGCGGGTTGTTTTCGAAACCGTCTTCAGCAACGTTGGCGATGTACATGACCGGCTTGGTGGTCAGCAGGTGGAAGCCTTTGATCACTGCTTTTTCGTCGGCGCTCATGTTCTTCATCAGGCTGCGCGCTGGCTTGCCTTCGGTGAAGTGCGCGATCAGTTGCTCGAGCAGGGCTTTCTGCGCCACGGCGTCCTTGTCACCGCCCTTGGCGTTGCGCGCGACTTTCTGCAGTTGCTTTTCGCAGCTGTCGAGGTCGGCGAAGATCAGTTCCAGGTCGATGATCTCGATGTCGCGTTTCGGGTCGACGCTGTTGGACACGTGGATCACGTTGTCGTCTTCGAAGCAGCGGACCACGTGGGCGATGGCATCGGTTTCGCGGATGTTGGCCAGGAACTTGTTACCCAGGCCTTCACCTTTCGAGGCGCCCGCCACCAGGCCGGCGATGTCGACGAACTCCATGGTGGTCGGCAGCACGCGCTCGGGCACCACGATGGCGGCCAGGGCGTCCAGACGCGGATCCGGCATCGGCACGATGCCGCTGTTCGGCTCGATGGTGCAGAAGGGGAAGTTCTCGGCCGCGATACCGGATTTGGTCAGGGCGTTGAACAGGGTGGACTTGCCGACGTTAGGCAGGCCGACGATGCCGCAGTTGAATCCCATGGTGTTTCCCCTCGGATAAGAGTCAGGCCTTCTGGCTGTGCAGGTTTTTCATCGCACGGTTCCATTCACCGGCGAAGATATCCGGCAGCACGCCGAGGGCAAAATCGATGCTGGCATCGAGCTTTTCCTGTTCGGCGCGCGGCGCACGACCCAGGACAAAGTTCGAGACCATGCTGGCGACGCCTGGGTGGCCGATGCCAAGCCGCAAGCGGTGAAAGGTATTCTGGTTGCCCAGTTGCGCGATGATGTCGCGCAACCCGTTGTGCCCGCCATGCCCGCCGCCCTGTTTGAGCTTGGCGACGCCGGGTGGCAGGTCGAGTTCGTCATGCGCCACCAGGATTTCTTCGGGCTTGATACGGAAGAAACCGGCCAATGCCGCCACGGCCTGGCCGCTGCGGTTCATGTAGGTGGTGGGTATCAGCAGGCGAATGTCCTGACCCTGGTGCGAAAAGCGCCCGGTCAGGCCGAAATATTTGCGATCGGCCACAAGGCTGACGCCTTGTTTCTCGGCGATGCGCTCAACAAAAAGGGCCCCTGCGTTATGCCGGGTCTGTTCGTATTCGGCGCCTGGATTACCCAGGCCAACGATCAGTTTGATGGCAGTCACGATAGGGGCCCTTCCTTGGAGTTGTGGATAACATCGCCGCGACTGGAGTGTGCGGCGAAAGTGGACGACAAGTGCTCATTTACCATTATGTAAACTCCGCGTTCCCGCCCGCTTTCTCGCTACGTTCCAGTCCGCGATGTTTCCGGTAACTCCGGCAAGCAGAGTGAATTACTCTGCAGCGCCTTCTGCAGCTTCTGGAGCAACACGTGGAGCGTGAACGTTGGCAACAGCCAGGTCGTTACCGTGAGCCAGAGCAACGAACTCAACGCCTTTAGGGGCCTTGATGTTCGACAGGTGAACGATGGTGCCGATTTCAGCGTCGCCCAGGTCGACTTCGATGAACTCAGGCAGGTCTTTCGGCAGGCAGGACACTTCGATTTCAGCGATAACGTGCGAAATCTCGCCGCCTTTCTTGACCGGAGCAGCTTCGTTGATGAAGTGCACTGGAACGATAGCGGTCAGTTTCTGACCAGCAACAACGCGTACGAAGTCAGCGTGCATCACGTGGCCTTTGGCCGGGTGACGTTGCAGCGCCTTGATCACGACGTTTTGCTTGGTGCCGCCAACGTTCAGTTCGATAACGTGGCTGAAAGCCGCTTCGTTTTCGAGCAGTTTGGCAACTTCTTTGGCCAGCATGCTGATGGATTCAGGGGATTTGTCGCCACCGTAAACTACAGCTGGAACCAGGCTTGCGAGACGACGCAGGCGGCGGCTCGCACCTTTCCCCAGGTCGGAACGCAGTTCAGCATTCAGAGTAAAATCGTTCATGTTGTATCTCCAAAATAACCACACTCGCCCCAGCGTTTGCGACCAGCGCTAAAGGCGATATGGGCAAAAAAGCCCCGCCCCAACAGGAATGCTGGGGCGGGGCGCTTTTCGTCATCGAGATGTAAGGCTAGGGCAGGGCCCTAGCGGAACATCGCGCTGATCGATTCTTCGTTGCTGATACGGCGAACCGCTTCGGCAACAACCGGTGCGATATCCAGTTGACGGATACGCGCACAGGCTTGTGCTGCAGCGGACAGCGGGATGGTGTTGGTCACCACCAGCTCGTCCAGCACGGAATTTTCAATGTTCTCGATTGCTCGACCCGACAGCACAGGGTGTGTGCAGTAGGCAAAGACCTTGGCAGCGCCATGCTCTTTCAGGGCCTTGGCCGCGTGGCACAGGGTGCCGGCGGTATCGACCATGTCGTCAACCAGGATGCAGGTACGGCCTTCAACGTCACCGATGATATGCATCACTTCAGAGTGATTGGCTTTCTCGCGGCGCTTGTCGATGATCCCGAGATCCACGCCCAGGGATTTGGCAACGGCACGTGCACGCACGACGCCGCCAATGTCCGGGGAGACGATCATCAGGTTTTCGAAACGTTGGTCTTCGATGTCATCCACCAGAACCGGGGAGCCGTAGATGTTATCTACCGGAATATCGAAGAAGCCCTGAATCTGGTCAGCATGCAGATCAACCGTGAGAACACGGTCGATGCCGACTACGGTAAGCATGTCAGCCACGACTTTCGCGCTGATAGCCACGCGTGCGGAACGCGGACGGCGATCCTGACGGGCATAACCAAAGTAAGGAATTACAGCAGTGATTCGAGTCGCTGAGGAGCGGCGGAAGGCATCAGCCATCACGACGAGTTCCATCAGGTTATCGTTGGTCGGAGCGCAAGTCGGCTGAATAATGAAGACGTCTTTACCGCGGACATTTTCATTGATCTCAGCGGTAATTTCGCCGTCGGAAAATTTACCGACAGAGATGTCACCGAGAGGGATATGCAGCTGACGTACGACACGCCGAGCCAGATCGGGGTTAGCGTTCCCCGTAAAGACCATCATCTTGGACACGCGCAGTACCTGAAGGCTGAGGGTATACCTGGATGAGTATAAGGAAAATGGCAGGGGCGGCTGGATTCGAACCAACGCATGGCAGGATCAAAACCTGCTGCCTTACCGCTTGGCGACGCCCCTGTATCTGTTGCATCAAGTGCCTGGCACTTGGTTCCTTTTAGAGCAGACTTTGCAGCTTGCGATGCAACATCGAAACGTTGCTTCCTTTTGCTACAAACCCTGTAAGGGTCTCTGTAAGAAGGGCCGAGACTTTATCAGCTTCAGCTTTGCTTGGGAAGCCCCCAAACACACAACTTCCAGTTCCGGTCAGTTTTGCTTCGGTAAATTTACCTAGCAAATTCAATGCGTTACGTACATCTGGATAACGCCTTGCAACCACCGGCAAACAGTCATTTCTGCCGTTTCCCTTGGGAACGGGGCGCACTTTAATGGGCGGAGTGTCACGTGTCAACAGCGGATCTGAAAAAATTTCTGCTGTACTTACAGAGACTTGCGGCACCAGCACGAGATACCAAGGTTCCTCGGGGTCTACCGGGGTGAGTTTTTCTCCCACGCCCTCGGCGAAAGCCGCATGCCCCCGCACGAAAACCGGCACGTCGGCGCCCAGGGAAAGGCCCAGCGCGGCCAGGCGATCTTCGTTCCAGCCCAGTTGCCAGAGGTGATTCAGGCCCAGCAAAGTGGTCGCTGCATTGGAACTGCCGCCACCGATGCCGCCGCCCATGGGCAGGACTTTCTCGATCCAGATATCGATGCCCAACGGGCATGCGGACTGTTCCTGAAGCTGTTTGGCTGCGCGCACGATCAGGTTGCTGTCGTGGGGGACGCCGGCGAACTCCGTATGCAGGCGAATGACGCCGTCATCGCGCACGGCAAAGGTGATTTCGTCGCCGTAATCGAGAAACTGAAAAATCGTCTGCAGTTCGTGATAGCCGTCTTCACGGCGACCGAGGATATGCAGCATCAGATTGAGTTTTGCCGGGGAGGGCAGGGTCAGTCGTGGCGCGCTCATGCTTACTGCCCCAGCTTGCGTGGTTGCCATTCCTTGATCACCAGCGTGACGTCAAGGTCGCGGCCATGCAATTTGATCCGCTCGGGCAGCCAGTAACCGCTCTGTTGTGCATAACTCAGGTATTCGACCTGCCAGTTGTCCTGTTCGAGATTGGACAGGCGGCTGTCGCCATCCAGGGTCAGGCGACTCTTGCTGTCGGGGGCGGGCAGTCCGCGAACCCACCAGGCCAGATGCGAGACCGGCAGGTTCCAGCCCAGCTGTTCTTCGAGCAGGGCTTCCGGGGTCGGAGCTTCGTAACGTCCCTGGTTGGCGACTTCCAGCGCGACCTTGCCGGGACGTCCGGTCAGGCGGGCGGCGCCGCGACCCAGCGGGCCGGACAGGCGGATATCGTAGTAATCCTGGCGCTGCAGCCAGAACAGCGTGCCGCTGCCCGAATCCTTGGGAGCGCGAATGCCGATCTTGCCATTGATCTGCCAGCCGTCGAGGCCGCTCAGTTGCTGTTTGTGCTCGCGCCATAGCGCAGGGCTGCCGTGACCCTCGACGGATTCGCGGGTGCCGAAACCCGAGCAACCGGCGAGCAGAGCGATAAAGCTGAAAACGATAAGGTGGCGCAAAAACATAGTCTTAAAGGGTCTCTGATCCGGTCAGGCGCTTGATGGTGCTGCGCAGGATAGGGCTGTCTGGCTGGTCCTTGAGGAACTTGCTCCAGATCTGCTTGGCTTCGCGTTGCTTGCCATTGGCCCAGAGCACTTCGCCCAGGTGCGCGGCGACTTCCTGGTCGGGAAAGCGTTCCAGCGCCTGGCGCAGCAGGCGTTCGGCTTCCGCGAGGTTGCCCAGGCGATAGTTCACCCAGCCCAGGCTGTCGAGCACCGCCGGATCGTCCGGGGTCAGCTGGTGGGCCTGTTCGATCAGGGCCTTGGCTTCGGCGTAGCGGGTCGTGCGATCCGACAGGGTGTAGCCGAGGGCGTTCAATGCCATGGCGTTGTCCGGCTCGCGCTTGATGATCAGGCGCAGGTCCTTTTCCATCTGGGCCAGGTCGTTGCGCTTCTCGGCCTGCATCGCACGGGTGTAGAGCAGGTTCACATCGTCCGGGTATTGCTGCAGGGCTTGCTGGAGAATCTTCCAGGCCTTGTCGCCCTGTTTGTTGGCGGACAGGGTTTCGGCTTCGATCAGGTACAGCTGGATGGCGTAGTCCGGCTGGGTGTCGCGGGCGGCGGCCAAGCGTTTTTCGGCTTCGGCGGTACGGCCGTTGTTCATCAGGATGTCGGCCTGGCGCAATTGTGCCGGCAGGTAGTCGGTACCTGGGCCGACCTGGCCGTATTCCGCCAGCGCGCCTTGCGGGTCGTTGAGCTCTTCGGCGATGCGGCCCAGGTTCAGGTGCGCCGAATCGACGTGGCTTTCCCGGGCGATCAGGTCCTCCAGGTAACCCTTGGCTTCTTCCCAGTCCTTGGCTTCCAGGCAGACCAGCGCCAGGGAGTAACGCAGCTCGTCGTCTTCCGGATACTGCTGGACCAGGCTGGAGAACTGGGCCTTGGCGTCGTCCATGCGATCCTGCTCGACCAGCATGCGCGCATAAGTCAGGCGCAGGCGCTTGTCGTCCGGGTACTTGCGAATGCTTTTTTCCAGCAGCGGCAGGGCTTCGTCGGCGCGGCTGAGGCTCTGCAGCAGGCGGGCGCGCAGGAGGATCGGCGCAATCTCGCCTTCTTCCGGCGGGTTCTGCTCCAGCAGCTTCAGGGCTTCGCGGGTGTCGCCGTCCTGTTGCAGCAGCAGCGCCTTGCCGAACACCAGTTGGCCGTTGTTCGGGTGTTTTTGCAGCAGGCGGTCGAAACTCTTCATCAGACCGTTGCGGGTGTCCTGGTCGGTGTCGGCGGCCGACAGCGCGAGGAAATCGAAATGGGTATCGCCCTTGCCCTGCAGGACTTTCTCCATATAGACCATGGATTCGTCGTAACGCCCGCTGCGGGCCAGCTGGATGGCAGCGGCACGCTGGGCTTCCAGGTCGTCCGGGGCGTTTTTCGCCCAGATCAGCGCAGTGTCCAGCGCGGCCTGGTCGGCGCCCAGGTATTCGGCGATGCGAAACGCCCGCTCGGAGATGCCCGGGTCCTGGGTATTGATGGCCTGGGTGACATAGTTGTCCAGGGCAATGTCGAAACGATTGCGTTGGCCAGCCAGCTCCGCGCTCAGCAGGCTGAAGACCGTGTCTTCGCTGAACGAGGAGTAAACCTTGGGCTTTTCAGGAGCCGGGGTAGTGTCTTCGACCGGCGGCGTACCGTCCGGTGAAACGGGTGCCAAGGCCTGGCAGCCGCTGAGGAAGACAAAAGCGAGGAGCAACGCGGAAGATCTATTCATATAGGAAGAGGACGACTAACCTGCGGTCGGATCATCATGACACAAGCCTTCGGCCAAACATAACCGAGACTCAGCGGATGCCTTACAGAGGCAGTCTATTGGGACAATAGTCGGCAGTGGTTGTTCTGAATCTTTCGAAGTAGGACAATTGTCGGCTTCTCGACATCATCAGCGACCTTGAATGGCCTTCCTCGCACTCGGTATTAACCACAAGACTGCTTCAGTAGACGTCCGCGAGCGCGTGGCCTTTACCCCTGAGCAGTTGGTTGAGGCCTTGCAGCAGCTCTGCCGCCTCACCGACAGCCGCGAAGCTGCGATCCTCTCCACCTGCAATCGCAGTGAACTCTATATAGAACAGGATCACCTTTCGGCGGATATCGTGCTGCGCTGGCTGGCCGAGTATCACCATCTGAGCCTCGAAGACCTGCGCGCCAGTGCCTATGTGCACGAAGACGATGCGGCCGTTCGTCACATGATGCGTGTCGCCTCGGGGCTGGACTCGCTGGTGCTGGGCGAACCGCAGATCCTCGGGCAGATGAAATCCGCCTACGCCGTGGCGCGTGAGGCCGGAACCATTGGTCCGCTGCTGGGGCGGCTGTTCCAGGCCACTTTCAGCGCCGCCAAGCAGGTACGCACCGACACTGCCATCGGCGAAAACCCGGTTTCCGTGGCCTTTGCCGCGGTGAGCCTGGCGAAACAGATTTTCAGCGATCTGCAGCGCAGCCAGGCGCTGCTGATCGGCGCCGGCGAGACCATTACCCTGGTCGCCCGCCACCTGCATGACCTGGGGGTCAAGCGCATCGTGGTCGCCAACCGCACGCTGGAGCGCGCCAGCACCCTGGCCGAACAGTTTGGAGCCCATGCCGTGCTGCTGTCGGATATTCCTCAGGAACTGGTGCACAGCGATATCGTCATCAGTTCCACCGCCAGCCAGCTGCCGATCCTTGGCAAGGGCGCGGTGGAAAGCGCGCTGAAGCTGCGCAAGCACAAGCCGATCTTCATGGTGGATATTGCCGTTCCGCGGGATATTGAACCGGAAGTCGGCGAGTTGGACGACGTTTACCTCTATACCGTCGACGATCTCCACGAAGTGGTCGCCGAAAACCTCAAGAGCCGCCAAGGCGCGGCGCAGGCGGCGGAAGAGCTGGTGAACATCGGCGCCGAGGACTTCATGGTGCGCCTGCGCGAGCTGGCTGCGGTGGACGTGCTCAAGGCGTATCGTCAGCAGAGCGAGCGCCTGCGCGACGAGGAACTGCAAAAGGCCCAGCGCATGCTGGCCAACGGCAGCAGCGCCGAAGACGTCCTGATGCAACTGGCTCGCGGCCTGACCAACAAACTGCTGCATGCGCCCAGCGTCCAGTTGAAAAAACTGACCGCTGAAGGCCGCCTGGATGCGCTGGCCATGGCCCAGGAACTCTTTGCCCTCGGTGAGGGCGCTTCGGACTCTTCGGATAAAAAACCGCAATGAAAGCGTCACTGCTCAATAAGCTGGATGTCCTCCAGGACCGTTTCGAAGAACTGACCGCGTTGCTTGGCGACGGCGAAGTCATTTCCGATCAGGCCAAGTTCCGCGCCTATTCCAAGGAGTACGCGGAAGTCGAGCCGATCGTCGAGACCTATAAACAGGTGCTCAAGGTCCAGGCCGACCTCGAGGGCGCCCAGGCGCTGCTCAAGGACAGCGATCCGGACATGCGCGAAATGGCGGTGGAAGAAGTCCGCGAGGCCAAGGAACAACTGGTCGAGCTGGAAAGCACCCTGCAACGCATGCTGCTGCCCAAGGACCCCAACGACGGGCGCAACGTGTTCCTGGAAATCCGCGCCGGCACCGGTGGCGACGAGGCGGCGATCTTCTCCGGCGACCTGTTCCGCATGTATTCGCGTTATGCCGAGCGGCGTGGCTGGCGGCTGGAGATCCTCTCGGAAAACGAGGGCGAGCACGGCGGCTATAAAGAAGTCATCGCCCGGGTCGAAGGCGAGAACGTCTACGGCAAGCTGAAATTCGAATCCGGCGCCCACCGCGTGCAGCGGGTGCCGGCCACCGAGTCCCAGGGCCGCATCCATACTTCGGCCTGCACCGTGGCGGTGCTGCCCGAGCCGGACGAACAGGAAGCCATCGAGATCAACCCCGCGGACCTGCGGATCGATACCTACCGCTCCTCCGGTGCCGGTGGCCAGCACGTCAACAAGACCGACTCGGCGATCCGCATCACCCACATCCCGTCGGGAATCGTGGTCGAGTGCCAGGAAGAACGTTCCCAGCACAAGAACCGGGCGCGGGCCATGTCCTGGCTGTCGGCCAAGCTCAACGACCAGCAGACCAGCGCCGCGGCCAATGCGATTGCCAGCGAACGCAAGCTGCTGGTGGGGTCGGGCGACCGTTCCGAGCGCATTCGCACCTACAACTTTCCCCAGGGCCGGGTGACCGATCACCGTGTCAACCTGACGCTCTATTCCCTCGATGAAATCCTCGCCGGTGGCGTCGAAGCCGTGATCGAACCGCTTCTGGCCGAATACCAGGCCGATCAACTTGCGGCACTGGGCGAGTAAACATAAATGACCATCATCGCCAGCCTGTTGCGCGCCGCCCAATTGCCCGATTCGCCCACGGCCCGCCTGGATGCCGAGTTACTGCTGGCCGCTGCCCTGGGCAAGCCGCGTAGCTTCCTGCACACCTGGCCCGAGCGGATCGTGCCCAGCGAAGCGGCGCTGACCTTTTCCAGTTACCTGCAGCGGCGCCGTTCCGGCGAACCGGTGGCTTATATCCTGGGCCAGCAGGGCTTCTGGAAGCTCGACCTGGAAGTGGCGCCACACACCCTGATTCCGCGCCCCGACACCGAATTGCTGGTGGAAGCGGCGCTGGAGCTGCTGCCCGCCACCCCGGCCAGAGTGCTCGACCTGGGCACCGGCAGCGGCGCCATCGCCCTGGCCCTGGCCAGCGAGCGCCCGGCGTGGCGGGTCACCGCGGTCGACCGGGTGCTGGAAGCCGTGGCCCTGGCCGAACGCAACCGCCAGCGCCTGCAACTGGACAATGTCACGGTGCTGAGTAGCCATTGGTTCAGCGCCCTCCCAGGTGAGCGTTATCAGCTGATCATCAGCAATCCGCCCTATATCGCCGACGCCGACCCGCACCTGGCGGCGGGCGATGTGCGTTTCGAGCCGGAGAGCGCCCTGGTCGCGGGCAAGGACGGGCTGGACGACCTGCGCCTGATCATCGCCCAGGCGCCAGAGCATCTTGAGGCTGGCGGCTGGTTGATGCTCGAGCATGGCTACGACCAGGCGCCGGCCGTACGCGACCTGTTACTCAGCCAAGGGTTTGCCGAGGTGCACAGCCGTGTCGACCTGGGCGGTCATGAACGCATCAGCCTGGGGCGCCTGCCGTGCTGAACGATCAGGAATTGTTGCGCTACAGCCGGCAGATTCTGTTGCAGCACGTCGACATCGACGGCCAGTTGCGACTCAAGGCCAGCCGCGTATTGATCGTCGGCCTGGGTGGCCTGGGCGCTCCGGTGGCCTTGTACCTGGCCGCCGCGGGCGTCGGCGAGCTGCACCTGGCCGACTTCGATACGGTCGACCTGACCAACCTGCAACGCCAGATCATCCACGACACCGACAGCGTCGGCCTGAGCAAGGTCGATTCGGCAATGCGTCGCCTGTCCGCGATCAATCCCGAGATCCAGCTGGTGACCCATCGCGTGGCGCTGGATGCCGACTCCCTGGCGGCCGCGGTCACGGCGGTGGACCTGGTACTCGATTGCACCGACAACTTCTCGACCCGCGAGGCAGTGAATGCCGCCTGCGTCGCCGCCGGCAAGCCGCTGGTCAGCGGCGCGGCGATTCGCCTGGAGGGGCAACTGTCGGTGTTCGACCCACGGCGTCCCGAGAGCCCGTGCTACCACTGTTTATATGGGCACGGCAGCGAAGCCGAACTGACCTGCAGCGAGGCCGGAGTGCTCGGGCCGCTGGTGGGGCTGGTGGGCAGCCTGCAGGCCCTCGAGGCCTTGAAGTTGCTGGTGGGGTTCGGCGAGCCGCTGGTGGGCCGCCTGTTGTTGATCGATGCCCTGGGCACACGCTTTCGTGAACTGCGGGTCAAGCGCGACCCGGGCTGCAGCGTCTGTGGGGGCCCACATGCGTGAGGCGCCGATCGGTGTCTTCGACTCCGGCGTCGGCGGCCTGTCGGTGCTGGCGGAGATCCAGCAGCGCCTGCCCCATGAATCGCTGCTATATGTAGCCGATTGCGGCAACATTCCCTACGGCGAGAAAACCCCCGAATTCATCCGTCAGCGTTGCAGCCTGGTCGCCGGGTTTTTCCGCGAGCAGGGCGCCAAGGCGCTGGTGCTGGCCTGCAACACTGCGACTGTGGCCGCTGTCGCCGACCTGCGTCGGGACTACCCGGACTGGCCTATCATTGGCATGGAGCCTGCGGTCAAGCCGGCTGCCGCCGCCACCCGCAGCGGCGTGGTCGGCGTGCTGGCCACCACCGGGACCTTGCAGAGTGCCAAGTTCGCCGCCTTGCTCGATCGTTTCGCCACCGATATCAAGGTCATTACCCGGCCATGTCCGGGCCTGGTGGAACGGATCGAAGCCGGGGACTTGCACAGCCCCGCGTTGCGCCAACTGCTGCAAGGTTATGTCGAACCGTTGCTGGCGGCCGGCTGCGACACCCTCATTCTCGGCTGCACCCACTATCCGTTTCTCAAGCCGTTGCTCAAGTCGATGATCCCCGAGGACATCAGCCTGATCGATACCGGGGCCGCGGTTGCCCGCCAGTTGGAGCGCCTGCTCGGCGAGCGCGAGCTGTTGGCTGCTGGGCCTGCACGCCAGGCCCGGTTCTGGACCAGTGGCGATCCGTGTCACTTCAGACATATTCTGCCGTTGCTCTGGAAAGAGGCGGGAGAGGTGCAAAGCTTCGCTTTATAAAAAAATCCTGCAGAAGCGCTGATTTACGCTGAACTTCTGTTCAAGCGCAGATTTCTATTAACGTGTCTGCGGAATCTGTACAACACCATACAAATCGTTTGAAAAGGATGTTCCTGATGAGACGAATGTTTTGTTTGGCCGCGCTTGCGGCCGCGCTGTTGGGGCAAAGTTTTTCGGCACAGGCGGCCGGCGTCGAGTTTTCGGTGGGGCAGACCAGCGATTCGACCCAGACCTATCGCCTGGGCATGCAATTTGATTGGGACAAAAGCTGGCTGCAAAGCGATGTCGGTCGCCTGACCGGCTACTGGAGCGGCGCCTATACCTTCTGGGATGGCGACGAGAAGTCCAGCAACCACAGCCTGTCGTTCTCGCCGGTGCTGGTGTACGAATTTGCCGGGCAGAACATCAAGCCTTACATCGAGGCGGGGATCGGTGTGGCGGTGTTCGCCAACACCGAGGTGGAGGACAACAAGCTCGGTTCGGCGTTCCAGTTCGAGGACCGCTTCGGTTTCGGCCTGCGGTTCAACGGCGGGCATGAAGTCGGTCTCCGTGCCACGCACTATTCCAACGCTGGCATCGCGACGCCCAACGACGGTGTAGAGAGCTACTCGCTGCATTACACCATGCCGTTGTAAGACCCTTTCAGCGATACGCCGTGGCGATGCCGCGGCGTTCGTTGAGGCAGTCCGCTTCTCCCATCTCGAATTCCCGGCAGATCAGTGGCCGCTGTTCGTAGATGCTGCACAGCATGCTGTTGCGATCCAGCGCGGCACACCAACCATCATCCAGTCGCAACATGACTTCGCCGCCCCAGTCGTCGGTGTCGATAAAACGTTCGGGCACCCCGGTTTCGGTGATCAGCATCACTTCCAGTTGGCAGCAGCAGGCCGCGCAGCTCGAGCAGGTGACCGCCGTTTCGGCGATCTGGGTGACAGGAATAGTGGTCATAGGCGCGCAGTGTAAGGCAGTGGCCGCAGGCTGTGTGAAACCACTGACGGACGCCTGCCGCCTCTTACTCCCGATATTCCTCGGCCGCCACCCGTGACGGCAGGTTCTTGAAGGCTACCAAAGCGCGCTCGCGGGACATCGACAGATCGACCATCGGCGGCGGGTAATCGGCCACGCCGAACAGGCCGCCCATGGCGGCCGGGTTGTGGATATCTTTTGCATTCAACCCCGCCAGCTCTGGCAGCCAGTGCTTGATGAACGTCCCTTGGCTGTCGAACCTCTGCGACTGGCTCAAGGGGTTGAAGATGCGGAAGTAGGGCGCCGAATCGGTGCCGGTGGATGAACTCCACTGCCAGCCACCGTTATTTGCCGCCAGATCGCCGTCGATCAGGTGGCGCATGAAAAAGCGCTCGCCCTGGCGCCAGTCGATCAGCAGGTTCTTGGTCAGGAACATCGCCACGATCATCCGCAGGCGATTGTGCATCCAGCCGGTTTCCAGCAACTGGCGCATGGCTGCATCGATGATCGGCAGGCCGGTGCGGGCCTGCTGCCAGGCCGCCAGCTCCTCGGGGGCATCGCGCCAGGCCACGGCTTCGGTTTCCGGGCGGAAGGCCCGGTGCCGGGACACCCGCGGGTAGCCCACCAGGATGTGTTTGTAGAACTCGCGCCAGAGCAGTTCGTTGATCCAGGTGACGGCGCCGGGGCTGCCGCTGGCGAACTCGCCCCGGTTGTTCTGCAGCGCCGCGTGCAGGCATTGGCGTGGCGACAGCACGCCGGCGGCGAGGTAGGGCGAAAGCTGACTGGTGCCGGGCTTGGCCGGGAAGTCGCGCTCGGCCTGGTAGTGGTCGAGCTGGGCCTCGGCAAAATGCGCCAGGCGTTGTTGCGCCGCGGTTTCACCGGCCGGCCAGAGCGTCTGCAGGTGCGGGCCGGGTGTCGGAAACCCTTCGACCTGCCGGGGCAGCGCATCGGCCTTTATCCTCAGCGCGGCTTGCGCCCTGGGAGCCGCCAGCTGTGGCGGCAGGGCGCTGTGCAGCCGGTTGTAGCAGACCTTGCGAAACTGGCTGAAGACCTGGAAGTAGCCGCCGCTCCTGGTCAGCACGCTGCCGGGCCGGAACAGCAGTTGGTCGAGGTAACTGTGGAAGCCCACGCCCTGGCTCTTCAGCAGGCTGGCCACTGCCGTATCGCGGCGACTCTCGTGAATGCCGTATTCCTCATTGACGTGCAGCGCCTCGATGGCCAGTTCCCGGCACAGCTGCAGCAGCACCTGGGGTGCCTGCTCCCAGCTCGGCGCTTGGCGGATCAGCAGCGGGATATTCAGCCGCGCCAGGTCGCCGCTCAACTGCTCAAGGTTACGCAGCCAGAAGTCGACCTTGCACGGCGCATCGTCATGCGCCTGCCATTGCCGCGGGCTCAGCAGGTACAGGGCCACGGTCGGCCCGCGCTGGGTCGCGGCGCTCAGCGCGGTGTTGTCATGCAGGCGCAGGTCGCTGCGTAGCCAGATCAGTTGCATGGGAATTCCTGCATTAGAGAAGCCCTAACCCGGTCAGGGCCTGGTGCGCCGAGAGCGGGTCTGCGGCGAGGTGCAGATTGGCGATCTCGGTAGTGCAGATGGCCAGTTCGGCGTGGTGGATGCTCACTGCTGGGCCGACGATGAGTACCGGGCGGTCGAGGCCGCCGAGCAGGCGTGGCAGTTGCCGCAGGTTGATCGACTGGCTCGAGTACAGCAGCACGCCCCGCGCTTTCAGGTGTTCGGCGGCCAGGGCCAGTTCACCGGGGGGCAGCGGCCAGTCGAAGACTTGCACCGGGCAGTCGGCATTGCTGATCAGCCAGGCGCAGAGCCACAGGTGCGGCTCCAGCGGCAGGTCCGAGTGATTGATCAGCAGCAGCGGGGCGCCTTGTAGCTGGTGATTGTTGTGATAGACCCGCACTGCGAATTTGCTGCGCAGCCAGGAATGGAAAAACACCCGCTCCATCCGCATGCCGAAGCGGCCCTGCCAGCGCTGTTCGAGTTCGCCCAGCAGCGGTAGCAGCAGGTGCTCGCACAAGGTTCGTGGCGGATAGAGTGCCATGGCCTGGTTGAAGCTTTCGTCGACCTGGCGCTCGGCCAGTTGGCTGATGGCCTGGACCAGGCGCTGGCGTTGCAGGTGCCAGTCGTTATGGGCCGGTTCGCTGGGCGCCGGCTCGGCGTCCAGCAGGTGCTTGACCTGGCTGACCGCCACCCCGCGATCGAGCCAGGTCAGGATCTTCAGGATGCGCTGCACGTGTTCGTTGGAAAACAGCCGGTGACCCTTGGCGGTGCGTTGCGGCACGATCAGCCCGTAACGACGTTCCCAGGCGCGCAGGGTGACGGCGTTGACCCCGGTCTGGCGGGTCACCTCGCGAATCGGCAACCAGCCTTGCTCATGGGCGCCATCGGATTCGCTGGCGGATGCATCCGGGTCGAGCCTCGAGTCGTTCATGGTTCAGAGCGCGTTGCGCAGGCTGAGGCTTTCCGGGTGGGGCTGCAGGTACGCCTGTTGCGCGATGTAGGGATCGGGGTGCCGGCGCAGATGATGCTTGAGCAAGGTCAGCGGCACCACCAGCGGCACGATGCCATGGCGGTACTGGGTGATGAGGTGCTGCATTTCCTGTTTGTCGTCGCGGCTGATGGCTTGCTTGAGATAGCCGCTGATGTGTTGCAGCACGTTGCTGTGGGTACGGCGGGTGGCGCACTTTTTCAGGGCCGCCATCAACTGGCTGAAATAACGCGGGCCGACGTGCGCCGGGTCGCTTTGGCCCATGCTGCCCAGCAGATTGCCGAGGACCTTGTATTGCTCCGGGTTGTGGGCCATCAGCAGGTATTTGTAGCGCGCGTGAAAGTCGGTCAGGCGGCGACGGCTCAGGCCCTGCCTGAGCACGTCCTGCCAGGCGCTGTAGGCGAATACCCGGGTCAGGAAGTTTTCCCGCAGCACCGGATCCTTGAGCCGGCCGTCTTCTTCCACCGGCAGGTCCGGATGGCGGCTGCAGAAAGCCTGGGCATGGATGCCGCGTCCGCTGAGCTCGGCGGGGCGGCCCTGGTCCTGGTAGACCTTGACCCGCTCCAGGCCGCAGGACGGAGATTTTTGCATGAAGATGTAGCCGCAGAGGCTGTCCAGTTCAGCGGCCATGCGCTGGCCGTAATCCGTGAGTGCCCGGGTGACATCCATGGTTTGGTCTACGCTGCCAACGGCCCGCGGTTGCCGCGGATCGCCCATCAGGCGGATCGGTTCGCGGGGTGTACCCAGGCCAATGGCGACTTCCGGGCACAGCGGGACAAACTCGAAAAACTCAGCGAGGGCCTGGCTGCACAGGCGCGATTCCTTGTGCCCGCCGTTGTAGCGCACAGGCGCCCCCAGCAGGCAGGCGCTGATGGCGATTCTCGGCTTGTCGGCCTGGGTTGGATTGTCGGGCATGTGAGAGGCTCCGGGTTTCATGTACAAAAATAAGATCTTGTACAACTTTGCCTCATCATAGGATCAAAGGTGTGCAAGTCAAATATTTTGTACAGGTTTGCGCCGCGGAGCCTTTCGGGTCATTTCCTGATCATCTGTCGTGCGATTGCCGGCTGGCTAACGCATGAGATTGTGGCGCGCGTTTTTCTTCGTCTCGGAACAATCCGATCAGCAGAAGGGTGTTTCGGGTTTTGGAGCGGAGGAGACAGGCTGCTGTCCATGGCGACAGCAGCAAGGTTACGCGGGGTGATGCGCTTACAGGTTTTCGTGCAACCGGCGGGCGGCCTCCTGCCCGCTGAGCCAGGCTCCTTCGACGCGACCGGACAGGCACCAGTCGCCGCACACATAGAGCCCCAGGTCGACATCCGCCAGGGCTCCCCACTCATGGCTGCTGGCCGGGCGAGCGTAGAGCCAGCGGTGGGCGAGGCTGAAGGTCGGGGCGGGCATGGCGCTGTGCAGCAGTTCGGCAAATGCGCCGTGCAGCTGTTCGATCACTGCTTCTTTCGGCAGATCGATGTGCTGGCGGCTCCAGGTGCTGCTGGCATGCAGGACCCAGGTGTCGAGGCTGTTGTCGCGCCCTGGCTTGCTGCGGTTGCGGGCCAGCCAGTCCAGCGGGCTGTCCTGTACGAAGCAGCCTTCCACCGGGGTTTCCAGCGCGGTCTCGAATGCCAGGGCGACAGCCCAGGTCGGGTCCATTTTCACCCCGGCGGCGGCACTCGCCAGTTTCGGTGCGGCGGCCAGCAGGGCGGTGGCCTGGGGGGCCGGCGTGGCGATGATCACGTGGCTGAACGGACCATGGGTGAAACCTTCGGCATCCTGCAGGTGCCAATGCTGCTCGCCGCGGTAGACCTCGGTGATGCGGCAGGCGAAATGCACCTCCGTTTCGCCCAGCAAGCCACGGGTAATGGCACTCATGCGTGGGGTGCCGACCCAGCGGGTCTGTTCGTCCGGCGACGGGGTGAGCTGGCCGCCATGGAAGTTGTACAGCTGCGGCGCCCATTCGGCGGCCCAGCCATTGGCTTGCCAGCGCTGGACTTCGGTGACGAAGCGCCGGTCGCGGGCGGTGAAATATTGCGCGCCCATGTCCAGCGCGCCGGCGTCGCTGCGTTTGCTGGACATACGCCCGCCGCTGCCGCGGCTCTTGTCGAAGAGTTGCACGACATGCCCGGCGTCTCTCAGCGCCTGGGTGGCGGAGAGTCCGGCGATGCCGGTACCAATGATTGCGATGGGTACGGTCATAGGGGCCTCGTTTACCTTTCTGTGCAGACTACGCCGTCGTTAAAATCTGTACAATTTTGTTTTTTGGTATAATTTTCGGCGTTATCGGTTTTACAGGGTGTCCTATTGTTAAACACAGAGCCTGCCCGATTGAAAAGATCCCTGCTTATAAAAATAGACTAGGGATGCGGGTAAAACGCCACGCGAGGAAGATGTCATGCACATATTGCTGACCGGCGGTACTGGTTTGATAGGACGTCAGCTCTGCCGTCACTGGTTGACCCAGGGCCATCAGTTGACCGTATGGAGTCGTCGGCCCACCGAGGTGCCCAAACTCTGCGGCGCTCAGGTTCGCGGCATCGCCCGCCTGGACGAGCTCGCAGAGGAACCGGTCGACGCCATCATCAACCTGGCGGGAGCACCGATCGCCGATCGGCCCTGGACTCACAAGCGCAAGGCGCTGCTCTGGAGCAGCCGCATTACCCTGACGGAAAAGTTGTTGGCTTGGCTGGAAAGCCGGGGGCAGAAGCCCGGGTTGCTGATCTCCGGGTCGGCCGTGGGCTGGTATGGCGATGGCGGGGAGCGCGAGCTGAACGAGGACTCGCCCCCGGTCAGTGAGGATTTCGCCAGCCAGTTGTGCATCGCCTGGGAGGAGACCGCGCAGCGTGCCGAGGCCATGGGCCTGCGTGTGGTGCTGATTCGCACGGGCCTGGTGCTGGCGGCCGAGGGCGGCTTTTTGTCGCGCCTGCTGCTGCCCTTCAAACTGGCGCTGGGCGGGCCGATCGGCAACGGTCGGCAGTGGATGCCGTGGATTCATATCAAGGATCAAATCGCCCTGATTGATTTTCTTCTGCACCGCAGTGATGCCAGCGGTCCTTATAATGCCTGCGCGCCCAGGCCGGTGCGCAATCGCGAGTTCGCCAAGACCCTGGGCAGCGTCTTGCACCGGCCGGCGGTAGTGCCGGTGCCGGCCTTTGTCTTGCGGGTCGGCCTGGGGGAATTGTCGTTGTTGCTGCTGGGTGGTCAGCGCGCGGTCCCCGCGCGGTTGCAGGCCGCCGGATTCACTTTCCAGTTCACTGATTTGCGTGCGGCCTTGGACGACCTGTCCAGCCGCCTCTGAAATAGGACGTTGCATGACCGATCACGCGTTGCTCCTGGTCAACCTGGGTTCGCCGGCCTCCACCTCGGTGGCGGATGTGCGCAGCTACCTCAATCAATTCCTGATGGACCCTTACGTGATCGATCTGCCGTGGCCGGTTCGGCGGCTGCTGGTGTCGCTGATCCTGATCAAGCGTCCGGAGCAATCGGCCCATGCCTACGCCTCGATCTGGTGGGAGCAGGGTTCGCCGCTGGTGGTGCTCAGCCGCCGCTTACAGGAAGCCATGACGCGGGAGTGGAAGCACGGCCCGGTGGAACTGGCGATGCGTTATGGCGAGCCGTCCATCGAGTCGGCATTAGTGCGTCTGCTGGCCCAGGGGCAGAAGAAGATCACCCTGGCGCCGCTCTATCCACAATTCGCCGACAGCACCGTGACCACGGTGGTGGAGGAAGCCCGGCGGGTGATTCGGGACAAGAAGCTGGACGTGCAGCTGTCGGTGCTGCAGCCGTTTTACGATCAGCCGGAGTACCTCGACGCGCTGGTGGCCAGTGCCAGGCCGCACCTGCAACAGGACTTCGATCATCTGCTGCTGAGCTTTCATGGCTTGCCCGAGCGGCACCTGAAAAAGCTCAATCCCGGCCACAGCCTGGAAGGCGATTGTTGCCGCAACGCGACACCCGAGGTGGCCGCGACCTGTTACCGCGGCCAGTGCCTGAGCACGGCCCGGGCATTCGCCGAGCGCATGGGGCTGGCGGACGGCAAGTGGTCGGTGTCGTTCCAGTCCCGTCTGGGGCGTGCCAAGTGGATCGAGCCCTACACCGAAGCGCGCCTGGATGAATTGGCCCGACAGGGGGTGAAGAAGATCCTGGTGATGTGCCCGGCGTTTGTCGCCGACTGCATCGAGACCCTGGAAGAGATCGGTGATCGCGGTCGCGAACAGTTCCGCGAAGCGGGAGGGGAGGAGTTGGTGCTGGTGCCGTGCCTGAACGACGACCCGCAATGGGCCAAGGCATTGAACACCTTGTGCGAGCGCGCGCCTTTGGCGTTGTAAACGCATCGCGGGCAAGTCTTGCTCCTACGTCAATACCGTCTGTAGGAGCGAGGCTTGCCCGCGATGGATTTCCGGCTGACGCGGATCCTCAGATCAGCGGTTCCTCAGCCTTCTTGTTCTTCCAGCCATCGTTGCCCGGCAGGATCAGGTTCAGTGCAATCGCAACGACGGCGCACAGGGCGATCCCTTTCAGGCCGAAGTCGTCCGGACCGGTACCGGTACCGATCAACACCCCGCCAATCCCGAACACCAGGGTCACCGAAACGATCACCAGATTGCGGGCTTCGCCCAGGTCGATCTTGTGACGGATCAGGGTGTTCATGCCCACCGCCGCGATCGAGCCGAACAACAGGCAGAGAATCCCGCCCATCACCGGTACCGGAATGCTTTGCAGCAGTGCGCCGAACTTGCCGATAAACGCCAGGCTGATGGCGAAGACCGCCGCCCAGGTCATGATTTTCGGGTTGTAGTTCTTGGTCAGCATGACCGCGCCAGTCACTTCGGCGTAGGTGGTATTGGGCGGACCGCCGAACAGGCCGGCAGCGGTGGTGGCGATGCCGTCACCGAACAGGGTGCGATGCAGGCCGGGCTTCTTCAGGTAATCGCGACCGGTCACGCTGCCGACCGCGATCACCCCACCGATGTGCTCGATGGCGGGTGCCAGGGCCACAGGTACAATGAACAGGATCGCCTGCCAGTTGAACTCCGGCGCGGTGAAGTGCGGCAGGGCCAGCCAGGGCGCCGCGGCGATCTTCGCGGTATCGACCACACCGAAGTAGAACGACAGGGCAAAGCCCACCAGTACCCCGGAGATAATCGGCACCAGGCGGAAGATGCCTTTGCCGAACACCGCGACGATCAGGGTGGTCAGCAGCGCCGGCATCGAGATCATCATCGCCGTCTGGTAATGAATCAGCTCGCTGCCGTCGCCGGCCTTGCCCATCGCCATGTTGGCGGCGATCGGCGCCATGGCCAGGCCGATGGAAATGATCACCGGGCCGATCACTACCGGCGGCAGCAGCCGGTCGATGAAACCGGTGCCCTTGATCTTCACCGCCAGGCCCAGGAAGGTATAAACGAAACCGGCCGCCATCACCCCGCCCATGGTCGCGGCCAGGCCGAACTGGCCCTTGGCGAGAATGATCGGGGTGATGAAGGCAAAGCTGGAGGCCAGGAATACCGGTACCTGGCGCCCGGTCACGAGCTGGAACAACAGAGTCCCGAGACCCGCCGTGAACAGCGCCACGTTGGGGTCGAGACCGGTAATCAGCGGCATCAACACCAACGCGCCAAAGGCCACGAAGAGCATCTGCGCGCCAGACAGCACCTGGCGCCAGAGCGGATCGTTGAACTCATCCCGCATGCTCAGGCGTCCTTCTGCTTGGTGCCGAAGATCTTGTCGCCGGCATCGCCCAGGCCCGGGATGATGTAGCCGTGCTCGTTGAGTTTCTGATCGATGGATGCGGTGTAGATGGTCACGTCCGGGTGCGCTTTCTCGACGGCTTCGATGCCCTCGGGGGCGGCGACCAGCACCATGGCGCGGATGTCCTTGCAGCCAGCCTTTTTCAGCAGGTCGATGGTCGCGACCATGGAGCTGCCGGTGGCGAGCATCGGGTCGATGATCATGGCCAGGCGTTCGTCGATTTCCGGAACCAGTTTTTCCAGGTAGGTGTGCGCCTGCAGGGTTTCCTCGTTGCGGGCCACGCCCACGGCGCTGACCTTGGCGCCCGGGATCAGGCTGAGCACGCCTTCGAGCATGCCGATACCGGCGCGCAGGATCGGCACCACGGTAATCTTCTTGCCGGCGATCTTCTCGACCTGGACGGGGCCGCACCAGCCTGGAATCTCATAGGATTCGAGCGGCAAGTCTTTGGTGGCTTCGTACGTCAGCAGGGCACCGACTTCCTGAGCGAGCTCGCGAAAGTTCTTCGTGCTAATGTCGGCGCGGCGCATAAGGCCAAGTTTGTGTCGGATCAGCGGATGGCGGATCTCACGGATGGGCATAGGGAAAGGCTCCGGCGGCGGGCAAAAAAACCGGCCTAGATTAATCTATCCGAGGGTGTTGTCCTATAGACATCTAAGTACGTTAGTCCAGAAACGCTTGATCTGACCGGGCCGGATGCGTACCTTTGCTCGCTTTTCCGAAACTGCCACCCCCCTGGAGAGCGCCATGTCCGCTGATCTCGAGCATATCCGTCAAATCATGCGCGAGGCTGACTGCCTGTACACCGAAGCTGAGGTCGAAGCGGCCATCGCCCGAGTCGGTGCACAAATCAATGAACAACTGGCGGAGCGCAATCCGGTGGTTTTCTGCGTGATGAACGGTGGCCTGATCTTCTCCGGCAAGCTGCTGACCCACCTGAAGTTCCCGCTGGAAGCTTCCTATCTGCACGCCACCCGCTATCGCAACGAAACCAGCGGCGGCGAGCTGTTCTGGAAGTCCAAGCCGGAAGTGTCCTTCATCGACCGTGACGTGCTGATCATCGACGACATCCTCGACGAGGGGCATACCCTGGGCGCGATCATCGATTTCTGCAAACACGCCGGTGCCCGCGCGGTGCACACCGCCGTGCTGATCGACAAGGACCACGACCGCAAGGCTCGTCCCGACCTGAAAGCCGACTACGTCGGCCTGCCCTGCGTGGACCGCTACATCTTCGGTTACGGCATGGACTACAAGGGTTACTGGCGCAACGCTGCCGGCATCTTTGCCGTCAAGGGCATGTAAGCCATGAGCGAGCCGAGCTATCTGGATCAGTCGCTGTTTGCCGAACTGGCCGAAAAAGCCTCGGCCAGCCCCCGTGGTCGCCATCACCACAATTTCCATCAGATGCAAGAGCCTTGTCACCGCATGGCGGTGGGGCTGCAGCCATCCACCTACATCCCGCCCCATCGCCATCTGAGTGACGACAAGGCCGAGACCCTGCTGGTGCTCAAGGGGCGCCTGGGCCTGCTGATTTTCGACGATGCCGGTCAGGTGCTGGGCAAGCGTGTGCTGCAGGCGGGTGGTGATTGCATGGGCGTCGACCTGCCGGTCGGCGTCTACCACGGCCTGGTGGTGCTTGAGCCCGATAGCCTGATGTTCGAATGCAAGGCCGGGCCTTATCGTCCGGTCGGCGAAGGCGAACTGGCCGATTGGGCGCCCCGCGAAGGCGAGCCGGGTGTGGCTGAATACCAGGCCTGGATGCGCGCCCAGTTCGACTGAGCGCTATCCTCGCGCTTGAGCTGTAGCCGCTGCAAAAAATCTGCGCTGACCCATGCTAGAGTGCCAGGTCTTGTGTCCGGAGCCTGTCATGAGCCTTTTGATTCGCAGTTGCGCGGCCTTTGTTCTGATCCTGAGCCTGCCCCTGGCCGCCGCCCCGGCGCCCATGCACGGGCAGTTCCTGCCTCCTGATGACCTGACCCTGCGTGACGCCGCCCCCGAGCAGCAACAGTTGTTGCAGGTCACCGAATACTCGGTGGTCATCGGCAGCCAGCGCCAATCCAACCAGCAACCGATCCCGGTCACTTCGCCGCTGCTGGTCCGGCTCAAGGGTAAGCCGCTGAACAAGGGCGCGACCATCAGCCAGGTGTTGGTGAATTTCGACGGCGAGAGCAAAAGCCTGAAAAAGCCCCAGTTCGACGCCAAGAGCAAGACCCTCACCCTGTTCTATCCATTGGCCCAGTATCGGGTGGTGATGGACCTGTTGCGCAACGACACGGTGTATTGCCAGTTCCTCAGCTACGCCAACGGCCACATCTGGGCCGATCTGCACACCGGCGCCGTACGCTCGCGTTGAGGCCCGACGCGGGCTGGGGGTAAACTGCCTGCCCCGTGAAATGTCTGCGAGCTGGAGTCGGCAATGCGTAAAGATAAGAAACAAGTGATTGGTGACGAGATCGGCGATGCGCAGATCAAACTGTTCCTCGATTTCGAGCCGGCCGATGCCACTTCGCCGTCCCTGCACAAGCTGATCAAGGCCTATCGTGGCCTGCGTATCGACGATTTCGAGCGTTTCCTGGTGTTCTTCGTCGAGGCCGGCTACGACCTGGACGGCAAGGACGAACACGGCAAGGACTTCGTGGCCCTGATCCAGGACCAGCGCAATGCCGCCGACTACATCGAGCTGATCGAAAAAGCCCGCGGCTGAAAATGCGCCGCGCCGGCTGTGGTTGTCTTTAAGCAGCCATAAAAAAACGCCCCGTTCTCCAAGAGAGCGGGGCGTTTTTCATGAGCGCGGCTTAAGCGTAGCTTTCGGCTTCGCTGCTCTGCTCGACCAGCTCCAGGCTGACGTTGTTCTCGCTGTTGATCTTGCGGTACAGCGCGGCGTCGGTTTCCAGGGCCTTTTCACGGGCCGGGAAGATTTCCTTGAGCTTAATGGCCCACTCGCCGCTGGCCTTGGCCGGGAAGCAGCGCTCGATCAGTTCCAGCATGATCGAGACGGTCACCGAAGCGCCTGGCGAAGCGCCGAGCAGGGCGGCGAGGGAGCCGTCCTTGGCCGCGACCAGCTCGGTACCAAACTGCAGCACGCCGCCTTTCTTCGGATCCTTCTT
This sequence comes from Pseudomonas sp. FW305-25, assembly GCF_017351415.1. NCBI lineage: Bacteria > Pseudomonadati > Pseudomonadota > Gammaproteobacteria > Pseudomonadales > Pseudomonadaceae > Pseudomonas > Pseudomonas sp. FW305-25. Next base: position 98,753 of record NZ_JACNDE010000008.1, on the reverse strand, counting down.
GATGATCTGCACCCGCTGGCCGGCCACTTCCAGGCGCCAGTCTTCGGCCTTGGCTTCCGGGTAGAAGCGGCGCAGGGATTCCAGGCGCTGCTCCATGGACTGCATCACTTCGCTGACCAGGTACTTGGTCAGGTCCATGTTGTTCTTGGCCACGGCCAGCATCGGGCCGATGTTGCCGGCGCGAACCGACATCGGCAGGTCCATGAACGAACCGTGCTTGAGGAACTTGGTGGTGAAGCCGGCGTACGGCCCGAACAGCAGGGACTTCTTGCCATCGACCACGCGGGTGTCCAGGTGCGGCACGGACATCGGTGGCGAACCGACCGCGGCCTGGCTGTAGACCTTGGCCTGGTGATGCTTGACCACTTCCGGGTTGTCGCAACGTAGCCACTGGCCGCTGATCGGGAAGCCGCCGAAGCCTTTGCTTTCCTCGATGCCCGAAGCCTGCAGCAGCGGCAGTGCCGCGCCACCAGCGCCGAGGAACACGAACTTGGCGTCGACTTCACGAGTGTTGCCGCTGTTGACGTCCTTGATGCTGACGGTCCAGCCGTTGTCCTTGTTGCGTTTCAGGCCGGTCACGCGCTTGCAGTACTTGACCTGGGCATCGGGTGCGCTGGTCAGGTGCTTGAGCAACTGGTTGGTCAGGGCGCCGAAGTTGACGTCGGTGCCGTTGATCACGCGGGTGGCGGCGAGGACTTCGTCAGCCGCGCGGCCCGGCATCATCAGCGGCATCCACTCGGCCATCTTGGTCTTGTCTTCGGTGTATTCCATGTCCGCGAAAGCGTGGTGCTTGCTCAGCACTTCAAAGCGCTTCTTCAGGAAGGACACACCGCTGTCGCCCTGGACGAAGCTCAGGTGCGGCACCGGGCTGATAAAGGACTTGGACGAGCCGAAGGTGCCTTTCTTGGTCAGGTAGGACCAGAACTGCTTCGACACCTCGAACTGGGTGTTGATGTGCACGGCTTTCTTGATATCGACGGAACCGTCGGCGGCCTGTGGCGTGTAGTTCAGCTCACAGAGGCCGGCGTGGCCGGTACCGGCGTTGTTCCACGGGTTGGAACTTTCCGCGGCACCCGAATCCATCAGCTCGACGACTTCCAGCTTGATCGCGGGGTCGAGCTCCTTGAGCAGTACAGCGAGGGTGGCACTCATGATGCCGGCCCCAACCAATACGACGTCTACTGCTTCGTTATGCGCCATTAACGCGTCTCCAAAATCTGCAGCACCAAATTGACGGCATAGCTGCCAGGAGTAAGGGGCGGTTCACGTTATGCCCCGGGTCACTCATGGCCAGGATCGCCATGTCCGAATCTTCGCAATTTTTCGCAACTTCGACGGACGCTACCAACCGGGCCTGATCCGCGTATGAACGCATTTCAGGGCAGGGCGGGCAATTCGACTTATGGTCAAGAGTCCGTTTGTGCAACCAAATCCGTAGCGGACAGGCTTCAAGCGCAAGTATCTGAGGCGTGCTCGGTCCTGTGTAATCGGGCTGTTGTAGACGCTAATGGTGCCAGTACAGACGCAAAACTATTCATTTGCTCGCCACACTCTTGTGAAGTTGTGAAAACCCGTTTTTTCACGCTCTTTTGAAGACGTGAACCTCAAAAAAGGGCTGTCCAAGCCTGGCACCGGCCCGAGGGGTGAATGCCGACATGGAGCACGTGGCATTAACGGGCGAACAGCTTAGTGGCCGAGCAATGGCAGCTCTGCAGATGCGCGAAAAGCGGTGGTTTGCAAGATGAACAGCAAGCACGCCGGCTTCACTCGATCTGTGTGGGCGGCTCTCTGTGGGCAATGCGGGGGAGCTGAAGCTGATGCATCAGCGATGCTGCGAGGCCCGATCAGGAGACGTCCTTATAATCGGGGGGAGATTGTAACGAAGAAACGCGCGGAAATGATCCTGTTTAATGACTTTTATTAGTCTTTTGGTCAGGTAGCCATCATCGGTTGCACCCGGGCGCGGGCAATGCGTGGGCTGACGCGGGCGCTGGCGGGTAGCGGCTGGTGCAACCAGTTGAGACGGATTTCCTCGATTTCCACCCAGCCGTCGCCCATTGGCGGCACTTTGCAGTGCTTGAAAGCCTGGCAGCGGCCCTGCGGGTCGAGCTTGGCGAAGCTGCGGTATTTCTGGCGCGGAGCGAACAAGGACCAGAGGAAATGCATGGCGATGTACCTGTTGGGCAGTTGCGATGAAGAATGCCGCCTGGGCGTTACATGGCCATGTAACGTCCATGACGGGGAGGTTACAGCAAGCGCCTTGTACCGAACCTGTATGAGAGCTGACTGACTCGCGCCGGGCCGCTGGTTAGCGGCCGCTGACCCCCGCTATACTGCGCGTCTGTCTGTGCCTGATTCCTGGAGAAATGAGCATGTTGCAACGCCTGTTGTTCGGTTTGATCACTGTGACCAGTTTGACGCTGGCTGGTTGCGCCCATAGCCCGCAACAACTCAGCCCGGAACCGAAGCTCACCACTCAGCTCGCGCCGGTCGGCCATGGCCAGCCGGTGGTCGTGAAAGTGGTCGATGGCCGTCCGTCGCCAACCCTGGGTACCCGCGGCGGGCTGTACCCTGAAACCAGCGCGATTACCGTCCAGGGCGCGCAGATCCTGCCGAAGCTGCAGGCCCAGGCCGAAGCCGCGGTACGCCTGCTGGGCTTTACCCCGACCGCCAACGCGCTGAACGCTCCGCAACTGACCGTGACCCTGGCCGAGCTGAAGTATCAGTCGCCCAAGGAAGGCCTGTACGTGACCGAGGCCACCATCGGCGCGACCTTCCGTTCCGATGTGCAGAACGCCAACCGCCGCTACAGCGGTCGCTACGGTGCGTCCCTGGACCAGCGTTTCGGCATGGCGCCGAACCAGGAAACCAATACCAAGCTGGTCAGCGACGTGCTCAGCGACGCCTTGACCCGCCTGTTCAAGGACCCGAGCATCGGCCAGATTCTCGGCGAATGATGTGAGCTTTGTGTAGCCGCTGCCGCAGGCTCGGGCCGCGTTCGGACGATAAGGCCCGAAGGGCCTTGCTTGACGGCTTCGGCGCTGTACACAAAAAAGCCCGGCTTCCACAGAAGCCGGGCTTTTTATTGACTGTCGATTTGTTTCGAGTTCGGCCTCACGCCGCCTCGACGTAAAAATCCAGCACGCTGACGCCTGTCAGCAGGTCGGTTTCCGGCAGGTCGGCATGCTGGTGCCCGCCGAGGGCGCAATACACCAGCCAGTGGCGGTCCTGGACGTTGAAGGCCAGGGCGCCGATCAAGGCTTCCTGTTCGTCGCTGGGGGCGATCAGGTAGAGGCGGTCCTGGTTTTCTGCGTGCAGCATGACAAGCTCCGTGTCGGTTTCGAGGGGCGCCAGACTGGCCTGTTTGTATGACGAACGTATGACAGGACGAATTAACCGGCAGGCGGCTTGTTATCTGTCGGAAAGCCCCAGGCAGAAAGTGGGCCTTTGGGTAAAATCCGCGCCGCGAGTCGCCAGGGCTCGTTATCCGGTTTCATTCGAGGTTCGTGATGTCGCTGCAACTGATCTGGTCGCTGTTCAGCGCCCACCCCGCCAAGCTGATCAATATTCTTGCCTTGCTGTTCGCCTTTCCCGGTAGCTGGTTGTTGCACGCCACCCGACGTCGTGAGCAGCGTGCGCTGGCCAATCTGGCCGCCCAGGGCCAATCCCGCTCCCAGGATCTGCCGGGGCAGGCATTGGACGATGCGACCTTGCGCATGAACCGGTTCTTCTACCGCTTCGGTTTTGCTTGCCTGGGGCTGGCGTTGCTGGTGTCCTGGATCAGCACCCGATTCTGAAAGCCGAGGCCGCTCTCGCGAGCAAGCTGGCGATCGGCATCGTTTCCCGGCACACATTGCACAAACGACAACGGCGCCTTCTGGCGCCGTTGTCGTGTGCGGTGAGTGTTATGGCAATGCCAGTCCCGCCTTGACCCGATACTGATTGCGCACCGGTGTCGCATATTGCAGCACCAGGTACGGGCGATGTTCCTCCGGGCAGGCGTCCAGGCGCCGTTGCCACTCTTCCTGGGCCTTGGCCAGTTCGTCCGCCGGGAACACCTGGGCCGCGCTCGGTACCTGCAGCGCCGGGTCGGCATCGCTCCACTGGGCGTAGGCCAGGTAATGCACCGGGAACAGGCGATAACCGCCGAGGATCTGCCGGTCCATCTCCACCGCCAATTGCTTGGTGTCCTCGAACAGCTCGCTGATCGGCGCGGCGAAGTTCACGTGGACCCGGCCCTTATAGCCGGTGATGCCCTTGGCGATGCTGATGTCGTCCTCGCCCGGGGCCTTGGTGTAGCTGCCGGTGGTGGCGCGGATATACAGCTCGCGGGCCTTGGCCTGATCGCAAGGGTCGTATTCGTAGCTGATCGACACCGGGGTCAGGTTCAGCGACTGGATGACCTCGCCGAACGGCTCGTCCTTGCGGCTCATGTGGAACATCTTGAGGATCGCCGACTCGGTACGGTCGTCGCCGTCCTTGGCCCGGCCTTCGGCCTGGGCAATCCAGATCGATGCGCAATCGTTGCGGATCGAGTGGTTGATGTAGGCCGACAGCAGCTGGTAGGCGGCCATCTTTTCCCGGCGTCCGGTGATAGAACGGTGCACGATGAAGCTCTTGTTCAGGCGCATCAGGTCGCTGACGAAGGGCTTTTGCAGCAGGTTGTCGCCGATGGCGATGCGCGGGGTCGGCAGCCCGGCGTGGTACACCGCGTAATTGACGAAGGCCGGGTCCATCACGATGTCGCGGTGGTTGGCGATAAACAGGTAGGCGCTGCCGGACTTGAATTGCTCGACCCCGGTGTAGGTCACGCCGTCGGTGGCCCGCTCGATGGTGCGGTCGACGTAGAACTCGACCTTGTCCTGCAGGGTCGCCACCGAAGTAACCGCGGCGAACTCACGGCGCAGCCGATGAGCTATAAGGGGTTTGAGCAGCCAGCCGAAAGCACCGGCAAAGCGCGGGAAGCTGAAGTGGGTGAGGATATCTAGAAACGCCTTGTCGCCGAGCAGTCGAGCCAGCACCGCTGGTACTTCAGTGTCGTCGTAAGGTCGGATGGCATCGAATTCGCCCATCATGCTCTCTTGTTGGAAACGGCTAGGTAAGAAAAGGTTTGGATCGAAAAATAGCCGGGCGCGGTCTGAAAAGTAAGCTCAGATCTCAATAGCCCTGCAAATAGACCGGCGATTATACGCACAAGTCACTCCGGAGGCCGCGATGCTGGAAACCGAGCGCTATCAATGTCCCTACTGTGGTGAAGAGGCCGAGGCTGTACTGGACCTGTCCGGGGGCGATCAGCAGTACATCGAGGATTGTCCGGTCTGTTGTCGGCCCATTGTGTTCACCCTGCAGACCGACGGGCAGGAATGGATGCTCGACGTGCGCAGCGAAAACGAGTGACGGGGGGCTTTATGCAGCGAATCTACGAACCGGAAAACCTGCTGGAGGCGGAATTGCTCCAGGGCATGCTGGCCAGCGAGGGGGTCGAGGCGCATCTGGTGGGGCGGGATTTGCTTGGTGGTACCGGGGAGTTGCCCATGTTCGGCCTCCTTGGGCTGGCGGTGGATAACGACCAGGCGCAATACGCTCGGGAGCTGATCGCCGCGTACAATGCCGCGCTGCCGATGCCCGGCGACGAGCCGGCCAATCATGCCGGTGTGCTGATCTGTTAGGCTGGCCGCCGATTTTCCGAGAGTTGTTTGCCCCATGTGTGGACGTTATGCCCTGTTTCGCTGGAACCAAGCGTTTGCCGCCTTGCCCGGATTTCCGGCGGACCAGCAGGCGCAGTGGAACATTTCACCCAACGATTCGGTGCTGATCCTGCGCAGCAGCGACGGCCAGCGCAACCTTGCCCGCGCCCGCTGGGGCCTGACGCCGCCCTGGCTGACCGATCTGTCACGGACCCCGGCCCATGCCCGCGCCGAAACCCTGGCCGAACAGCCGATGTTCCGCGAAGCCTTTCGCCAGCGCCGCTGCCTGCTGCCGGCCAACGGTTTTTACGAATGGCGCGGCGGCACCCGCAAACGCCCGTACTGGCTGACGCCGGGGGAGGGTTCGTCGCTGTTCTTCGCGGCGATCTGGGAAGCCTATCCGGTGCAGGAACAGGTCTGGCTGAGCACCGCGGTGGTCACCCAGCCGGCGGCCAGCCAGCGTCGGCCATTGATTCTCGATGCCCAGGGCCAGGAAGCCTGGCTCGACCCCGATACACCGTTGCCGGTGCTGCAAGCCTTGCTGGCCAGCCCACCGGCCGCCTTGCGCGAGCGGGTGCTGGCCAACCTGGTGAACGATCCGAAGCTCAACGCCCCGGAATGCCTGACTCCGGGTTGACGCCGTCCCTGAATCGCGTGGCCTGATTCGGCGAGCGCTTCGCACGGAGTGCCGCCCAACTCGATCGCAGCCTGCGGCAGCGGCTACAGAGCCCGTGTCGGGCTCTTGAATCGCGCCGCAATTCCTGTAGCCGCTGCCGAAGGTTGCGCAAGGTCCGCAGGGCCTTTTTTACACCTTGAACTGATTGATCAGGCGCCGCTGCTGCTCGGCCAGCTTGGTCAGGCCGGCGCTGGCCGCGCTGGATTCGTCGGCGCCGCCGGCCACTTCGTTGGCCACCTGGCCGATATTGATCACGTTGCGGTTGATGTCCTCGGCGACCGCACTTTGCTCTTCGGCGGCGCTGGCGATCTGGGTGTTCATGTCATTGATCACCGACACCGCCTGAGTGATGGTTTCCAGGGCCTCGGCTGCTTTTGCCGCGTGCTGCACGCTTTCGTCGGTGCGGTTCTGGCTGTCTTCCATGACCCGTACCACATCGCGGGTGCCTTGCTGCAGTTGCTGGATCATCGACTGGATTTCTTCGGTCGCCTGCTGGGTTTTCTGCGCCAGGTTGCGCACTTCATCGGCCACCACGGCAAAGCCGCGGCCCTGTTCGCCGGCGCGGGCGGCTTCGATGGCGGCGTTGAGGGCCAGCAGGTTGGTCTGTTCGGCGATGCCGCGAATGGCGATCAGGATTGCGTTGATGTTTTCGCTGTCCTTGGCCAGGGTCTGCACGACGCCCACCGCCCGGCCGATTTCCACGGCCAGGGCGCCGATGGCGGTCGAGGTGTCGCGCACGATCCGCATGCCCTGGCTGGCGGCCTGGTCGGCATGGTTGGCGGCTTGCGCGGCCTGGGTCGCGTTGCGGGCCACGTCCTGGGCGGTGGCGGTCATTTCATGCACGGCGGTGGCCACCTGGTCGATCTCGGCCATCTGCTTGTGCACGCCCTGGTTGGTGCGAATGGCGATATCGGCGGTGTGTTCGGAGGAGTCGCTGACGCTCTGCACCGAGGTCACCACCTGGCTGATCATCGCCTGCAGCTTGGCCAGGAAGGTATTGAAGCCCTTGGCGATCGAGCCCAGTTCGTCGGCGCGGTCGCTGCTCAGGCGGCGGGTCAGGTCGCCTTCGCCCTGGGCGATGTCGTCGAGCATGGCCACCATTTGCTTGAGCGGACGGGCGATGCCGTGGCCCACCAGCCAGATCACCAACAGGCCGAGGCCGGCGATGATCAGGCCGACCATGGCCATGCCGAAGGTGTCGGCCTGGCGTTGTTCGGCCAGGTCGCTCTGCAGTTTCTGCAGGTCGGCCATGACAGCGTCCAGCGGCAGTTGCAGCATCAGGGTCCAGCGGGCGTCGGCCTGGCCAATGCCGAACGGCAGGTACAGCTCGATCCGTCCGTTGGCCTGATCGACGTTGTAGTTCACTTCGCCGCGCTTGAGGTTGCCCAGCTTGGCGACTTCCTCGCTGTCGAGAATGTCGCTGACCTTTTCGCCGAACTTGCTCGGGTCCTTGGTGTAGGCCACCAGCCGGCCATTGCCACCGATCAGGGCCATTTCACCGACGCCGTTATAGAGTTTCCGGTTGGCGCCCAGGAGCATGTCCTGGATGAAGTTCACCGACAGGTCGGCGCCGACGATGCCCTGGAAGGCCCCGTCGAGCAGGATGGGCTCAATAAAGGAGGCGAGCATGACGATCTTGTCGCCGACCTTGTATGGCGCCGGGTCGATCACGCAGGATTTCCGGCTTTCCTTGGAGCACAGGTAGTACTCGCTGGCACGCACGCCAGTGGACAGGACTTTCTGGTCGTCCACGTCCACCAGTTTGTCCAGGCCCAGGCTGCCGTCTTCGTTGCGGAACCACCACGGCAGGAAGCGTCCGTTGCTGGCATCGATACCCACCACCTTGGTGTCGACATAGGCGCTGTCGTTATGGTCGATGGCGTTTTTTTCCCAGCCTATATAGGCACCGAGAATCTTCGGGTTCTGCGCGACGTTTTCCTTGATCAGGTTGATCAGCTGCTCGCGGCTGAGATTGAGCTGTGGATTGCCGTCCGCGCCCTTGCTGCCGATCAGCGCGTTGATCCGCACCAGCCCGCCGGCGATCAGCAGGGGCGCCTCGAGTTCGCGCTGGATCTGGCTGACCTGGGTCTGCGCCAGGCCGACCAGCCGTTGTTCGATGACTTGCTCGAACTGGGCCTGGGTTTGCTGCTGGACCATCTCCTGGGTCCGGGCGCCGGCGAACAGGGCGTACAGCACCAGGGCAACGACCACGCTGAGGACGATGGCACCGGCCAGGGCGGCCACGGAAAACTGGATCGACTTGAATTTCATAAGGGCTCCGGACGCAGGAATGACGTCTGCCCCGTTGTATCGGCAAGGCCCTCGCCGACCATGAGCGAGGATTGGAAAAATGGCTGTTTTGTAGGCTGGCATGTCGCAAATGGACAGCTGCCGGCCGTTGCCAGCGCGGAGGGGGAGGTTCTGTGAATTTTTTCCTACGGTGCCGTATCTGAAAACAGCGTGCTACACGTCCGTTGTATCTGGCGTCGATACACAACTGGGCCTAGGATACGCGCCATGTTTTCAGGGAGCGTTTTCATGAGTAAGAAGCAGGTTTTGGGTGCACTCACCGCTGCGTTGCTGCTGTCGGGTTGCCAGTCGGTCAACACCACCAGCGGTGGCGCTGTTGGGGTCGATCGCAAGCAGTACATGTTCAGCATGCTGTCGACCGATGAGGTCAACCAGTCCTACGCGCAGTCCTATCAACAGACGATCGGCGAGGCGAGCAGCAAGAACGTGCTGGACAAGTCCAGTGCCAATGCCAGGCGCCTCCAGGCGATCGCTAACCGGCTGATTGCCCAGGCTCCGGTGTTCCGCCCGGATTCCGCGCAGTGGAATTGGGAAGTCAACCTGATTAAGAACGATGAGCTCAACGCCAACTGTGGTCCTGGCGGCAAGATCATTTTCTACACTGGGATCATCGACAAGTTGCAACTGACCGACGATGAAATCGCCGCGGTCATGGGCCATGAAATCGCCCACGCCTTGCGCGAGCACGGTCGTGAAGCGATGTCCAAGGCCTACGGTGTCAGCGCGCTGAAGCAGATTGCGCTGATCGCCGGCGCGCCGCAGGAAGCGGTCGCCGTGGGCGACAACGGGGTCAACCTGTTGATGACTCTGCCCAACAGTCGCGGCAATGAAAACGAAGCCGACCTGATCGGCCTGGAACTGGCGGCCCGCGCCGGCTACAACCCGAACGCGGCCATCACCCTGTGGAACAAGATGAGCAAGGCTTCGGAAGGCGCGCCACCTGAGTTCCTCAGTACTCACCCGGCGTCCGGCAGTCGTATTTCCTCATTGGAAGCGGCGATTCCGAAGGTGATGCCGTTGTACCAGCAGGCCAAGAGGCCCTGATCGTCAGGCGTCGTTGTTGACGACAGGGTCGTGAACAAGCCGGCCCCCTGCAAAAGAAAGCCCCGACTGGTTCGGGGCTTTTTTGTGCTCGCAGGTTTGCCTGGAGGCGTGCCTGCTGATGGTGCGCTTACAACCAGCCGCTGCTTTGCATGGCCTTGTACACCGCGACAATGGCCAGGATGAAGAACGCCGAGGCCGCGAGGCGACGGATCAGGGTCAGGGGCAGTTTCTCCGCCGCGAAGTTGCCGGCCAGTACCACCGGGACGTTGGCGATCAGCATGCCGGCGGTGGTGCCGATGATGACCAGCCACAGTTCCGGGTATTGCGCCGCGAGCATGACGGTGGCGATCTGGGTCTTGTCGCCGATTTCAGCGAGGAAGAACGCGATCAGCGTGGTCAGGAAGGGGCCGAACTTGCGGGCGGTGCTGGCTTCGTCGTCGTCCATCTTGTCCGGCACCAGGGTCCAGAGTGCGGTCGCGGTAAAGCTCGCGGCGAGGATCCAGTGCAAGGTCGCGTCCGAGAAGAAGCTGCCGAACCAGGCGCCTACCGCACCGGCTGCCGCATGGTTGGCCAGGGTCGCGGCGACGATGCCGGCGATGATCGGCCAGGGTTTGCGAAAGCGCGCGGCGAGAATGAGGGCAAGCAGTTGCGTCTTGTCGCCGATTTCGGCCAAGGCAACGATCGCGGTGGGAACCAGTAGAGAATCCAGCATCAGGGCATTCCTAAGGGGCGGGTCGACACGGCTATGACACGTACAGCCTTCCCGCCCCGGGTAAGGTGTGCGTGTCATAGGTCTTGTCAAACCCTGCGGTCCGTCTGTGCGGACTCTTGGGTCGCATGCGCCATGATCTGAGGATCAAGTATGTTGACGCATGCCGGGCGAGCGTGGTGCTCGCGGGAGACTACTCCCCTAGGACGGAGCGGATTCTGCCTAGGCAAAATCCATTCGGCAAGCGTTCTTTTGCAAAAAGGTTTTCAGCCGCGCTTGGCGCTGTAGATGCGAAAACCCTGGCCTTCGGCCTTGATCGAACAAGGGCCGAGATGCTCTTCGATCAGCGGTTGATAACGCAGGAAGCTGTTGGCCACCAGCCGAAGTTCGCCCCCCGTTTTCAGATGTTTGGCTGCTTTTCGCAGCAGGTTCTCTGTTGCCTGGTAGTCCGTGTGGACCCCGACATGGAACGGCGGATTGGTCAGGATGGTGTTCAAGCCCATGGGCGCGGCATCGATGCCGTCACCGGTCAGGACCTCGGCTTCCAGGCCATTGGCGGCCAGGGTCAGGCGACTGCTGGCAGCGGCGAAGGCGTCGACATCCAGCAGGGTTACATTGTTATGCGGGTAGCGCCGTTTGATCGCCGCACCCAGAACGCCGGCGCCGCAACCGAAATCCAGCAGGTGGCCGCTGGGCAGTTTGTCCAGGTGTTCCAGCAACAGGGCGCTGCCGCGATCCAGGCGACCATGGCTGAACACCCCCGGCAGGCTGACCACTTTCAGCGGCCCTTCGGCCAACGGCAGTTCATATTCCTGGGCCAGGCTTTCCAGGCTGACGGCTTGTGGCGCGTTATCGACCGTCACTTGCCACAGCTGGCAGTGCCGCGCGCTGTCGAGCTTGCGCGGTTTGCCGAAGGGGTTGAGCTGCTTGGCCGCGCGTTCGATGCCGCTGCGTTTTTCCCCGACCAGATACAGGTCGCGCCCGGCCAGGCGCGAGGCGAGGGCGTTGAGCAGGTAGTCGGTCAATTCCTTGGACTTGGGCAGGAACAGCACGGCGTTGGCAAAGGCTTGCTCGGGGGCCGTCACGCCGAAGTGGCTGCGCCCGGCGAAACGCGCATCCAGGGCGGCCTGATCGCCGGCGTGCCAGCACCAGCCATGGGCGCCCGGCAGGCGGCCGAGCAGGTCATCGGCGGGCAGGCCGGCCAGCAGCAGCGAGCCTTGAAACAAGTCAGCCTGACGAAGCAGTACTTCACTGCGCGGATCCATAATCTGCTCCTGGGAAAAAAGTGGCGCAGTTTATCAACTGACGACCCGCAGCGCTGTACCGCTGAAAAACGCCTGGGCGTTTTCCGCCAGCTGGCCGACGATGCGCTGCCGGGCTTCGCGGCTGCCCCAGGCGTTGTGTGGGGTCACGATCAGCCGCGGGATGTCATGGGCCAGCAGCGGGTTGCCTGCGGTCGGTGGCTCGACGCTCAACACGTCGGTGGCCGCGCCGCCCAGGTGACCGCTGCGCAGGGCATCGGCCAGGGCCTGCTCGTCGATCAGGCCGCCACGGGCGGTGTTGACCACAAAGGCCTGGGGCTTGAGCAGGGCCAGCTCCCGGGCGCCGATAAAGTGCCGGGTGTGTTCGTTGAGCGGGCAGTGCAAGGTCAGTGCATCGACTTGTGGCAGCAATTCATCCAGCGGCAGGCGGTCGGCGCGGGCCGGGCGGCCAGGAATCTGCCCCAGCAGCACGCGCATGCCGAAGGCTTCGGCCAGGCGGGCGACGGCGCCACCCAGTTCGCCATGGCCCAGCAGACCCAGGGTCTTGCCTTGCAGTTCGACGATCGGGAAGTCCAGCAGGCAGAACTGCCGGGCCTGCTGCCAGCGACCGTCGCTGACCGCCTGGCGGTAATCGCCGAGGCGGGTGGCGAGGTTAAGCAGCAGCATGAGGGTGTGCTGGGCCACCGATGGCGTGCCGTAGCCCTGGCAGTTGGCGACGGTGATGCCCAGGGCGCGGGCGGCGGCCAGTTCGACATTGTTGGTGCCGGTGGCCGCCACCAGGATCAGTTTCAGCTCGGGGCTGGCGGCCAGGGTTTCGGCATTGAGCGGTACTTTGTTGCTGATCGCCACCTGGGCTCCCTGCAGGCGCTCGACCACCTGTTCGGGGCTGGTCCGGTCATGCAGTTGCAGTTCGTCGAAGCTGTGGCGCAGCGCGTTGAGGTCGAGGTCGCCGAGGTCCAGGGAGCTGTGGTCGAGGAAGACGGCGCGGCGATTGTTAGTCATCAACTGTACCTTTTGCACGAGGGTCTGAAGGCGTAATCTGCCGAGCCTAACAGATGAAATAATTAGATACACAGGAGTGTCCATGTACCTCGCCGAGTTCTTGACCGTCGCCCTTATTCACCTGCTTGCAGTGGCCAGCCCGGGCCCGGATTTCGCCGTCGTGGTGCGCGAAAGCGTGACCCACGGTCGCCGCGCCGGCACCTGGACCGCCTTGGGCGTCGGCACTGCGATCTTCCTGCACGTGGGGTATTCGCTGCTGGGTATCGGTCTGATCGTGTCGCAGTCGATCGTGCTGTTCAACGCGCTGAAATGGGCCGCCGCCGCTTACCTGCTGTACATCGGCTACAAGGCCCTGCGGGCGCAGCCGGCCAAGCCCGCTACCGAGAATCTGCACCTGGAAGCTGGCGAGCGCACCGCGCGCGGCGCCTTCACTTCCGGCTTCGTGACCAACGGCCTGAACCCGAAAGCGACGCTGTTTTTCCTGTCACTGTTCACTGTGGTCATCAATCCGCACACGCCCCTGGCCATCCAGGCCGGTTATGGCGTGTACCTGGCGGTGGCGACGGCTACCTGGTTCTGCCTGGTGGCGCTGCTGTTCAGCCAGCAGAAAGTCCGCGCCGGTTTTGCCCGCATGGGCCACTGGTTCGACCGCACCATGGGCGCGGTGCTGATCGCCATCGGGGTGAAGCTGGCCTTTACCGAGATGCATTGAGGCGGTCTTTCTCGTCCATGCTTATCGGATATTTCTGATCATTAATTGGGATTAATCGTACAATCGTCCGCTTTTATGGCCACTCCGGCAGGTCGAGCCCCTTGACCGTCCGGAGAGCGCGAGACCGGACGCTTGATGACGATACAAAAAGTACCGCAGCAGTTGCTCTATCTGGTTTATGGCGGCAAAGAGGTTTATCGCCATGAAGCGAAGTTCAGCATTCTGACGGCCCTCGACCAGAGCAAGAGTGCCGAGCCGCTGGTGATTCGGGTCATGACCGACCGTCCCGAGGATTACCACGGCTGGCCGGTGCAAGTGGTGCCGTTGAGTGAGCAAACGCTGGTCGAGTGGCAGGGTGACCAGGGCTACTACCACCGACGCAAGGCCTGTGCCTTTGCCGCAGGCCTCCTGCTGGCGGACAAGACCCTGTTTGTCGATACCGACACCTTGTTCGAGGCCGACCCGCAGCGGCTGTTCGATCGCATCGCACCCGGCCAATACCTGATCGATGAAGACGAGTTTCTCTGGTCCGAGGTCCGTACCCGCCCCGAGTTCGTCAAACTCGACCGCTACCTGCAGGCCAGCGGTCAGTCGGTAGCCGACGACCAGCGTCTGTTCAACAGCGGGGTTTGTGGCCTGACGGCCGGCGATGGTCCGCTGATGCAAGCCTCGATTGCCTTGATTGACGAGTGGAGCGCCCACATCAAGGACCTGCACACACTGGAACAGATCGCCTTGTCATTTGCCTTGCGCGGTCAATCCGTGGGCGAGAGCAAGAGTTGCATCTATCACTACTTCTCCGACAAGGACTTCTTCCACGCCATGCAAGCGCTGTTCTTCCAGCGCCATGGCGAAGCCTTCCGGCCGGAGTTGCTGCGCCTGCAGCGCGAGGTCCCACGGCGTAAACCCTTGCCGTCGCTGTTTCAGCGCTCGCGGATCAAGTTCTACTTGAGGCGGCAGAACAAGGACATGCAAAAAGTCGGACGCGACTTGCTGTATGGCAGCTGCGGTCCGATCTCTCCCTATGTCGAGGCTTGCCGCCATGTCTGGTGGGATCAGGGGCTGCGTCAGATCCAGCGCCGGGGCATGAGCCAGCAGGCGCCGATTCGCGCGCTGGCACGTGGCGAATGGCCGGCCGGGTTGCCCAGGCCGCGTAACCGCGATTTGGAAAAACGTCTGCGCAGCTACCTGCAACAGCATTTGCAACCGCACGGGGCTACACCCGGGGCTAACTGATGGGGCTGTAATGGGTCCTGGCGCCTTGAGCTGATTCGGGGCGCCGAGCTATTCCCGCGCAGGGTGGTCGAGCAAACGGCTTGACGCTCACGCATGTGCCTTCCCATGGCGAATGTCTGGTCGCGCGAATGCTGGCTTGGAGCTAGCATTCGTACGGCTCTGCAAATCATTCCTTTGGCTGATTTGGCAGAGCCAGCGGCGCTCTAGAGTGAGCGTTCTTCAGCCACGACCGTGCAGTCACGAAAAGGGATGCTTATGTTGCAGACTCGCGTTATTCCGCCAGCCGAAGGCGCCTACCAATACCCGCTATTGATCAAGCGGCTGCTGATGTCCGGCACCCGTTACGAGAAAACCCGTGAAATCGTCTACCGGGACAAGCTGCGTTACAGCTACCCAACCCTGATCGAGCGCGTGGCCAGGCTGGCGAACGTGTTGACGGCTGCCGGGGTCAAGGCCGGGGATACCGTGGCGGTGATGGATTGGGACAGCCATCGCTATCTGGAGTGCATGTTCGCCATCCCGATGATCGGCGCGGTGATCCATACCATCAACGTACGCCTGTCGCCGGAACAGATCCTGTACACCATGAATCACGCCGAGGACCGCTTCGTGCTGGTCAACAGCGAGTTTGTCGGGCTCTACCAGGCGATCGCCGGGCAACTGAGCACGGTGGAGAAAACCCTGCTACTGACCGACGGCCCGGACAAGAGCGCCGACCTGCCCAACCTGGTGGGCGAATACGAGCAGCTTCTGGCGGCTGCCAGCACCCAGTACGCCTTCGAGGATTTCGACGAAAACTCGGTGGCCACCACCTTCTACACCACAGGCACCACCGGCAATCCGAAGGGCGTGTACTTCACCCACCGCCAGCTGGTGCTGCACACCATGGGCGTTGCGGTGATCATGGGCAGCATAGACAGCGTGCGCCTGCTGGGCACCAGCGATGTGTACATGCCCATTACCCCGATGTTCCACGTGCATGCCTGGGGCCTGCCTTATGTGGCGACCATGCTCGGCCTCAAGCAGGTCTACCCCGGCCGTTACGACCCGGAACTGCTGGTGGAGCTGTGGCGCAAGGAGAAGGTCACCTTCTCCCATTGCGTGCCGACTATCTTGCAGATGCTGCTCAATGCCAAGGCGGCCCAGGGCACGGATTTCGGCGGCTGGAAGATCGTCATTGGCGGCAGCGCGCTCAACCGTGCGCTGTACGAGGCCTCCAAGGCCAAGGGCATTCAGCTGACGGCGGCCTATGGCATGTCGGAAACCGGGCCGCTGGTGTCCTGCGCTCACCTTAACGAAGAACTGCTGGTGGGCACCGAGGATGAGCGCACTACCTACCGGATCAAGGCCGGCGTGCCCGGACCTCTGGTGGAGGCGGCGATTGTCGATGGCGATGGCAACTTCCTGCCGGCCGATGGCGAGACCCAGGGTGAGTTGGTGCTGCGTGCGCCCTGGTTGACCGAAGGCTATTTCAACGAGCCGCAGAAGGGCGCAGAGCTGTGGGAAGGCGGCTGGCTGCACACCGGCGACGTGGCGACTCTCGACGGCATGGGCGTGATCGATATTCGCGACCGGATCAAGGATGTGATCAAGACCGGAGGCGAGTGGGTATCGTCCCTGGCCCTGGAAGACCTGATCAGCCGCCACCCGGCGGTACGCGAAGTAGCAGTGGTGGGGATCCCCGATCCGCAATGGGGCGAGCGCCCGTTTGCCTTGCTGGTGGTCCGTGAAGGGCATGCGATCGAGGCCAAGGAGCTCAAGGAGCATCTCAAGCCGTTTGTCGAACAGGGGCACTTGAGCAAGTGGGCGATTCCCAGCCAGATCGCCCTTGTTACTGAAATTCCCAAGACCAGTGTCGGCAAGCTCGACAAGAAGCGCATCCGCCTCGACATCACCGAATGGCAGGCCAACAACAGCACCTTTCTTTCGACGCTATAAACACCTCCTACCGTGCCCGAAAGGGCACGGTAGAGCCCACCAAGCAAGCGCTTGCCTTGTCAAATCCGAATTTTCAGCCATCCTTGCCGTGCCGGCATTTGCCGGACTGGCGAAAGGACCGTTCCAGAGTGGTTGGAGGCTGCAAATCACACTTTAGAGGGATCAAGCCGTACCACCTGCTGGCTATAGTCCGCCCAAGGATTTTTAAGAACGGGGCAACCGCACAACATGGGGCGATGCAACTTTGAACGACTTCGGGGCTGACTGGGTTCCGCCCGTTCAGAGCGTTTTTAAAAGTGCTCACTGCCATAACAATAAAGCACATGGAGTAGCGTCGATGACATCAGTAAACCAGTTCTGGCGCCGGGCGAAACTGCCTCTGGCCGTCAGTCTCGCCTCTACGCTCGCCGGACCTGCCTTCGGCGTCAGTTTCAACATCGGTGAAATCGAAGGTCAGTTCGACTCTTCTCTATCGCTGGGTGCGAGCTGGTCTACCCAGAGCCCCAACAAGAATCTGATTGGTGTCAACAACGGCGGTCATGGCCTGTCCCAGACCTCCGACGATGGCCACGCTAACTTCAAAAGCGGCGAAACCTTTTCCAAGATCTTCAAGGGCATCCATGACCTTGAACTGAAATACGGCGACACCGGCGTCTTCGTCCGTGGCAAGTACTGGTATGACTTCGAGCTCAAGGACGAAAGCCGCGAGTTCAAGGACATCAGCGACAGCAACCGCAAGGAAGGCGCCAAGTCCTCCGGCGGGCAGATCCTCGACGCCTTCATCTACCACAACTACTCGATCGCCGAGCAGCCGGGTTCCGTGCGCCTGGGCAAGCAAGTGGTGAGCTGGGGTGAAAGTACCTTCATCGGCGGCGGCATCAACTCGATCAACCCGATCGACGTATCGGCTTTCCGCCGTCCTGGTGCGGAGATCAAGGAAGGCCTGATCCCGGTCAACATGTTCTATGTCTCCCAGAGCCTGACCGAGAACCTCTCGGCCGAAGCCTTCTATCAGCTGGAATGGGACCAGACCGTCGTCGACAACTGCGGCACCTTCTTCTCCCAGCCGGACATCATCGCCGACGGTTGCAGCGACAACCTGCGCGTGTTGAACAAGCGCTCGACCATTCCGTCGATTGCCCTGGGGCCACTGGCTGCCGCGGGCGTCGACGTCAATCAGGAAGGCGTGCTGGTGCGTCGTGGCCCGGACCGCGATGCACGGGACAGCGGGCAGTGGGGCGTGTCCTTCAAGTACATGTACGAGCCGCTCGACACCGAGTTCGGCGCGTACTTCATGAACTACCACAGCCGTGCGCCGATCTTCAGCGCCACCGGTGCTCCGCAGTCGGTCTTCGACCGTGTCGCGGCCTTGCCTCCAGCGTTCCGCGCCCTGGGCCCACTGGTGGTGGCGGGCAGCTCCGAGTACTTCGTCGAGTACCCTGAGGACATCCGCCTCTACGGCCTGAGCTTCTCCACCACCTTGCCTACCGGTACCGCATGGAGCGGTGAGATCAGCTATCGCCCGAACGCTCCGGTGCAGCTGAACTCCACCGATATCCTGTTCGCCGGTGTTCGCCCCCTGGGCGGCACCCTGGCCAATGCCTCGTTGCTCGACGGCTCCCCGGGTCAGGACCTGCACGGCTATCGCCGTAAAGAGATCACCCAGCTGCAGACCACCTTCACCCACTTCTTCGATCAGATCATGGGCGCCAGCCGCCTGACCCTGGTTGGTGAAGTCGGCCTGACCTACGTGGGCGGCCTGGAAAGCACCTCCAAGGTTCGTTACGGCCGCGATCCGGTCTATGGCCCGGGCGAACTGCCTGCCACCGGCAGCCTGGACACCTGCTCGCAGATCCTCAATACCAGCACCATCAACGGCGCGGGCCCAGGCGCGGCGACCAACAATCGCAGCCGCAACTGTAACGACGACGGCTTCACCACCTCGACTTCCTGGGGTTATCGCGGTCGTGCAATCTGGGAATACAACGACGTGTTCGCCGGTGTGAACCTCAAGCCGAACGTGGCCTGGTCCCATGACGTCAGCGGTTACTCGCCTGGCCCTGGCGGCAACTTCGAGGAAGGTCGCAAGGCCATCAGCCTGGGCGTGGATGCCGAGTACCAGAACACCTACACCGCGAGCCTGGCGTACACCAACTTCTTCGACGGCAAGTACACCACCGTGGATGACCGTGACTTCGTGGCCCTCAGTTTCGGCGTGAACTTCTAAGCACTGCATTTTCAGGAAGAACAAGAATATGAAAGTAACCAAGAGTCTGTTGCAGGTCGGTGTCCTCGGGCTGTCGCTGCTGGCGACCGGGGTCATGGCCGCGGTCTCGGCCGATGAAGCGGCCAAGCTGGGTACCTCCCTGACGCCGATGGGCGCGGAAATGGCCGGTAACTCAGCCGGCACCATTCCGGCCTGGAAAGCCTTGCCGACCAACGCCGGCAGTGTGGATGGCAAGGGTTTCCTGTCCAACCCGTACGCCAGCGAGCAGCCGCAGTTCACCATCACCGCGCAGAACGTCGAGCAGTACAAGGACAAGCTGGCGCCAGGGCAGTACGCGATGTTCAAGCGCTACCCGGAAACCTACAAGATGCCGGTCTATCCTTCCCATCGCGGCGCCACGGTGCCAGCCGATGTGTTCGCCGCGATCAAGGAAAACGCCACCAAGACCAACCTGGTCAGCGGCGGCAACGGCCTGGAAAACTTCAAGACCGCCATTCCTTTCCCGATTCCGAAAAGCGGCGTGGAAGTCATCTGGAACCACATCACCCGCTATCGCGGCGGCAGCGTGACCCGCCTGGTGACCCAGGCGACGCCACAGGCCAACGGCTCCTTCAGCCTGGTGTACTTCCAGGACCAGTTCGTGTTCCGCGACAAGATGAAGGACTACGATCCGGCCAACCCGGGCAACATCCTGTTCTACTTCAAGCAGAAAGTGACCGCGCCGGCGCGTCTGGCCGGTGGTGTGCTGCTGGTGCACGAAACCCTCGACCAGGTGAAGGAGCCGCGTTCGGCGTGGGTCTACAACGCTGGCCAGCGTCGTGTGCGTCGCGCCCCGCAAGTGTCGTATGACGGTCCGGGTACCGCCGCCGACGGCCTGCGTACCTCCGACAACCTCGACATGTACAACGGTGCGCCGGACCGCTACGACTGGAAGCTGGAAGGCAAGAAGGAGATGTACATCGCCTCCAACAGCTACAAGCTCGACTCGCCGCAGCTGAAGTACGCCGAGATCATCAAGGCCGGCCACATCAACCAGGACTTGGCTCGCTACGAGCTGCGCCGTGTCTGGCACGTGGTCGCGACCCTGAAGGAAGGTCAGCGCCATATCTACGCCAAGCGTGACTTCTACATCGATGAAGACACCTGGCAGGCCGCAGTGATCGACCACTACGACGGTCGTGGCCAGCTGTGGCGCGTGGCCGAGGCGCATGCCGAGAACTATTACGACAAGCAAGTGCCGTGGTACGCCCTGGAAACCCTCTACGACCTGCAGTCCGGCCGTTACCTGGCACTGGGCATGAAGAACGAAGAGAAATCGGCCTACGACTTCGGCTTCACCGCCACCACCAGCGACTTCACTCCGGCGGCCCTGCGCCAGGATGGCGTTCGTTAACCCGCGGTAAATCGAGGCGCATCCTCGATCGACGCCCCGACTGGTTCGGGGCGTTTTTTATTGTCTGCGTTTTTCTACAAGGCCCGGGGTGGCCTCTGGAGCGAGCTTGCTCGCGAAAAAAACTCCAGACAATGCCACCTCCCGGTAAAACCGCGCTGCCCTTATCGCGAGCAAGCTCGCTCCTACTGGTACGCGGGGAACGCTGAAAAACCCGGTTGTATTCTTTTTCTATCCATCTGTAGCAAAAATCTTCAACAGGGGGCTTTTTACCGCTAGTCTGCCGACATCTGTATTGCCGACAACAGCACTTCAATAAGAGTTGGCCATGACTGATCTGTCCCGTATCCAGGGGCCTGCCGGTGCGGCCATTCCCGCGCCGGAAGGGCGCTTCTACCGACCTCCCTTGCCCGACGGCTACGTACTGCGGCCGCGTCTGTGCGAGCGCTTGAGCGCGGGCCTCAATGGCCGGCTGCTGTTGGTCAGCGCACCGGCCGGTTTTGGCAAGAGTTCGCTGGCGGTGGAGTTCTGCCAAAGCCTGCCGCCGCACTGGCGCAGCCTGTGGCTGGGGCTCAGTCGCCGGGACAGCGATCCGGGACGTTTTCTCGAACGCCTGCTTGAGGGGTTGCAACAATATTTCGCCCAACTGGGCAACCAATCCCTCGGGCTGCTGAAGATGCGCCAGCGCCACCAGCCCTTCGCCTTCGAAGAGTGGCTGGACGGGCTGCTCGATGAGTTGGCGGCCCATCTTTCCAGTGCTTCTCCCTTGTTGTTGGTACTGGACGATTACCACCTGGCCCAAGGGCCGGTGCTCGATCGCTGCCTGCAGTTCTTCCTCAATCATTTGCCCGATGGCTTGCTGGTGCTGGTAACCAGCCGCCAGCGCCCGGACTGGCACCTGGCGCGTCTGCGCCTGTCGCGGCAGTTGCTGGAGCTGCACGAACAGGACCTGCGCCTGACCTACGACGAATCCCTGACCCTGCTCGACTGGCACAGCAGTTCGCTGCGCGGCGAGGCGCTGGAAAACTTGATCCTGCGCAGCGAAGGCTGGGTGGCGGGGCTGCGCTTCTGGCTGTTGGCGGCCTCGGAGGCGGGCAGTGGCGCAACCTTGCCGCAGTCGCTGAATGGCGGCGAAGGCCTGATTCGCGATTATCTGCTGGAAGAAGTCATCGATTGCCTGCCTGCCGAGGTGCAGTCGTTCCTCTACGACACGGCGCCCCAGGAACGTTTCTGCAGCGACCTGTGCGATGCATTGCGCGAGTCCCACGACAGTGCCGAGATCCTGCGTTACCTGTTGGCCCACCAGGTATTCCTGGTGCCGCTGGACGAGCAGGGGCACTGGTACCGTTATCACCACCTGTTCTCCGACCTGCTGCGCACCCGGCCCACCGCCAACGCGATATTGCCGCCAGCCAGCCTGCACCTGCGGGCCTGTCGCTGGTTCAACGCCCAGGGGCTGCTGGACGAAGCGGTGGAGCAGGCGTTGCGCGCCGGGCACCTGGACGTGGCGGCGAACCTGGTACAGAACCTGTCCGAGGAACAACTGCTGGCCGAGCAGAACGTCGGCATGCTGCTGCGCTGGAAAATGGACTTGCCCGACAGCCTGCTGATCAGCACCCCGCGGCTGATCGTGCTGTACAGCTGGGCGCTGGGGCTGGCGTGCCAGTTGGATGCCGCCGAGGAGCTGGCCAGCCATTTGAGCCGCTTCCTGCCAGCCCCCTCGGCCACCGCGCAGAAATCCATGCTGGCGCAATGGCTGGCCTTGAGCGGGATCGTCGCCCGCGGACGGGGGAATCGCGAGCTGACCCTGCTGTACTGCACCGAAGCCCTGGAAACCTTGCCCCAGAAACGTTACGGGCAGCGGCTGGTGTGCCTGTCGACCCTGTCCAACCTGGCGATCGCCGATGGCGACCTGTGGCGTGCCCGGGGGCTCAACCGCGAGTCCCTGGAACTGGCGCAGCGGGTCGGCAACCCCTTGTTCGAGGCCCTGGCCCATTACGACCGGGCCCGGGTGCTGCAAGCCCGCGGCGAGATCCTGCGGGCGCTGGATGAAGTCCGCCAGGGCTTGCAGCGCTTGTATGGCCTGTCGGCGCAACGCCTGTACGCGATACGGGCGCGGCTGACGCTGTACGAAGGTTACCTGCTGGCGTTGCGCTGCCAGCCCGAGACCGGACTGGCGCGCCTGCGGGCGGGGCTGGTCGAGGCACGGGCCTGTCGCGATATCAGCGTGCTGATCGGCCATTGCGTGATCGCCAACCTGGAAGGTCACAACGGTGAATTTGCCAAGGCCTTTGCCGAGCTGGCCGAGGCTGAACGCCTGATGCACATCTGGGACGTACCGCCGATCTACTACCTGGCGATGATCACCCTGGTCAAATGCGAACTCTGGCTGGCCCAGGGCCGCACCGACCTGGCGCAGGCCTGGCTGGCTCGCCTGGGGCAGACCTACACCGGCGACCAGGCTGCCGCCGCGCCGGAGTTTCATCCACAGCTGCCGCTGCATATCGAGTTGCAGCAAGCCTTGCTCGACAGCATCCAGGGCGAGCCGACCCTGGCCGAGCAGCGCCTGGACAAACTGCTGGAGCATGGCCGGCAGACCGGGCGGCAGATGCTCAATGTGATGGCGCTGAACCAGAAGGTCGCGCTGTTGCTGGCCCAGGGGCGCGACCCCGAGGCCCGACAGGCCTTTGCCCAGGCGCTGGAGGCTGCCGTGGGCGGGGCATTGCAACCCTTCGAATGGGCGGTGCGGGCGCATCCGGCCTGGGTTCGCGAGCAACTTCAGCAGGGGGCGGCGACACCACTGCGCCAGACCTTGCTCGAACGCCTGCCGGCCGCCGTGGCACGTGATTCCCTGGAGCAGCATCACGGCGAAGCCCTCAGCTCCCGCGAGCTGGCGGTGCTGCAACTGATCGCCCAGGGCTGTTCCAACCAGGAAATCAGCGATCAGTTGTTTATCTCGCTGCACACCGTGAAGACCCATGCCAGCCATATCAACAGCAAGCTGGGGGTGGAGCGTCGCACCCAGGCCGTGGCCCGGGCCCAGGAGTTGGGATTACTGGGCTGATTGAGCGCTCAGCTGATCTTGCAGGTATCGTCCTCGGCTCGCTCCTGGGGCGAAGCAGGTGGCTCTGCGGTGTTGAAGTCCAGGGTCACGGTGAAGCGCTGTTGTTCGGTGAGGACCTGGATGTGCCAGCCCAGCCTGGCGCACAACTGGCGCATCAGCTCCAGGCCCAGGCCGTAGCCGAAGTCGCTGGATTCTTCTGACTGGCTGGTATCACGGATACGGTTGACGATGCGCAGTTGCAGCTGTTCGAAGGTGATTTCGATGCTGCCTTCTTCAGCATATTGCAGGGCATTGCGCAGAAAGTTACCAACCACGATTCGGCAGGCGGTCAGGGGCAGGCGACAAGGCTCGTTGCTGATGTCGAGGATCAGTTCGATATCCCGCTTGCCGATCAGGTAGCGATGCTCCTGGATCAATTCGTTGAACAACTCGGCCATGTCGATGGCTTCTTCCGGCAAGGGTTCAGCGCGCTCGCGGCTCATCCACAGTAGCGTCTCGGCAATGCGCTGCATGTTCAGCACCGAGCGTTCGATACGTTGCAGAGGCAGGGGCAGCGAGCCCCCGGCCTGCAGGGTCAGCAGTTCCAGGTTGGCCTTGAGCACAGCCAGCGGCGTGCGTAACTCATGGCTGGTGTAGCGCAGCAGGCGCCCTTCGCGCTGGCTGGCGGCCTGCACCTGCTGCACGCTCTGGGCCAGGGAGTCGGCCAGGACATTGAACTCCTTGAAGCGGAAATTCGGGCGTTGGCTGGACACCTCCTCCGGATCTTTCAGGGTGGTGGACCACTGGGCCAGCCGGCCGAGAGGACGCACCAGCCACCAGACCAGCAGGGCGATGATGATCAGTGCCGGGATGAATACCGCCAGACTGATGACATTAATGCTGTTCAGTTCGTGATCGAGATAGGCATCCGACAACGGGGTCTCGACCTCGCCACCTTCTTCATGGTCGTGGTCGACATCGAACATGTAGAGGATTTTGCCGTCACCCAGGGGCTGGGCCAGGATCGCCTTGACTTCATCCTGTCCATCGGCGTCCAGTTCACCGAACACCTGCACGGCGCCGAAGGACAGGGTTGGCGGCGTATCCAGTAACTGGCGAATTTTCGGCGGCAGCGCTTCCTTGCCGATAACGCTGCTGAAGAAATAGTTCTGCGGCGGGGCAAGGCTTGGGTCTTTCTTGTAGTGCCTGACGAAATACAGGGCTTCTTCTTCCATCATGGCGCTGGCGGTATAGAGCAGGCCTCGGATGCTATAGCTCGATAGCAGCTGGCTGTAGATCAGCAGCACCACGGCGATCAACAGCAGGAAACTGCCGCTGATCACCCATTTCAGACTCAGCCCTTTACGCATGGAGTCCTCAACTGCACACCGACGCCAGAAATAGTGTGGATCAGCGCTTGGCTGAAATCCTTGTCCACCGCCTTGCGCAAGCGGTGCATGTGCACCTTGAGGGTGTTGCTGTCCGGCGGCTCGTCGCCCCAGACCGTTGCCTCGAGACGTTCGCGCCCCACCGGCTCGGGACTGGCACGCATCAGGCATTCCAGCAGGGTCCAGCAGGTGGGCGACAGGTGCAGTTCCTGTCCGGCGCGGCTGACCTTGCGGGTGGACAGATCCATGGTCAGGTCGGCCACTTGCAGGCGGCTGGCCTGGCCGCTGCGCCGCAGGCTCAGGGCGCGGATCCTGGCCACCAGTTCGGCCAGTTCGAAGGGCTTGACCAGGTAATCGTCGGCGCCCATGGCAAAGCTGGCGAGCTTGTCCGGCAGGGCATCCAGCGAGGTGAGCATCAGGATCGGTGTCTGTTTGCCCTGTTCGCGCAGCTGTTTGCACAGCTGTTGGCCGTCCAGGCGCGGCAGCATGATGTCCAGCAGGATCACATCATAGTGTTGGCTCAGCGCCAGGTTCAGGCCGGTCTGGCCATTACTGGCGTGATCGCAGACGATCCCGCTGATCTCCAGGTATTCGATGACGGTGTTGGCCAGGTCGAGGTTGTCCTCGACCAGCAGCAGGTGGATATGCACGGGAACGTCCCCTTGGACCTGTGTCGCTCAGTGGCCCAGAGGATAACGGAGCCGGCGCGTTTTTTACCGATGTTTACCTGGCGTTAACCCGCCGGGCTCTAGGGTGGCGGCTTTTACACCAAGAGAGCGCCACCATGAACCTGTCTCCCGTCGTCAAAGGCATTCTGCTGGTCTTGATTGTCATCGGCCTGATGGCCTGTGCCTTGTCGCCCGGCACGTCTGTGGCGCGCCTGGGCGGGGGTGGGCCGCTGTCAGGGTTCTTGACCGGGAATGGGGGTGGGCTGGCAGCAGGATCGGGCTCTATTGCCTATGCCTTCTGAAAAGACCTGCGCGGGTTACACCGACCAGTTGGTGTTGTGCCTGTTGCTGATTCTTTGCGTGGCGCTTGCGCTGGGCACCTATATCGTCCGGCTCAATGCGCGTATCGATCAACAGCGTGAACTGTCGCCGGTGCATCTGCTGGAGTGCGGCAACGGGCGTGGGGCTTTTATCGTCGATCCCCACGGCCGGCGCAGCAGCAGTGACAATTGTTATCTGATCGAAGAGGATGAATAGCCGATGTAGCGGCCCCAGGAAAATCCGGCACTGAGTTCAAGCGCAAGAAACGTAGTTCTTGCGCTTGAATGTCGATCTACAGTGCAGGCGTACCGAGATGAAGGCCAGGTCCGGGCCTGATCTCCCTGGAAGATAAAGGAGGCTTACCATGTCCTGCGTATTCAAATTGATCAACTCGCCCGTCGGTCAACTGACCCTGGTTGCCAGAGGCACGAAGCTCGCCGCGATTCTCTGGGAGAACGAACGCGAAAACCGGGTGCGTCTCGGCCCGTTGCAGCCTGCCGACGATCATCCGGTCTTGCTGGAAACCGAACGCCAGCTCAAGGAGTACTTTGCCGGCAGCCGCGATCGCTTCGAACTGGAACTGGACTTTATCGGCACCGAGTTCCAGCGCAAGGTCTGGCAGGCGCTGCTGACCATTCCTTTCGGTGAAACCCGCAGCTACAGCCAGATTGCCGCGCAGGTGGGCAGTCCCAAGGCCGTGCGCGCAGTCGGTGCGGCCAATGGCCGGAACCCGATCTCGATCATCGCACCTTGCCACCGGGTGATCGGCGCCTCGGGCAGCCTCACCGGTTTTGCCGGCGGCCTGCAGGCCAAGCAGTTTCTGCTGGCGCTGGAAGGCGAGGAAACCCTGCAGTTGGCGTTCTGACTGTGAATGATTGCCGCCCCGGGGGCGTGGGCGGCAGTTGTCGTTGTCTGCATTGCGCGGCAAAGCAGCGGCTGCAAGCTGTGCGAGAATGGCCCATCGATTTCTTCAGGAACATCCCATGGAAGCCGCCAAGCCCACTCTTATTCGCGAAACCTTCCCCGTCGGCCCCTTGCAGTGCAACTGCACGATCATTGGCGATCCTGTTACAAAAAAGGCCATAGTCGTCGACCCGGGCGGCAATCCCGACCTGATCATGGCGCGGCTCGACGCGCTGGGGCTGAAGGTGGTGAGTATTATTCATACCCATGCCCACCTGGATCACTTCCTGGCCTCCGGACAGATGAAGGAGAAAACCGGCGCGACCCTGCACCTGCACAAGGAGGATCAGTTCCTCTGGGACAACCTGGAGATGCAGTGCAGCATGTTCGGCGTGCCTTACACGCCGGTACCGGCACCGGATCGCTGGCTGGCGGACGACGAAGAACTGGCCTGCGGTTGCGGCGTGGCCCTGCATACGCCGGGACATACCCCGGGTTCCATGAGCTTCTGGTTCGCAGAGGCTAAGCTGCTGATTGCCGGCGACACGTTGTTCAAGCGCGGGGTAGGGCGCACGGATCTGTGGGGGGGCGACCAGGCCACCATCGTGCGTTCGATCAAGCAGCGTCTGTACACCCTCGATGAAGACGCGACTGTGGTGGCCGGGCATGGTCCGGACACCCGCCTGGGCGATGAAATGCGTGAAAATCCCTTTGTCAGGGCCTGACCTTTGCTGTCAAAAGTTTCACGGAATTTTTGTCATTGGCCGTGTTCAAACGCCTGCAAAGGTCTGTTGCCAACGTCCGCTGCATCACAGAATGAAAAAAGTAGGAGCTTCTCCATGTTCACCTCGCGTCGTTTGATCGTTGTTGCTACCGCTGTGGCCTTGTTGTCCGGCTGTGCTTCGCCTAACCCCTATGACAATCAGGGGCAGGCCGACGGCTCCACGGGCATGAGCAAAACTGCAAAATACGGTGGCCTGGGTGCCTTGGCCGGTGCGCTGGCCGGTGCCGCCATCGACCACAACAACCGTGGCAAGGGCGCGCTGATCGGCGCCGCGGTAGTCGGTGCTTCCGCCGCCGGCTACGGCTACTACGCCGACCAGCAGGAAAAGAAACTGCGTGCCAGCATGGCCAATACCGGGGTCGAAGTGCAGCGCCAGGGCGATCAGATCAAACTGATCATGCCGGGCAACATCACCTTCGCCACCGATTCGGCGAACATCGCCCCAAGCTTCTATCAACCGCTGAACAACCTGGCCAACTCCCTCAAGGAGTTCAACCAGAACCAGATCGAAATCGTCGGCTACACCGACAGCACCGGCAGCCGCCAGCACAACATGGACCTGTCCCAGCGTCGCGCCCAGAGCGTGGCGACCTACCTGACCTCGCAAGGTGTCAGCGGTGCGAACCTGTCGGCCCGTGGCGCTGGCCCGGATAACCCGATCGCCAGCAACGGCGACGTCAATGGCCGTGCGCAGAACCGTCGGGTGGAAGTGAACCTCAAGGCGATTCCTGGCCAGCAGTATGGTGGTCAGCAGCAACAGCCGGGTACGGTTCAGCAGTATCCGTAACTGATCGTTTGAATGAAGAAATGCCCGATCCTGTGATCGGGCATTTTTGTGTGTGGCCTTTTCCGGCCTCTTCGCAGGCTTGCCCGCGAAGAGGTCCGATCAGCCGCTATCAAATCACCAGATACAAAAAAGCCCCCGGACAACCGAATTGTCCGGGGGCTTTTTACTGGACGCGAAGCCTGATTACTTCTTCAGACCATAATGCTCGTCGAGCATGCCAGGCGCGTTAGGCGTCTTTGGCGCGTAGTCCCGTGGTGGTTCCTGGTCGCGCGGTGGCGTCAGGCGTTCCCGTGGAGCCTGCACCGAGTCGGAGTGCAGCGCGGCCAGCAGGCGTTGGCGGGTCAACTCGTCCAGGGCCAGGCGGTTGGCGCCCTCGGCGAGGTGGTCCTGCACTTCCTGATAGCTTTGAGTGAGTTTTTTCACCAGGGTGGCGGTGCTGTTGAAGTGGGTGACCACTTCGTTCTGATAGCTGTCAAAACGTTCCTGAATATCATCCAGCTGACGTTGCGTGCGGTTAGGCGCGGCATTCGGCAGCAGGCGAGCGACCAGAAATCCAATGGCGACACCCGCGATCAGGGCAAGAGTCGGCAACAACCAAACTAGGAGCGAGTGTTCCACGAGTCCTTCCTCTATAAACGGCTTTGCTTTACGTTAACGGCTCGAACCTGCGCTGTATACCGCGATTCACTCGCAATAGATTGGCACAGACAATTTGCTAGACGAGTCGACCCGATTCGAGGTCACGGAGTTCCTTCCTTGCTTATGCGTGAAACCCCCGTAGTGATTGCCGGCCCGGTCGGCCAACTGGAAGCCCTGTATCTGGATGTCGCCGACGCCCGTGGCGTGGCGCTGATCTGCCATCCGAACCCGGTGCAGGGCGGCACCATGCTCAACAAGGTGGTCTCGACCCTGCAACGTACGGCGCGTGACGCCGGCCTGATCACCTTGCGTTTCAACTACCGTGGCGTCGGCGCCAGCGAAGGCAGCCACGACATGGGCAGCGGTGAAGTCGACGACGCGCAGGCGGCTGCCGAATGGCTGCGGGCCAAGCACCCGGACTTGCCGATGACCCTGCTCGGCTTCTCCTTCGGCGGCTTCGTCGCCGCCAGCCTCGGCGGGCGCCTAGAGGCCCGCGGCGAGCCGCTCAAGCACCTGTTCATGGTCGCTGCCGCCGTGATGCGTTTGCGCGATAGCGACCTGCTGCCGCAGAACTGCCCGCTGACCCTGATCCAGCCGGAAACCGACGAAGTGGTCGACCCGCAGCTGGTCTATGACTGGTCCGACGCGCTTGAGCGCCCCCATGAGCTGCTGAAAGTGGCAGAATGCGGACACTTTTTTCATGGCAAGCTCACCGATCTCAAGGATCTGGTACTGCCACGACTCTCGAATTGATTGCAGTCTGATAAGCGATTACCCATGACTACTCGTACGCGCATCCTCACCGGCATCACCACCACCGGCACGCCGCACCTGGGCAACTACGCCGGCGCCATCCGCCCGGCGATCCTCGCCAGCCGCGACAGCAATGCCGACTCGTTCTACTTCCTGGCCGACTATCACGCGCTGATCAAGTGCGATGACCCGCTGCGTATCCAGCGCTCGCGCCTGGAAATCGCCGCGACCTGGCTGGCCGGTGGCCTGGATGTGGAGCGCGTGACTTTCTATCGCCAGTCGGACATCCCGGAAATCCCGGAGCTGACCTGGTTGCTGACCTGCGTGGCGGCCAAGGGCCTGCTCAACCGTGCTCACGCCTACAAGGCTTCGGTGGATAAAAACGTCGAGACCGGTGAAGACCCGGACGCCGGCATCACCATGGGCCTGTACAGCTACCCGGTGCTGATGGCCGCGGACATCCTGATGTTCAACGCCCACAAGGTGCCGGTCGGTCGCGACCAGATCCAGCACGTGGAAATGGCCCGTGATATCGGCCAGCGCTTCAACCATCTGTTCGGCCAGGGCAAGGAGTTCTTCACCATGCCCGAGGCGCTGATCGAGGAAAGCGTCGCCACCTTGCCGGGCCTCGATGGCCGCAAGATGTCCAAGAGCTACGACAACACCATCCCGTTGTTCAGCAGCGCCAAGGACATGAAGGACGCGATCTCGCGCATCGTCACCGACTCCCGCGCTCCTGGCGAAGCCAAGGACCCGGACAACGCTCACCTGTTCACCCTGTTCCAGGCTTTCGCGACGCCGGCCCAGGCTGACGAATTCCGCAGCGAGCTGCTGCAGGGCCTGGGTTGGGGCGAGGCGAAGAATCGTCTGTTCCAGCTGCTGGACAACCAGTTGGGTGAGGCGCGCGAGCGTTATCACCAGTTGATCGAGCGTCCTTCGGACCTGGAAGACATCCTCCAGGCCGGCGCCAAGAAAGCCCGCGCCGTGGCCACGCCATTCCTCAACGAGCTGCGCGAGGCCGTGGGCCTGCGTTCGTTCGTCAATCAGGTACAAGTGGCGGCGACCACCAAGAAGAAAGCGGCCAAGGCCGCGCGCTTCGTCAGCTTCCGCGAAGACGACGGCAGCTTCCGTTTCCGCCTGCTGGCCGCCGATGGCGAGCAACTGTTGCTGTCGCGCAACTTCGCCGACGGCAAGACCGCAGGTGCAGTGACCAAGCAACTGCAATCCGGCCAGGCTCTGGATCTGCGCACTGAAGCGCTGGGTTTCAGCGTGTGGCTGGAAGGCGAGTGCGTGGCCGATAGCCCGGCCTTTGCCGACACGGCGGCCCGCGATGCGGCGATCGATGCGCTGCGCGTCGCCCTGGCGCCTGTGCAGGACTAACCGCAATCTCCCGACCAAGGGCTGATTGCCATTCTCAAGGGCCGTCGCTACAGTGACGGCCCGTTTTTGTTGCCTTGCTAACGAATTATGACGCCCCTAGAACGATACCAAGCTGATCTGAAACGCCCGGAGTTCTTCCACGACGCCGCGCAGGAAACCGCCGTGCGTCATTTGCAGCGCCTGTACGACGATCTGATCGCCGCGTCGAACAACAAGCCGGGCCTGCTGGGCAAGCTGTTTGGCAAGAAAGACCAGGTGCCGGTCAAGGGCCTGTACTTCTGGGGCGGGGTAGGGCGTGGCAAGACGTATCTGGTCGATACCTTCTTTGAAGCCCTGCCGTTCAAGCAGAAGGTCCGTACTCACTTCCACCGCTTCATGAAGCGTGTGCACGAGGAGATGAAAACCCTGGGCGGCGAGAAGAACCCGCTGACCATCATCGCCAAGCGCTTCGCCGACGAGGCCCGGGTGATCTGCTTCGACGAATTCTTTGTTTCCGACATCACCGACGCGATGATCCTCGGCACGCTGATGGAAGAGCTGTTCAAGAACGGCGTGACCCTGGTGGCTACCTCGAACATCGTGCCGGACGGCCTGTACAAGGACGGCCTGCAACGTGCGCGTTTCCTGCCGGCCATTGCCCTGATCAAGCAGCACACCGAGATCGTCAACGTCGACAGTGGCGTCGACTACCGTCTGCGTCACCTGGAGCAGGCCGAGTTGTTCCACTTCCCGCTGGACGAAGCGGCCCACGAAAGCCTGCGCAAGAGCTTCCGTGCGCTGACGCCGGAATGCACCCAGGCGGTGGAAAACGATGTGCTGATCGTCGAGAACCGCGAAATCCGCGCCCTGCGTACCTGCGATGACGTGGCCTGGTTCGACTTCCGCGAACTGTGCGATGGCCCACGCAGCCAGAATGACTACATCGAGCTGGGCAAGATCTTCCACGCCGTGCTGGTCAGCGGTGTCGAGCAGATGAGCGTCGCCACCGACGATATCGCCCGTCGCTTCATCAACATGGTCGACGAGTTCTACGACCGTAACGTCAAGCTGATCATTTCCGCTGAAGTCGAGCTCAAGGATCTGTACACCGGCGGCCGCCTGACCTTCGAGTTCCAGCGCACCCTCAGCCGTCTGCTGGAAATGCAGTCCCACGAGTTCCTCTCGCGGGCGCACAAGCCTTAACGGTTTCCGGATAAAAAGAAGGGCCTGCATTGCAGGCCCTTTTTCATTTACGCGGCTTGTTGGTGAAACTGCTGCCGGTACTGGTTCGGTGACAGCTCGGTGTGCTGGCGGAACAGGCGGGCGAAGAAGCTCGCATCGTCATAGCCGACCTCGTAGCTGATGGTCTTGATGCTCTTGCGCGTCCCCGAGAGCAGGCCCTTGGCGGTTTCGATGCGCAGGCGCTGCAGGTAATGCAGGGGTTTGTCGCCGGTGGCGGTCTGGAAGCGGCGCATGAAATTGCGAATGCTCATGCCATGTTCGCGGGCCACGTCCTCGAAGCGGAACTTGTCGGCGAAATGCTCTTCGAGCCAGTGCTGGATCTGCAGGATGATCACGTCCTGGTGCAGCTTCTGGCCGCCAAAGCCGATACGCCCCGGGGAATAGCTGCGCTGCACTTCATAGAGAATGTCGCGGGCCACGGCCTGGGCCACGTTGGCGCCGCAGAAACGCTCGATCAGGTAGATGTACAGGTCGCAGGCCGAAGTGGTGCCGCCGGCGCAATACAGGTTGTCGGCGTCGGTCAGGTGCTTGTCCTGATTGAGCTGGACCTTGGGGAAGCGTTCGCTGAAGGCATTGAAGAAACGCCAGTAAGTGGTGGCTTCCTTGCCGTCGAGCAACCCGGCTTCGGCCAGCCAGAACACCCCGGTGGCCTCGCCGCAGAGCACGGCGCCGCGGGCGTGTTGCTGGCGCAGCCAGGGCAGGATCTGTGGATAACGTTGGCAGAGGGTTTCGAAATCGTCCCAGAACGCCGGGAGGATGATCACGTCGGTATCTTCCAGGCCGCCGTCCACCGGCATGATCACGTTGCTGAAGCTGCATACCGGTTTGCCATCGGGGCTGACCAGGCGGGTTTCGAAGGCCGGGGTCAGGCCCTGGCCCAGCTGCTTGCCGTAGCGCAGGCTGGCCAGATGGAAGAAATCCTTGGCTTGCATGAGGGTGGAGGCGAAAACCCGGTCGATGGCCAGGATGCTGACGCGCCGCAAGGGCGTGGAGGTTTGGTTAGACATAATTCAATTGTTCTTATAGGGGAAAGTGGTCACCAGACGGCTGGATCGTCTTATTTTTTGTCGGATGTGTCCAGTGTCCTGTGTCGTACGCGTGGGCTTAGGCTCTGTGGGCCAATCCCGGCTAACAATAACGACAGGTGGCCCCATGATCCCCAGAACCTTGTTCAGCTCCGAGCACGAACTCTTTCGTGACAGCGTACGTACCTTCCTGGAAAAGGAGGCCGTGCCATTCCATGGGCAATGGGAAAAACAGGGCTACATCGACCGCGCCTTGTGGAACAAGGCCGGTGAGGCGGGAATGCTCTGCTCCCATCTCCCCGAGGAGTACGGCGGACTGGGGGCTGACTTTCTCTATAGCGCGGTAGTGATCGAGGAGGTAGGGCGCCTTGGTCTGACCGGTATCGGCTTCTCCCTGCATTCCGATATCGTCGCGCCTTACATCCTGCATTACGGCAGCGAGGCGCTGAAGCACAAGTACCTGCCGAAACTGGTGTCCGGCGAGATGGTCACGGCCATTGCCATGACCGAGCCAGGCGCCGGCTCCGACCTGCAGGGGGTCAAGACCACTGCGGTGCTGGACGGTGACGACTATGTGATCAACGGCTCCAAGACCTTTATCACCAACGGTTATCTGGCCGATCTGGTGATTGTCGTGGCCAAGACCGATCCGAAGGCCGGCGCCAAGGGCACCAGCCTGTTCCTGGTGGAGGCGGATACGCCCGGTTTTTCCAAGGGCAAACGCCTGGAAAAGGTCGGTATGAAGGCCCAGGACACTTCCGAACTTTTCTTCCAGGACGTCCGTGTGCCCAAGGAAAACCTGCTGGGGCAGGCCGGAATGGGCTTTGCCTACCTGATGCAGGAGTTGCCGCAGGAGCGTTTGACGGTGGCGGTAGGCGGTCTGGCGTCAGCCGAGGCGGCATTGCAGTGGACCCTGGAGTACACCCGCGAGCGCAAGGCCTTCGGCAAATCGATCGCCGACTTCCAGAACACCCGCTTCAAACTGGCGGAAATGGCCACCGAGATCCAAATCGGCCGGGTCTTCGTCGACCGCTGCCTGGAATTGCATCTGCAAGGCAAGCTCGATGTACCGACCGCCGCCATGGCCAAGTACTGGGGCACGGACCTGCAATGCAAGGTGCTCGACGAATGCGTGCAGTTGCACGGCGGTTACGGCTTCATGTGGGAGTACCCGGTGGCCCGGGCCTGGGCGGATGCGCGGGTGCAGCGGATCTATGCCGGGACCAACGAGATCATGAAGGAAATCATCGCGCGTTCCCTGTAGCGGCATTGGGTTGCGCGTAGGAGCGAGCCAGGTAGGCTCGCTCCTACGAGCGGGTTACGGCGCCGGATTCGGGTGGTCCTTGTGGATCGCCTCGATGCCGGCCAGCACCTCATTCGACAGCTTCAGCTCGAGACTGGCGATATTGCTGTCCAGTTGTTCGAGGGTGGTCGCCCCAATAATGTTGCTGGTGACGAACGGTTGCTGGGTGACGAATGCCAGGGCCATTTGCGCCGGATCCAGGCCGTGCTCGCGGGCCAGGGCGACATAGCGGCTGCAGGCCGCTTCCGATTGCGGGTTGAAGTAGCGGCTGAAGCGGCTGTACAGGCTCAGGCGGCCTTTGGCCGGGCGCGCGCCGCCTTCGTATTTGCCGGAGAGGAAGCCGAACGCCAGTGGCGAATAGGCCAGCAATCCACATTGTTCGCGAATGGCGATTTCCGCCAGGCCCACTTCAAAGCTGCGGTTGAGCAGGTTGTAGGGGTTCTGGATCGATACCGCCCGTGGCCAGCCGCGGCTCTCGGCGAGGGCCAGGAACTTCATGGTGCCCCAGGGGGTTTCGTTGGACAGGCCAATGTGGCGGATCTTGCCGGCCTTGACCTGCTCATCCAGGGCTTCGAGGGTTTCCTCCAGCGGGGTGAAGTCTTCTTCCTTGTGCTTGTAGCCCAGTTGGCCGAAGAAGTTGGTGCTGCGCTCTGGCCAATGCAGCTGGTAGAGGTCGATCCAGTCGGTCTGCAGGCGCTTGAGGCTGGCGTCCAAGGCTTGGACTATGTGCTTGCGGTTGTGTTTGAGCTGGTTGTCGCGAATGTAGTCGATGGTGTTGCCGGGGCCGGCGATCTTGCTCGCCAGGATCCAGTCGGCGCGATCGCCGCGAGCCTTGAACCAGTTACCGATGTAGCGCTCGGTGGTGGCATAGGTTTCGGCCTTTGGCGGCACCGGGTACATCTCCGCGGTGTCGATGAAATTGATCCCGGCAGCCTTGGCCCGTTCGATCTGGGCGAAGGCCTCGGACTCGCTGTTTTGCTCGCCCCAGGTCATGGTTCCCAGGCAGATTGCACTCACGTTCAGGTCGGTCCGGCCTAGCTGGCGATAGTCCATCGGGTGCTCCTTCGGCAAAACAATCATAAAAGCAGGTTGAATTTTTTTTCGCAATCTGCATAATTCCGCAGCTCTTTCTGCAGTGGAAGTGATGCGCCGCCTGCCGAAGAATCTTGCCGTATAACGGACGCGCTGACCCGAGCCCCCGATAGCGTCTGTATCCGGCTGCCTTTGACTTGTCAAAGTACGCACTATTCAGTAAGATCCGCCGTCTAATTTACAGGGCGGCCCCTGAGGCTAT
Organism: Pseudomonas sp. FW305-25; assembly: GCF_017351415.1. Classification (NCBI taxonomy): domain Bacteria; kingdom Pseudomonadati; phylum Pseudomonadota; class Gammaproteobacteria; order Pseudomonadales; family Pseudomonadaceae; genus Pseudomonas; species Pseudomonas sp. FW305-25. Next base: position 63,051 of record NZ_JACNDE010000008.1, on the reverse strand, counting down.
AAAGAATGAAAACTTTTACTGCTAAACCGGAAACAGTTAAGCGCGACTGGTTTGTCGTCGACGCTGCTGGTCAGACCCTGGGTCGTCTGGCCACCGAAATCGCGAGCCGTCTGCGTGGCAAGCACAAGCCTGAGTACACCCCTCACGTCGACACCGGTGACTACATCGTCGTGATCAACGCTGAGCAAGTACGTGTTACTGGCGCTAAAACCACTGACAAAATGTACTACTCCCACTCCGGTTTCCCGGGCGGCATCAAGTCGATCAACTTTGAAAAGCTGATCGCCAAGGCCCCTGAGCGCGTGATCGAGACCGCGGTAAAAGGCATGCTGCCTAAGAACCCGCTGGGTCGCGACATGTACCGTAAGCTGAAAGTCTATGCGGGCGCTGCACACCCTCATACTGCTCAGCAGCCCCAAGAACTGAAGATTTAACGGAATAGTTCATTATGTCGGCGACTCAAAATTACGGCACTGGCCGTCGCAAGACTGCAACCGCACGCGTTTTCCTGCGTCCGGGCACTGGCAACATCTCCATCAACAACCGCTCCCTGGATAACTTCTTCGGCCGCGAAACTGCCCGCATGGTAGTTCGTCAGCCGCTGGAACTGACCGAGACCGTCGAGAAGTTCGACATCTACGTCACCGTTATCGGCGGTGGTGTGAGTGGCCAAGCTGGCGCAATCCGCCACGGCATCACTCGCGCTCTGATGGATTACGACGAAACTCTGCGCAGCGCTCTGCGTAAAGCCGGTTTCGTAACCCGTGACGCACGTGAAGTTGAACGTAAGAAAGTTGGTCTGCGTAAAGCGCGTAAGCGTCCGCAGTACTCGAAGCGTTAATTCGCTTTCGCGTTCAAAAAACGCCCAGTCTCCTTACGGAGCTGGGCGTTTTTTTATGGGTGATTATTTTGCGCTGTGACAACTTGCCACATCTGCAGAGCCCCTATACTACAGGGCTTGGGGCAGGGCCAAGTTGGTAATTACCTTGTCAGAGTAGGGGCTTTTCATTACCATTCGGCAAAATTTTTATAAGTTCAGATTTTTACTTAGTAGATGCCTGATTTAACAGGCCACAAAGCTGATGGGAGAGGACTGAATGAGCAATGACGGCGTGAATGCAGGCCGGCGTCGCTTCCTTGTAGCAGCCACATCCGTGGTGGGTGCTGCAGGAGCGGTGGGGGCTGCGGTCCCGTTCGTGGGGTCATGGTTTCCCAGTGCCAAGGCGAAAGCCGCAGGGGCACCGGTGAAAGTGAATATCAGCAAGATCGACCCAGGTCAGCAGATGATTGCTGAGTGGCGTGGTCAGCCGGTATTCATCGTCCGCCGCACACAGGAAATCCTGGGGAATCTCAAAAAGATCGAGGGTCAACTTTCCGACCCCGACTCCAAGAACTCTGTCCAACCAACCTACGTCGACCCGGAAGTGCGTTCGATCAAGCCAGAGATTCTGCTGCTGATCGGTATCTGCACCCACCTGGGTTGCTCACCGACTTTCCGCCCTGAAGTGGCGCCTGCGGATCTGGGCAAGGATTGGGTAGGTGGCTATTTCTGCCCTTGCCACGGTTCCCACTACGATCTGGCTGGCCGCGTCTACAAGTCGCAACCTGCGCCTTTGAACCTGCCAGTACCCCCGCATTCCTATGAGTCGGACGACCTTATTGTCATCGGCGTCGATACGGAGAAAGCGTGATGAGCAAGTTCATGGATTGGGTTGATGCGCGCTTCCCCGCGACCAAAATGTGGGAAGACCATCTCAGCAAGTATTACGCCCCGAAGAACTTCAACTTCTTCTACTTCTTTGGTTCCCTGGCTCTGCTGGTTCTGGTTAACCAGATCGTCACCGGCGTCTGGCTGACCATGAGCTACACCCCGTCGGCGGAAGAGGCTTTCGCTTCCGTCGAATACATCATGCGCGACGTCGAGTACGGCTCGATCCTGCGTCTGTTGCACTCCACTGGCGCCTCGGCGTTCTTCATCGTGGTCTATCTGCACATGTTCCGTGGCCTGCTCTACGGTTCCTACCAGAAGCCGCGTGAGCTGGTGTGGCTGTTCGGCATGCTGATCTACCTGGCGCTGATGGCCGAAGCCTTCATGGGCTACCTGCTGCCTTGGGGGCAAATGTCCTATTGGGGCGCCCAGGTGATCATCTCGCTGTTTGGTGCGATCCCGGTCATCGGTAACGACCTGACCCAGTGGATTCGTGGTGACTACCTGATTTCCGGTATTACCCTGAACCGCTTCTTCGCCTTGCACGTAGTGGCCCTGCCAATCGTGATTCTCGGTCTGGTAGTGCTGCACATCCTGGCGCTGCACGAAGTGGGTTCGAACAACCCGGATGGCGTGGACATCAAGAAGCACAAAGACGAAAACGGCGTACCGCTGGATGGCATCGCTTTCCACCCGTACTACACCGTGAAAGACATCGTCGGCGTGGTGGTGTTCCTGTTCATCTTCTGCTCGATCGTGTTCTTCTTCCCGGAAATGGGTGGTTATTTCCTCGAGAAGCCGAACTTCGAACAGGCCAACCCGTTCAAGACGCCTGAGCATATTGCCCCGGTTTGGTACTTCACCCCGTTCTACGCGATTCTGCGCGCGGTTCCGGACAAGCTGCTGGGCGTGATTGCGATGGGCGCGGCGATCGCCGTGTTGTTCGTGCTGCCATGGCTCGATCGCAGCCCGGTCAAATCCATGCGCTACAAGGGTTGGCTGAGCAAGATCTGGCTGGTGGTGTTCTGCATCTCGTTCGTGATCCTGGGGATCCTCGGCGTTCTGGCACCGACGCCGGGTCGCACGCTGCTGTCGCAGGTATGTACCTTCCTGTACTTCGCCTACTTCATTCTGATGCCGTTCTACACCAGGCTCGAGAAGACCAAACCGGTTCCGGAAAGGGTGACTGGCTGATGAAAAAGCTATTTGCTGTACTGATTCTTGCTGCTATGCCTGTACTGTCCTTCGCGGCCGAACACGGTGGTCCCGAGCTGGAAAAAGTCGACATCGACGTCTCCGACAAGGCCGCCATGCAGGATGGCGCACGGACATTCGCCAACTACTGCATGGGCTGCCACAGCGCCAAGTTCCAACGCTATGAGCGCGTTGCCGACGATCTGGGGATTCCTCACGATCTGATGATGAGCAAGCTGGTGTTCACCGGTGCGAAAATCGGCGATCACATGAGCATCGGCATGCAGCCGGCTGACGCCAAGACCTGGTTCGGTGCGGCTCCGCCCGACCTGACCCTGGTGGCTCGTGTGCGTGGTACCGACTGGCTCTATGGCTACCTGCGCTCCTTCTACGAAGACCCTGCGCGTCCATGGGGCGTGAACAACAAGGTCTTCCCGAACGTGGGTATGCCTAACGTCCTGGTCGGCCTGCAGGGGCGCCAGGTTGTTGGCTGCAAACAGGTGCAGATCGTCGAAGACGGCAAGAAGCAATACGATCCGCTGACCGGTACCGCTTTGACCCATGAAGCCTGCGACCAGCTGACCGTGCTGCCAAAAACCGGCACGCTCAACGAAGAGCAGTTCGACGAGAAGGTCAAGAACCTGGTGACCTTCCTGGCCTACTCGGCCAACCCGGTCAAGCTGGAGCATCAACGTATCGGCACCTATGTGTTACTGTATCTGGCCTTCTTCTTCGTGTTCGCCTATCTGCTCAAGCGCGAATACTGGAAAGACGTTCATTGATAAAGCTGTAATTCATTGCTGTTAATCGTGCGCGCCCAAGGGCGTCTCTGAAGGTGTAACGAGTCTGGATCATCCAGGCGTTACGGGAGGCGCCCTCTGGGCGCGCTCGTTTTTCTGCTTCCGATAATTTCAACAAGCGAGGAGGACCGCCATGGGCGTGACCAATCGGTTGGCCTGTTACTCCGACCCCGCCGACCACTATTCCCACCGGGTACGTATCGTGCTCGCAGAGAAGGGTGTCAGCGCCGAGATCATCAGTGTGGAGGCGGGGCGTCAGCCGCCGAAGCTGATCGAAGTGAACCCTTACGGCAGTCTGCCCACCCTGGTCGATCGTGACCTGGCGTTGTGGGAGTCGACCGTGGTGATGGAATATCTGGATGAGCGTTACCCGCACCCGCCACTACTGCCGGTTTACCCAGTGGCGCGTGCCAACAGCCGTCTGCTGATTCATCGGATCCAGCGTGACTGGTGTGGGCTGGTGGATCTGATCCTGGATTCCCGGACCAAGGAAGCCGCTCGGGCTCAGGCTCGCAAAGAGCTGCGCGAGAGCCTGACCGGCGTTTCGCCGCTGTTCGCGGAGAAGCCGTTTTTCCTCAGTGAGGAACAAAGTCTGGTGGATTGCTGCCTATTACCAATACTCTGGAGATTACCGGTCCTGGGTATTGAATTGCCACGGCAAGCCAAGCCGTTGCTTGATTACATGGAGCGCCAGTTCGCCCGTGAGACGTTCCAGGCAAGTCTGTCTGGCGTCGAACGCGACATGCGCTAAGGCTTAAGGAGCCGCTATGAACTCCAGTCGACCTTATCTGGTCCGCGCGCTCTACGAGTGGATTGTGGACAACGATTGCACCCCGCATATGCTGGTCAATTCCGAATACCCGGCGGTGCAGGTGCCTCAGGGTTTCGCCAGTGACGGACAGATCGTCCTGAATATTTCGCCGAGTGCCGTGCGTCATTTGCACATGGATAACGAGGTGGTGACTTTCGAGGGGCGCTTCGGTGGCGTCCCGCATAGCTTGTACGTCCCTGTGCCGGCGATCCTGGGCATTTATGCCCGGGAGAATGGTCAGGGTATGGTGTTCGATCTGGAGTCGCCCGTGGATGACGAGGACGATGAAATCGAGCCGGATGATGATATTCCACCACCGGATAACGAGCCGCCGCGTCCAAGCGGTCGACCGAGTCTGAAGGTCGTGAAGTAATAAAAAAGGCGATCCATCCGGATCGCCTTTTTTGTGCCCGTACCTTTCGCCTGTATCAGTCGATGTATTCGAACAGTTTGACGATTTTCTGCACGCCGGAAACGCCCTGTACCAGATTGGTCGCCTGGGTGGCTTCCTGTTGGGTCAGCAGGCCCAGCAGGTAGACGATGCCGTTTTCCGTCACGACCTTGATGCGCGAGCCTGGAATGCTGGCATCGGTCAGCATCTGGGTCTTGATCTTGGTGGTCAGCCAGGCATCGTTCTGCCGGGCCAGCAGGGAAGAGGGCGGTAGAACCTGCAGTTCATTGTGGACTTTCTTCACCCGTTGCACGGCGCTGGCGGCCTGCTCGGCGAGTGTCTTGAGGTCGGCGCGCGGGGTCTGGCCAGCCAGCAGGACGATTCCGTTGAAGCTGGTCACCACGATGTGCGAATTGTGGTCCAGGTCCGGACTGGCCTTGGCGACGTTCACTTCGACTTTGGTCTGGATCAGTGAGTCATCGATCTTGCTGCCGAAGGTGCGGGTGCCGCGGTCATCTTCGATCGGGCTTTCGCGGGTGGCGGTAATCACCGAGCTGCAACCGCTGATGCTCAAGGCTAGGGTCAGGGCCAGTAGGCCAAGGCGATTAGGGGTCATTCTTCACTCCCGAACAGTTGGCTGTCGATCAAGTCGCAGAGGCAGTGGATCGCCAGCAGGTGGACTTCCTGGATACGTGCAGTGACATTGGCCGGTACGCGAATCTCGACATCTTCCGGCAATAGCAGGGACGCCATGCCGCCGCCATCGCGACCGGTCAATGCTACGACAATCATTTCGCGATCATGTGCGGCCTGGATCGCTTGAATAATATTCGCCGAGTTGCCGCTGGTGGAGATCGCCAGCAGGACATCGCCAGGCTGGCCCAGGGCGCGAATCTGCTTGGAAAAGACTTCGTTGTAGCTGTAGTCGTTGGCGATCGAGGTAATCGTCGAGCTGTCGGTGGTCAGCGCAATGGCTGGCAGGCTCGGGCGCTCGCGCTCGAAACGGTTGAGCAGTTCGGAGGAGAAGTGCTGGGCATCGCCGGCCGAGCCACCGTTGCCGCAGGAAAGCATTTTTCCTTCGTTGAGCAGGGCGTTGACCATGACCTGGCTGGCTTGCTCGATGTGCGGTGCAAGTACGTCCATCGCCTGCTGCTTGGTGTCGATACTGGCCTGAAAAAGCTGGCGAATTCGGGATTGCATGTCCATCTGTGTGACCTTAAGTGGCGCGGCTTTCTGGCACATGAATGTGCTGCCCGCAAAGCAAAGAGCAAAAATGTTGAGTGAAAATGTCCGGCTCGGCCCGAGAGCGTCGATCAGCTTTCAAAGGCATTCCGTAGCCAGTTCAAATGAGTGGTCGTACCTGGGGCGCTGTCTATGGCGACCACATCGAAACGGCAAGGGTGGTTGGACCAGCGCGACTCGCGCTGCAGGAAAAGCTGTGCGGCGAGTATCAGTTTCTGACGCTTGCGTGCGTCGATGCTGCCTAGTGCGCCACCCCATTGCGTGTGTTGTCTGTAGCGGACTTCGACGAATACTACTGTATCGCCGTCAAGCATGACCAGATCAAGCTCGCCGCGTTTGCACAACCAGTTCTGCGCCAGCAGGCGCAGCCCCTGTTGTTCAAGATGCCGGAGCGCTTGGGCTTCGGCATCCTGACCGCTTTGCTGACGTGATCGTTGTGGCATTAGCGCTGGGTGTCAGGCAGGCGAGTGATCTGGCCGCTGACGAACTCGGCCCATGGCAGCTGGCGTTGAACACGCTGGCTCGGGCTCATGGTCAGGCTGCCCGACAGGCCTTCGATGCGGCTGTCCGGCAGGGCTTTGAGTTGCCCCAGGCGTGGTGCCAGGCGGTAGGCGTCGGCGCCCATCGCATACAGTCGACCCAGGCTGCCACCGGCTTGTGGCCACTGCGCGGCGACCTGTCGGCGCAGCGGGTCATTGGCATCCAGCAGCCAAGGCGTCTCGCAGAAGCGTATGCCGTTCATGTCGTTGTACTGGTTCTGGTCGCCGCTGGCGCTGAAGACATGAGAGGTGGCGTAGACAGGTACATCGCCGGCGTACTGGAAGTTCAGGGTCGGCTTGATCTGTTGTGCCTGTTGCGGAGTGGATGCCAGGAAAATGAACTCGATGTCCTGGCGACGTGAAGGTTGTGCGGCCACTTGAGTACCAGCGGCGTTCTGCAGGCTCTTGGCGCGGGCTTCGCTCTGGCGCAGTTGGAACAGGTCGGCAATCTGCTGGGCCAGGGCTACCGGCTGATCGACGCGTTCGATACCTACCACGCTACCGCCGTTACTTTCCCAGTCCTGACGGAAAGCCTTGAGCACACGATCACCCCATTCGCCGCGTGGCACCAGGACCGCAGCGCGGTGCAGGCCGTCGGCGCGGGCGCGGCGGGAGACTTCGCGAGCCTCATCTTCGGCGGCCAGGCCGAACTGGAACAGTTGCGCGGGGCCTTGTTCGCCTTCGCTGTAGTTCAGCGCCAGGGTGGTGATAGGCAGTTGCGGGCGTGCGGCGAGCTGTTTGACCAGCGGTTTTTCCAGCGGGCCGACGACCAGTTGCACGCCATCTGCCTGGGCCTTGCGATAGAAGTCATCCAGCGAAGTCAGGCGCGAGCTGTCGTAGAACTCGATGCTGGGTGGTTTTTGACCGGCTTGCTGAGCCTGATAGTGCGCGGCCATGAAACCGTCGCGCAGGGCCTTGGAGACCGCGGCCAGCGGGCCGTCCTGCGGCAACAGCAGGGCGATCTTGGACAGTGGCTGGCTGGCCAGCTCCTTGAGTTTGGTCAGCGGCAGCGGCAGCTGAATGGCAGCCGGATGCTTGGGGTTCTGTGCGCGCCAGTTGTCGATGGCGGCCTGCTGTTGTTCCAGGGTGCCGGCGGTCTTCACTGCCAGCGCCAGGCTCATCCAGCCGCCCAGGTCATCGTTGCCGACGGCTTGCAGTTGATCGGTCGGCAGGCTGGCAATCAATGCCCAGATGGCTTCGTGGTTCTTGCTCGCGGCGTCGTCCTTGAGCAGTGGCGCAATGAAAATGCGCTCCCGTGTCGCGGCGAGGGCCTGGCCGTCAGCCTCTAGTGCGCGAGCGTGGACAGTGCCGGTGCGGATTTGCTGCTCTTCCGGCAGTTCGCTCAGGCGTTGCAGGCTCGGGTGGCTCAGGGCAGTCAGGGCGGCCTTTGGCTGGTTGCGAGTCATGGCCAGTTCGGCGGCCAGGGTGCTGGCGAAAACCTGCTGGCCGGGTTTGAGTTGCTCCATCGGCACTTGTTGCAGGATTTGCGCGGCCTGGCCGGCGTTGCCCTGACGATAGGCCAGGTCGGCAGCGCTCAAGCGCAGCAGGGCTGCCTTGTCGGGCGTTTTGCTGTTGGCGGCCTGTTCGAGCAGTTGCTCGATGCTGGCATCCGGGGTCCGTGGAAGTTCGCCAAGGCTGGAGGAGGGCGAGCTGGCGCAAGCTGCCAGGAGGGCGGCAAGGCATAAGGCAGAGAACAGCCGCAGGCAAGCGATCATGTAAGTGTTCCTGATACTCGATCAAATTAGCGTGGAATTGTACCCAAGCACTGGCCGGGGCGCGATGTTACTGGCAATAAACCGTCTATTTTAGGTCGAGCAAATGTTGCAGTGCTTTAGAACGGCAGACGCTGTCGCAGGCTTGAGGTGCCTGCGACACGCATTCCGAAGGCTTCTACGCGCTACAATGGCGCTTTTACCGATCAAGAGGTGTGCGCTTTGACTGCTCCAGGTCCTTTGAATTCCGCTGCTGGCTCGCTTTATGTGGTGGCGACGCCCATCGGCAACCTGGACGACATCAGTGCCCGGGCCTTGAAGATCTTGCGTGAGGTGGCGCTGATTGCCGCCGAAGACACGCGCCACTCGCAACGCTTGATGCAGCACTTCGGGATTTCCACGCCGCTGGCCGCCTGCCATGAACATAACGAACGGGATGAAGGCAGCCGTTTTCTCACGCGTCTGTTGGCGGGAGACAGCGTTGCGCTGATTTCCGATGCGGGCACGCCGTTGATCTCCGATCCGGGTTACCACCTGGTGCGTCAGGCGCGTGCGGCCGGTATCAATGTCGTTCCTGTTCCTGGGGCTTGCGCTCTGATTGCGGCCTTGTCGGCGGCGGGGCTGCCTTCCGATCGTTTTATCTTCGAGGGCTTTCTGCCGGCCAAGGCGGTAGGGCGGCGCGGGCGTCTTGAGCTATTAAAGGAAGAGCCGCGTACACTGATTTTCTATGAGGCGCCACACCGTATTCTCGAGTGCTTGCAGGATATGGAGTCGGTGTTCGGTGGCGAGCGCCAGGCATTGCTGGCCCGGGAGCTGACCAAGACCTTTGAAACCCTCAAGGGGCTGCCGCTTTCGGAGTTGCGGGCTTTCGTCGAGGCAGACAGCAATCAGCAGCGCGGCGAATGCGTTGTACTGGTAGCGGGATGGTCAGCGCCGGAGAGCGACGAGGCTGTGAGCAGTGAGGCGATGCGGGTTCTCGACCTGCTGCTCAACGAGATGCCACTCAAGCGTGCCGCGGCATTGGCGGCGGAAATTACCGGCGTGCGCAAGAATGTGCTCTATCAAGTGGCGCTGGATAAACAGAAAGGCGAGTAAACGCGATCGGCGGAATGGCAAAAGGCTTTTATCACTTGTTCTTCTGCCGCTCTGCCGTTAACCTGCGCGGCGGAGAGTCGATTGGACAGTCGCTGCCCTCTATGAAAATTAGAGGGGGGAGGAAAGTCCGGGCTCCATAGGGCGGAGTGCCAGGTAATGCCTGGGAGGCGTGAGCCTACGGAAAGTGCCACAGAAAATAACCGCCTAAGCACTTCGGTGCCGGTAAGGGTGAAAAGGTGCGGTAAGAGCGCACCGCACGTCTGGCAACAGTTCGTGGCTAGGTAAACCCCACTCGGAGCAAGACCAAATAGGGTTCCAAGGCGTGGCCCGCGCTGGAACCGGGTAGGTTGCTAAAGATGTCCAGTGATGGCCATCGTAGAGGAATGACTGTCCTCGACAGAACCCGGCTTACAGATCGACTCTCCACCTTTTCCCTCCCTGCTTGAATCAATAGCAGAAGCGCTTTTGTAATACCGAAAAGATCTTACTCTTAACAAATTACTTTAACTTCGCGATACAGCTTCTTGAGCTGATTGAAGTTATTGCACCAAATCCTTCGCCAAATTCCCGTTACCCCTCCTTTTAGTCTCCTAAATCTCCGTTCTATAAGGCTTTTCCGTCGCTCCGTGCCTTGACGGTGTGGTGGGCGCATTCCTATAGTGTGCGCAAGTGGCGGAAAGTGGCATGAAGTGGGTTTTTTGGACGTAAAACGCTAAAATTTGGAGAAACGCTGACGTGTTTCGCGGAGCTAACGCTATCAGTCTCGACGCAAAGGGCCGTCTCGCCATGCCGAGCCGGTACCGTGACGAGCTCGTTTCGCGTAGTTCCGGGCAACTTATCGTCACTATTGATGCCGTTGATCCGTGTTTGTGTGTCTACCCCCTCGACGAGTGGGAAATTATTGAAACCAAGCTGCGCGCGCTGCCTTCGCTACGTGAAGAAAACCGTCGCTTGCAGCGTTTGCTGATTGGTAATGCCGTCGACCTCGAACTCGATGGCAGTGGTCGTTTTCTGGTTCCGCCGCGTCTGCGCGAATATGCCAAGTTGGATAAGCGCGCAATGTTGGTAGGCCAACTGAACAAGTTCCAACTGTGGGACGAGGATGCCTGGAATGCTGTTTCCGCAGCGGACCTGGCAGCTATTCAACAACCGGGCGCCATGCCTGATGAACTGCGTGATTTGATCCTGTGACTATTGATAGCGGCTTTAACCACATCACCGTACTGCTTGACGAAGCCGTCGAGGCTCTCGCCGTACGTCCTGATGGCTGCTATCTGGATGGCACCTTCGGTCGCGGTGGTCATAGTCGTCTGATCCTCAGCAAGCTTGGGCCGGATGGCCGGCTGCTTGGATTCGACAAAGATCCTCAAGCGATTGCCACCGGGCAAGCGCTAGCGGCCGAAGACGGCCGCTTTGTCGTTGTGCAGCGCAGCTTTGCCGAGCTGGGCTCGGAAGTGGCCGAGCGTGGCCTGGATGGCAAGGTCAGCGGCGTGCTGCTCGACCTGGGAGTGTCTTCGCCGCAGCTCGACGATCCTGAGCGCGGCTTCAGTTTTCTCAATGATGGTCCCTTGGATATGCGCATGGACCCGTCCCGCGGCATCAGCGCGGCGGAGTTCGTCAACACCGCGCCGGTGGAAGAAATCGCCCGTGTATTCAAGGAATACGGCGAAGAGCGTTTCTCCGGTCGTATGGCCCGCGCCGTGGCTGAGCGCCGCGACATCAAGCCGTTTGAGCGCACCGCCGACCTGGCGGAAGTCTTGAAAGTCGCCAACCCGGCCTGGGAAAAGGGCAAGAACCCGGCAACCCGTGCGTTCCAGGGGTTGCGCATTCATGTCAACAACGAACTGGGCGATCTGGAAGCCGGCCTCGAAGCCGCGCTGGAATGCCTGGAGGTCGGCGGCCGTCTGGTGGTCATCAGTTTCCACTCGCTGGAAGACCGCATCGTCAAACTGTTCATGCGCAAGCTGGTGAAGGGCGAGGCGGACAACCTGCCTCGCAACCTGCCGGTGCGCCACGTGGCTTTCGAGCCGAAAATCAAAGTCCATGGCAAAGCGCAGACGGCCTCCGATGCCGAGCTCAAGGCCAACCCGCGTGCCCGTAGTGCTGTCATGCGCGTTGCGGAGAAGCTGCGGTGAGCAAGCTTTTCGCCAAGCCACTTCCAGGCGGAAGCTTTTTCATGCTTCTGCTGTTTATCGGCGTCCTGGTGTCCGCGATTGCGGTGTCCTATAGCGCTCACTGGAATCGCCAACTGCTCAACACGCTGTACGGCGAGTTGAGTGTGCGTGACAAGGCACAAGCGGAGTGGGGACGGCTGATTCTCGAACAAAGCACCTGGACCGCCCATAGCCGGATCGAAGTGCTGGCCACCGAGCAACTGAAAATGCGCATTCCCGGCGCGGCAGAAGTTCAGATGGTGGCGCCATGATGAAGCTTGAAGGCGCACTCTTCCCCTGGCGGTTCCGCCTGGTGCTGGGCTTGCTCGGCATCATGGTGGCGGCGATCGCCTGGCGCATCATCGATCTGCAGGTCGTCGATCGCGACTTCCTCAAGGGGCAGGGTGATGCGCGCAGCGTTCGGCATATTCCGATCCCGGCTCACCGTGGCTTGATCACCGACCGTAACGGCGAGCCGCTGGCGGTCAGTACGCCAGTGACCACTCTGTGGGCCAACGCCAAGGAAATGCAGCTGGCCAAGGACAAGTGGCCGGCATTGGCTGCTGCCTTGGGGCAAGACCCCAAGGCGCTGGCCGAGCGCCTTGAAGCGCAAGCCAATAAAGAATTCATCTACTTGGTACGCGGCCTGACGCCCGAGCAGGGCCAGCAAGTTCTCGATCTCAAAGTGCCGGGGGTGTATGGCATCGAAGAGTTCCGGCGCTTCTACCCGGCCGGCGAAGTGACCGCGCACATGGTCGGTTTTACCGACATCGACGATCGCGGTCGCGAAGGGGTCGAACTGGCTTATGACGAGTGGCTCGCCGGAGTTCCGGGCAAGCGCCAGGTCATCAAGGACCGGCGCGGCAGACTGATCAAGGATGTCCAGGTCACCAAAAACGCCAAGGCCGGCAAGCCCTTGGCGTTGTCGATTGACCTGCGCCTGCAATACCTGGCTAACCGCGAACTGCGCAATGCCATCGTCGAGAACGGCGCCAAGGCCGGCAGCCTGGTCATCATGGACGTGAAGACCGGCGAGATCCTGGCCATGGTCAACCAGCCGACCTACAACCCGAACAACCGTCGCAACCTGCAACCGGCGATGATGCGTAACCGCGCCATGATCGACGTGTTCGAGCCGGGTTCGACCATGAAGGCCATCTCCATGAGCGCGGCGCTGGAAACCGGCCGCTGGAAACCGAGCGACACCGTCGAGGTGTATCCAGGCACGCTGCAGATCGGCAAATACACCATTCGTGACGTCTCCAAGAGTGAAGGCGCGGTACTCGACCTGACCGGGATTCTGATCAATTCCAGTAACGTTGGCATGAGCAAGATTGCCTTCGATATCGGTGGCGAAGCCATCTTCCGCCTGGCCCAGAAAATCGGTCTTGGCCAGGACACCGGTCTCGGCTTTCCGGGTGAGCGAGTTGGCAACCTGCCGAATTACCGCGAGTGGCGCAAGGCCGAGACCGCCACGCTGTCGTACGGCTACGGCATTTCGGTGACCGCGATCCAGCTGGTTCACGCCTTCTCGGCCCTGGCCAATAACGGTCGCATCGCTCCGCTGACTCTGATCAAAACCGACAGGACGCCGGAAACCACCCAGGTGATTCCGGAAAAGGTCGCCAAGACCATGCAAGGCATGTTGCAGCAGGTGATCGAGGCGCCGCGCGGTGTGTTCCGTGCCCAGGTACCGGCTTATCACGTGGCCGGCAAGAGTGGTACTGCGCGTAAGACTTCGGTCGGTACCAAGGGTTATGCCGAGAACTCCTACCGCTCGCTGTTCGCCGGTTTCGGCCCGATGAGCGATCCGCGCTACGCCATAGTCGTGGTGATCGACGAGCCGAGCAAGGCCGGTTACTTCGGTGGTCTGGTATCGGCGCCGGTGTTCAGCAAAGTGATGTCCGGCACCCTGCGTCTGATGAATATCTCGCCGGACAACCTGCCACCTACCCAACAAGCCAATGCGGCACCAGCTAAAGGAGGGCGCGGCTGATGTCTCTTAGCCTGAACAAGATTTTCGCCCACGCTGGTCGTGATCTGCTGATTCGCGAACTGACCCTGGACAGCCGCAATGTGCGCGCCGGCGATCTGTTTCTTGCGGTTCCTGGCGGCAAGTTCGATGGTCGTGCGCACATCGCCGACGCCTTGCAGCGCGGTGCAGCTGCGGTGGCTTATGAAGTCGAAGGCGCGACTGTCCTGCCGATTACCGACGTGCCGCTGATTCCGGTCAAAGGCCTGGCGGCGCAGTTGTCGGATATCGCCGGGCGTTTTTATGGCGACCCGAGCCGCAACCTCAACCTGATTGGCGTGACCGGTACCAACGGCAAGACCAGCGTGACCCAGTTGGTGGCGCAGGCACTCGATCTGCTGGGCCAGCACTGCGGCATTGTCGGCACCCTCGGCAGCGGTTTTTATGGCGCGCTGCAAAGCGGCATGCACACCACGCCGAACCCGATTGCCGTGCAGGCCACCCTGGCCGACCTGAAAAAGGCCGGCGCCAAAGCCGTGGCGATGGAAGTGTCGTCCCATGGTCTGGACCAGGGGCGAGTCAGTGCTCTGGCCTTCGACGTGGCGGTGCTGACCAATCTGTCTCGCGACCATCTGGATTATCACGGCACCATGGAAGCCTACGGCTCCACCAAGGCCAAGCTGTTCGGCTGGACCGATCTGGGGTGCCGTGTCATCAACCTCGACGATGAGTTCGGTCGGCTGCTGGCCAGTGACGAACAGGATTCGCGGCTGATTACCTACAGTCTCGAGGATCCGCGGGCCTATCTGTACTGCCGCGAAGCGCAATTCGACGACGAAGGCGTGCGTGCAACCCTGGTGACTCCGCAGGGCGAACATCATCTGCGTAGCACCTTGCTCGGTCGTTTCAACCTGAGCAACGTGCTGGCCGCTGTCGGCGCCTTGCTCGGCCTGGATTACGCCCTCGACGAAATCCTTAACGTACTGCCGAAACTGGAAGGCCCGGCCGGTCGCATGCAGCGCCTGGGCGGTGGTTCGCAACCGCTGGTGGTGGTCGATTACGCCCACACCCCGGATGCCCTGGAAAAGGTACTGCTGGCCCTGCGTCCTCATGCCAAGGGCCGTTTGCTGTGCTTGTTCGGCTGTGGCGGCGATCGCGATCGCGGCAAGCGTCCGCTGATGGCGGAAGTGGTCGAGCGCCTGGCCGACGGCGTTCTGGTCACCGACGACAACCCGCGCACGGAAGATCCGGCGCAGATTTTCGACGACATTCGTGCCGGCTTCAGCGCAGTGGACAAGGTCGAGTTCGTTTCTGGTCGCGGCCTGGCCATCGCCCAGTTGGTCGCCGGCGCTTCGGCGGACGACGTGATTGTCCTGGCCGGTAAAGGTCATGAGGACTATCAGGAAATCAATGGCGTGCGTCTCGACTTCTCCGACCTGGTGGAAGCTGATCGAGCGCTGACCGCGTGGGAGGTGGCCCATGCTTAAGGCCCTGAAACTCAGTGAACTGAGCGGACCGCTGGCGGGGCGCCTGCTGGCTGGCGATTGCAGCTTCGATGGCGTGAGCATCGACAGCCGGGCGATCAAGCCGGGCCAACTTTTTATTGCCCTGGCCGGCCCACGCTTCGACGGGCACGACTACCTGAATGAAGTCGCCGCCAAAGGCGCCGTCGGTGCCCTGGTCGAACGCGAAGTGCCAGACAGCACGCTGCCGCAGCTGCTGGTCAGCGATACCCGGCAGGCGCTCGGCCAACTGGGGGCGTTGAATCGCGCGGCTTTCACCAAGCCGGTAGCGGCGATTACCGGCTCCAGCGGCAAGACCACAGTCAAGGAAATGCTTGCGAGCATCCTGCGCACGCGCGGGCCGGTGCTTGCCACACGCGGCAATCTGAACAACGACCTGGGCGCGCCCTTGACCCTGCTGGAACTGGCCCCGGAGCACACCGCGGCCGTGATCGAGCTGGGGGCTTCGCGCATCGGCGAAATTGCCTACACCGTAGCGATGACCAAGCCGCAGGTCGCCATCATCAATAATGCCGGTACCGCTCATGTGGGCGAGTTTGGCGGGCCGGAGAAAATCGTCGAGGCCAAGGGCGAGATCCTTGAAGGGTTGGATGCTTCCGGTATCGCTGTGCTCAACCTCGACGACAAGGCCTTCCCGATCTGGAAAGCCCGCGCCGCTGGCCGTCAGGTGCTGAGTTTTGCCCTGACCAACAATGCCGCCGACTTTTACGCCTCGGATATCCAGCGCGATGCCCGCGGCTGCCCGAACTTCACCCTGAACGCGGGCAACGGTTCCGAGCGTGTCCAGTTGAACCTGCTGGGTACCCATAACGTTGCCAATGCCCTGGCCGCTGCCGCTGCCGCGCATGCCCTGGGCGTGTCCCTGTTCGGCATCGCCACCGGGCTCAACGCGGTGCAGCCGGTCAAGGGCCGCACTGTCGCCCAACTGGCGAAAAACGGCATGCGGGTAATCGACGACACCTATAACGCGAACCCCACGTCAATGTGCGCGGCCGTTGATATACTCGCCGGCTTTTCCGGTCGCACCGTCCTGGTGCTCGGAGATATCGGCGAGTTGGGCGATTGGGCGGAGCAGGGGCACCGCGAAGTGGGTGCTTATGCCGCCGGCAAGGTGTCGGCGCTCTATGCCGTGGGCCCGATGATGGCCCACGCGGTCGCCGCCTTCGGTGAGCACGCCCGACACTTCGCCAGCCAGGCCGAGCTGATCGCAGCCCTGGGCGCCGAGCAAGATACAAACACCACTATTTTGATCAAGGGATCGCGCAGCGCGGTGATGGAAAACATCGTCGCGGCTTTGTGTGGTTCCAGCACGGAGAAACATTGATGCTGCTGCTGCTAGCGGAGTACCTGCAACAGTTCTACAAAGGCTTCGCGGTCTTTCAGTACCTGACCCTGCGCGGGATTCTCGGGGTACTGACTGCACTGGTGCTGTCCTTGTGGCTGGGGCCGTGGATGATCCGCACTCTGCAGACCCGTCAGATCGGCCAGGCCGTGCGTAACGACGGTCCGCAATCGCACCTCTCCAAGTCGGGTACTCCGACCATGGGCGGCGCGTTGATTCTTTCGGCAATCGGTATCAGCACCCTGCTGTGGGCCGACCTGAGCAACCGTTATGTGTGGGTGGTGTTGCTGGTCACCCTGCTGTTCGGCGCCATCGGCTGGGTCGATGACTATCGCAAGGTGATCGAGAAGAACTCCCGTGGTCTGCCGAGCCGCTGGAAGTACTTCTGGCAGTCTGTATTTGGCCTGGGCGCGGCGATCTTCCTCTATGTCACCGCGCAAACCCCGGTCGAAACCACCTTGCTGATCCCCATGCTCAAGGACGTCAGCATTCCGCTGGGCATTGGCTTCGTGGTCCTGACCTATTTCGTGATCGTCGGCTCCAGTAACGCGGTCAACCTGACCGATGGCCTCGACGGCCTGGCGATCATGCCGACCGTGATGGTAGGCGGCGCCCTGGGCATCTTCTGCTACCTGTCGGGTAACGTGAAATTCGCTGAGTACCTGCTGATTCCTTACGTTCCGGGCGCGGGTGAACTGATTGTGTTCTGCGGCGCGCTGATCGGCGCCGGGCTCGGTTTCTTGTGGTTCAACACCTACCCGGCACAAGTCTTCATGGGCGACGTCGGCGCGCTGGCGCTGGGCGCGGCCCTGGGCACCATCGCGGTGATCGTTCGCCAGGAAATCGTCCTGTTCATCATGGGCGGCGTGTTCGTGATGGAAACCCTGTCGGTGGTCATTCAGGTGGCCTCCTTCAAATTGACCGGTCGTCGTGTCTTTCGCATGGCGCCGATTCACCACCACTTTGAACTCAAGGGCTGGCCCGAGCCGCGTGTGATCGTCCGTTTCTGGATCATCACCGTGATTCTCGTGCTGATCGGCCTTGCCACCCTGAAGCTGAGGTAGAACGAGTGTCTCTGATCGCTTCTGACCACTTCCGCATCGTTGTCGGCCTCGGCAAGAGCGGCATGTCCCTGGTTCGCTTCCTGGCGAACCGGGGCGTGTCGTTTGCCGTCGCCGATACGCGGGAAAATCCACCGGAACTGGCCACGCTGCGCCGTGACTATCCGCATGTGGAAGTGCGTTGTGGCGAGCTGGACGTCGACTTCCTGTGCCGCGCCGACGAGCTCTACGTGAGCCCCGGCCTGGCCCTGGCGACCCCGGCCCTGCAAGCCGCCGCCGCCCGTGGGGTGAAACTCTCCGGCGATATCGAGCTGTTCGCGCGTAACGCGAAGGCGCCGATCGTCGCCATCAGCGGTTCCAACGCGAAAAGCACCGTGACCACCCTGGTGGGGGAAATGGCCGCGGCGGCGGGCAAGCGGGTCGCCGTGGGCGGCAACCTGGGTACGCCGGCCCTGGACCTGCTCAGCGACGACGTCGAGCTGTATGTCATGGAACTGTCCAGCTTCCAGCTGGAAACCACCGACCAGTTGGGGGCCGAAGTGGCCACCGTGCTGAACATCAGCGAAGACCATATGGACCGCTACAGCGGCCTGCCGGCGTATCACCTGGCCAAGCACCGGATCTTCCGTGGCGCCCGGCAAGTGGTGTTCAACCGCCAGGATGCCCTGACCCGGCCATTGATCGGCGAAGGCCTGCCGTGCTGGACCTTTGGCCTGAGCAAACCCGATTTCAAGGCGTTCGGCCTGCGTGAAGAGAATGGCGAGAAATACCTGGCCTTCGAATTCCAGAACCTGATGCCGGTGCGCGAGCTGAAGATCCGTGGCGCCCATAACCAGTCCAACGCCCTGGCGGCGCTGGCCCTGGGGCATGCGGTCGGCCTGCCGTTCGATGCCATGCTCTCGGCCCTGCGCACCTTTGCCGGCCTCGAGCACCGCTGCCAATGGGTTCGCGACCTGGATGGCGTGGGGTATTACAACGACTCCAAGGCCACCAACGTCGGCGCCGCACTGGCGGCCATCGAAGGCCTGGGCGCGGATATCGAAGGCAAGATCGTGCTGATCGCCGGTGGCGACGGCAAGGGTGCCGAGTTCAAGGACCTGCGCGATCCGGTGGCGGCCAACTGCCGTGCCGTGATCTTGATGGGCCGCGATTCCGACAAGATCGGCGAGGCCATCGGCGATGCCGTGCCGCTGATTCGTGTCGGCTCCCTGGTCGACGCCGTGGCGCAATGCCGTGCCGCCGCCCAGTCCGGCGACGTGGTGCTGCTGTCGCCTGCCTGCGCCAGTTTCGACATGTTCAAGAACTACGAAGACCGTGGTCACCAGTTCGTCCGCGCCGTGGAGGATCTGGCATGAACCTGAGAGACATCATCAAGCCTTATCCATCGCCGATCATCACCGGGCGCGGCGTCGACCTCGACTTCCCGATGCTCGCCGGCTGCCTGACGCTGCTCGGCCTCGGGCTGATCATGATCGCCTCGGCCTCCACCGAAGTGGCGGCGGTGCAATCGGGCAGCGCCCTGTATTACATGATTCGCCACCTGATCTACGTGGTGCTGGGCCTGGGTGCCTGCATCGTCACCATGATGATTCCGATCGCCACCTGGCAACGCCTGGGCTGGATGATGCTGCTCGGTGCCTTCGGTTTGCTGGTGATGGTGATCATCCCGGGAATCGGCCGCGAGGTGAACGGTTCGATGCGCTGGATCGGCTTCAGTTTCTTCAACGTCCAGCCTTCCGAGATCGCCAAGGTGTTCGTGGTGATCTACCTCGCCGGTTACCTGGTGCGTCGCCAGAAAGAAGTGCGCGAAAGCTGGATGGGCTTCTTCAAGCCATTCATCGTCCTGTTGCCGATGGCTGGCCTGCTGCTGATGGAGCCGGACTTCGGCGCCACCGTGGTGATGATGGGGGCCGCGGCGGCGATGCTGTTCCTCGGTGGGGTCGGGCTGTTCCGTTTCTCCTTGATGGTGGTCCTGGCGGTCGCGGCGGTGGTCCTGCTGATTCAGATGCAGCCCTATCGAATGGCGCGCCTGACCAACTTTGCCGACCCCTGGGCCGACCAGTTCGGCGCGGGCTACCAGTTGTCCCAGGCCTTGATCGCTTTCGGCCGCGGCGAATGGCTGGGCGTTGGCCTGGGCAACAGCGTGCAGAAGCAGTTCTACCTGCCGGAAGCCCACACCGACTTCGTGTTCTCGGTCCTGGCCGAAGAGCTGGGTGCCGTGGGTTCCCTGTGCACGGTGGCGTTGTTCGTCTTCGTCTGTATCCGTGGCATGTACATCGGCCTGTGGGCCGAGAAAGCCAAGCAGTTCTTTGCCGCCTATGTCGCTTATGGCTTGTCGTTCCTGTGGATCGGCCAGTTCCTGATTAACATCGGGGTGAACGTCGGCCTGTTGCCGACCAAAGGTCTGACCTTGCCGTTCCTCAGTTATGGCGGCAGTTCGTTGGTGATCTGTTGCGCCTGTCTTGGCCTGTTGCTGCGCATCGAGTGGGAGAGTCGGACCCACCTGGGCAGCGAAGAAATGGAGTTCAGCGAGAGCGACTTCGCCGAGGAGCCAAGCCATGGGCGCTAACGTGCTGATCATGGCCGGTGGCACCGGCGGTCACGTGTTCCCGGCGCTGGCCTGTGCCCGCGAATTCCAGGCGCGCGGTTATACCGTGCACTGGCTCGGCACCCCGCGCGGCATCGAAAACGAGCTGGTGCCGAATGCCGGCCTGCAGCTGCACCTGATCAACGTCAGCGGCCTGCGGGGCAAGAGCAAGCTGTCGCTGCTCAAGGCGCCATTCGTGCTGCTCAAGGCAGTGCTGCAGGCGCGCCGGATCATTCGTCAGCTCAAGCCGGTCTGCGTGCTGGGCTTTGGCGGTTATGTGACCGGCCCTGGTGGCGTCGCGGCAAAACTGTCCGGCGTGCCAGTGATCGTTCATGAACAGAACGCGGTCGCCGGTACCGCCAATCGGCTGCTGGTGCCGTTGTCGGCCCGAGTCTGCGAAGCTTTCCCGGACACCTTTGGTGCCTCCAGCAGCCGGCGTACCACCGGCAACCCGGTGCGCACCGAGCTGTTCCTCGATACACCGCGCGAGGCCCTGGCCGGACGCAAGGCGCGTTTGCTGATCCTGGGTGGAAGCCTGGGAGCAGAGCCGTTGAACAAGTTGCTGCCTGAAGCCCTGGCGCTGGTCTCCCCCGAGCTGCGTCCGGAAGTGTTTCATCAGGCCGGCAAAAACCACGATGAAGTGACTGCAGAGCGCTATCGCGCCGCCGGCGTCGAGGCGCAGGTGCAGCCGTTCATCAAAGACATGGCCCAAGCCTACGGCTGGGCTGACCTGGTGGTCTGTCGCGCAGGCGCGTTGACCGTCAGTGAACTGGCTGCCGCCGGTCTGCCTTCGATGCTCGTGCCTTTGCCTCACGCCATCGACGATCACCAGACCCGCAATGCCGATTATTTGGCTCGTGAAGGCGCTGCCTTCCTGATGCCGCAAAGAACGACTGGCGCAGCGGACCTTGCCGCTCGCCTGACAGAGGTTTTGATGCAACCGGAACGACTCAACAGCATGGCCGACGCCGCACGTCGCCTGGCCAAACCCGATGCCACCCGTAGCGTGGTCGATATCTGCCTGGAGGTGGCCCATGGTTGAGAATCAGAAAGCCATGCCACAACCGGAAATGCGCCGTATCCGTCGCATCCACTTCGTCGGTATCGGCGGCGTGGGCATGTGCGGGATCGCCGAAGTACTGCTGAACCTGGGCTACCAGGTTTCTGGCTCCGACCTCAAGGCGTCGCCGGTCACCGAGCGCCTTGAGTCCTTTGGTGCGCAGATTTTTATCGGCCACCGTGCCGAGAACGCCGCCAACGCCGATGTACTGGTGGTGTCCAGCGCCGTGAACACCTCCAACCCGGAAGTGGCCACCGCCCTGGAACGCCGTATCCCGGTGGTGCCGCGCGCGGAAATGCTCGCCGAGCTGATGCGCTACCGCCACGGCGTCGCCGTTGCCGGTACCCACGGCAAGACCACCACCACCAGCCTGCTGGCCTCGGTGTTCGCCGCCGGTGGCCTGGACCCGACCTTCGTCATCGGTGGCCGGCTGAATGCAGCTGGCACCAATGCACAGCTGGGCACCAGCCGCTACCTGATCGCCGAAGCCGATGAAAGCGACGCCAGCTTCCTGCACCTGCAGCCGCTGGTGGCCGTGGTGACCAACATCGACGCCGACCACATGGCGACCTACGACGGTGACTTCAACAAGCTGAAGAAAACCTTCGTCGAATTCCTGCACAACCTGCCGTTCTATGGCCTGGCCGTGCTGTGCCTGGACGACCCGGTGGTGCGCGAGATCCTGCCGCAGGTCAAGCGTCCGACCGTCACCTACGGTTTCAACGAAGGCGCTGACGTGCGCGCGATCAATGTACGCCAGCAAGGCATGCAGACCTTCTTCACCGTGCTGCGTCCCGATCGCGAGCCGCTGGATGTCTCGGTGAACATGCCGGGCAACCACAACGTGCTGAACGCCCTGGCGACCATCTGCATCGCCACCGACGAAGGCATCAGCGATGAAGCCATCGTCCAGGGCCTGTCGGGCTTCCAGGGCGTGGGACGTCGCTTCCAGGTCTACGGCGAACTGCCGGTGGACGGCGGCAACGTGATGCTGGTGGACGACTACGGCCACCACCCGACCGAAGTCGCGGCGGTGATCAAGGCCGTGCGCGGTGGCTGGCCTGAGCGTCGCCTGGTGATGGTCTACCAGCCGCACCGTTTCAGCCGCACCCGCGACCTGTACGACGATTTCGTCCAGGTATTGGCGGACGCCAACGTCCTGCTGTTGATGGAAGTCTATCCAGCGGGCGAAGAGCCGATCCCGGGGGCGGACAGCCGTCAGCTGTGCCACAGCATCCGTCAGCGCGGTCAGCTGGACCCGATCTACATCGAGCGTGGGGTCGACCTTGCGCCGCTGGTCAAGCCGCTGCTGCGCGCCGGCGACATCCTGCTGTGCCAGGGCGCCGGTGATATTGGCGGTCTTGCGCCGAAGCTGCTGGGCAGCCCGTTGTTCGCGGGCGCCGTGCCTGCCGGTCAGGGGAAGTCGAAATGACCGCCGCCTACGCCTCTCTGTTTTCGACCCTCGCGCCGAAGGATTTCGGTCGCGTCGCCGTGCTGTTCGGCGGCAAGAGCGCCGAGCGCGAAGTCTCGCTGAAGTCCGGCAATGCCGTGCTTGAAGCCTTGCTGAGCGCCGGTGTAGACGCCTTCGGCATCGACGTCGGTGACGACTTCCTGCAGCGCCTGCTGAACGAGAAGATCGACCGTGCCTTCATCATCCTCCACGGTCGTGGCGGCGAAGACGGCAGCATGCAGGGCCTGCTGGAATGCATGGGCATTCCCTACACCGGCAGCGGCATCCTGGCTTCGGCGCTGGCGATGGACAAACTGCGTACCAAGCAGGTCTGGCACAGCCTCGGTATTCCGACGCCACGCCACGCCGTACTTGGCTCCGAGGCCGATTGTATTTCTGCGGCTACGGAACTGGGCATGCCTTTGATCGTCAAACCGGCGCATGAAGGTTCAAGTATTGGTATGGCCAAAGTGACATCCGCGTCCGAACTGATCGACGCATGGAAAGCGGCCAGCACCTACGACTCGCAAGTCTTGGTTGAACAATGGATTCAAGGTCCGGAGTTCACCATCGCCACGCTGCGCGGCCAGGTATTGCCACCGATCGCCCTGGGCACGCCCCACACGTTTTACGACTACGACGCCAAGTACCTGGCTTCCGATACCCAGTACCGGATTCCGTGTGGCCTCGACAGCGACAAAGAGCAGGAGCTCATGGACCTGACGGCGAAAGCCTGCGGGGCGCTCGGTATCGCCGGTTGGGCGCGTGCCGACGTGATGCAGGACGCCTATGGCCAGTTCTGGTTCCTGGAAGTGAACACCGCTCCCGGCATGACCGATCACAGCCTGGTTCCGATGGCGGCCCGTGCCGCCGGTCTGGATTTCCAGCAGCTGGTTCTGGCCATCCTGGCGGAGAGTGTCGTCAGTAACGCAGAGCCGCGAGGTTAAGGCCATGCAAGGCGCCCAGCTACGTCATCAGCAACCCGCTCCCGGCCGCAAGCCGGTGCCGCGTGGTGCCAGCCGGATGGTGGCCAAGGAGCCGATGTCGGCGCGCCTGCCGAAAGCCAACTTTGGCGTGCTGAAAAGCCTGATGTGGCCGGTGCTGCTGGTCGCGCTGGGCTTCGGCACTTACGAGGGCGCGCAGCGCCTGTTGCCCTATGCCGACCGGCCGATCACCAAGGTCGCGGTGCAGGGCGACCTGAGTTACATCAGCCAGCAGGCGGTGCAGCAGCGGATCGCGCCCTACGTCGCGGCGAGCTTCTTCACCATCGACCTGGCGAGCATGCGTACCGAGCTGGAACAGATGCCATGGATCGCTCATGCCGAGGTAAGGCGTGTGTGGCCGGACCAGGTGGTGATTCGCCTGGAAGAGCAGTTGCCGGTGGCCCGTTGGGGCGACGAGGCGCTGTTGAACAACCAGGGCCAGGCCTTCACCCCGCGTGAGCTGGCGAACTACGAGCACTTGCCACAGTTGTTCGGCCCGCAGCGGGCCCAGCAGCAGGTGATGCAGCAGTACCAGGTGTTGAGCCAGATGCTTCGCCCGATGGGTTTCTCCATTGCCCGTCTGGAGTTGCGCGAGCGCGGCAGCTGGTTCCTGACCACGGGGGCCGGCAGCGCCGGTCCTGGTATCGAACTGTTGCTCGGACGCGATCACCTGGTGGAGAAGATGCGCCGCTTCATTGCCATTTATGAAAAAACGCTGAAAGAACAGATTACGAACATCGCGCGCATCGATCTGCGTTATGCCAACGGCCTGGCCGTCGGCTGGCGGGAACCTGTAGCGCCCACGACGGCCCAACCCGCCGTCGCGAAGAATTAAGAAGAGGCAGGACCATGGCAAACGTGCAAAGCGGCAAAATGATCGTCGGTCTGGATATCGGCACCTCCAAGGTGGTGGCGCTGGTGGGCGAGGTCGCGGCCGATGGCACGCTGGAAATCGTCGGTATCGGCACCCATCCATCGCGCGGCCTGAAGAAGGGCGTGGTGGTGAATATCGAGTCCACCGTTCAATCGATCCAGCGCGCGGTAGAAGAAGCGCAACTGATGGCCGGTTGCCGTATCCACTCGGCGTTCGTCGGCGTGGCGGGCAATCACATTCGCAGCCTGAACTCCCACGGCATCGTGGCGATTCGTGATCGCGAAGTGAGCTCGGCGGACCTGGAGCGGGTACTCGACGCGGCGCAGGCCGTGGCGATTCCGGCCGACCAGCGGGTGCTGCACACCCTGCCGCAGGATTACGTGATCGATAACCAGGAAGGCGTGCGCGAGCCCCTGGGCATGTCCGGCGTACGCCTGGAAGCCAAGGTGCACGTGGTGACCTGCGCGGTGAATGCCGCCCAGAACATCGAAAAGTGCGTGCGTCGCTGCGGCCTGGAAATCGACGACATCATTCTCGAACAGCTGGCCTCGGCGTATTCGGTGCTGACCGACGACGAGAAAGAGCTGGGCGTGTGCCTGGTGGATATCGGTGGCGGCACCACCGACATCGCGATCTTCACCGAAGGCGCGATCCGCCATACCGCGGTTATCCCGATTGCCGGCGACCAGGTGACCAACGACATCGCCATGGCGCTGCGTACGCCGACCCAGTACGCCGAAGAAATCAAGATTCGTTATGCCTGCGCCCTGGCCAAGCTGGCCGGTGCCGGCGAAACCATCAAGGTGCCAAGCGTCGGCGACCGTCCGCCGCGCGAGCTGTCCCGCCAGGCCCTGGCCGAAGTGGTCGAGCCGCGTTACGACGAGCTGTTCACCCTGATCCAGGCCGAACTGCGTCGCAGCGGCTACGAAGACCTGATCCCGGCCGGCATCGTGCTGACCGGCGGTACTTCGAAAATGGAAGGCGCGGTCGAACTGGCCGAAGAGATTTTCCACATGCCGGTCCGCCTGGGCGTGCCGCACACCGTCAAAGGTCTGTCCGACGTGGTGCGCAACCCGATCTACTCCACCGGCGTGGGCTTGCTGTTGTACGGGCTGCAGAAGCAGTCCGACGGTATCTCGTTCTCCGGCATCGGTAGCCGGGACAGCTACAGCAGCGACGAACCCAAGGCCGCCTTGCTCGATCGCATCAAGAGCTGGGTGCAGGGCAATTTCTGAAGATTTACCGCAACACCGTTGTAAGCAGTAGGCGAAAAAACTAGAGAAATGAAAGGAGAGGGAAAATGTTCGAACTCGTAGACAACGTCCCCGCAAGTCCGGTAATCAAGGTTATCGGTGTCGGCGGTGGCGGCGGCAACGCCGTCAATCACATGGTCAAGAGCAACATCGAAGGCGTCGAATTCATCTGCGCCAACACTGATGCTCAAGCGCTGAAAAACATCGGCGCGCGGACCATCCTGCAACTGGGTACCGGCGTGACCAAGGGCCTGGGTGCTGGCGCCAATCCTGAAGTCGGCCGTCAAGCCGCCCTGGAAGACCGCGAGCGTATCGCTGAAGTGCTGGCGGGCACCAACATGGTGTTCATCACGACCGGCATGGGCGGTGGTACCGGTACCGGTGCTGCGCCGATCATCGCCGAAGTGGCCAAGGAAATGGGCATCCTCACCGTTGCGGTGGTGACCCGTCCATTCCCGTTCGAAGGCCGCAAGCGCATGCAGATCGCCGATGAAGGCATCCGCGCGCTGAGCGAAAGCGTCGATTCGTTGATCACCATTCCCAACGAAAAACTGCTGACCATCCTCGGCAAAGACGCCAGCCTGCTGTCGGCTTTCGCCAAGGCCGACGACGTCCTGGCCGGTGCCGTTCGCGGTATCTCCGACATCATCAAGCGTCCGGGCATGATCAACGTCGACTTCGCCGACGTACGCACCGTGATGAGCGAAATGGGCATGGCGATGATGGGCACTGGCTGCGCCAGCGGTCCTAACCGTGCACGTGAAGCGACCGAAGCGGCGATCCGCAATCCGCTGCTGGAAGACGTGAACCTGCAAGGCGCGCGCGGCATCCTGGTGAACATCACCGCCGGTCCCGACCTGTCCCTGGGCGAGTACTCCGACGTGGGTAGCATCATCGAAGCCTTCGCTTCCGAGCACGCGATGGTCAAGGTCGGTACCGTTATCGATCCGGACATGCGCGACGAGCTGCACGTGACTGTGGTTGCCACAGGTCTGGGCGCGAAAATCGAGAAGCCTGTGAAGGTCATCGACAATACCGTGCAAACCTCCATGGCCGCTGCACAGGCGCCAGCACCTGCTCGTCAGGAACTGCCGTCGGTCAACTACCGTGATCTGGACCGTCCGACCGTCATGCGCAACCAAGCTCAGGCCAGTGCTGCGACTGCGGCGAAGCTGAATCCGCAAGATGATCTGGACTACCTGGACATCCCGGCTTTCCTGCGTCGCCAGGCCGATTGATGGAATGTATCAGGGGTATTAGGGTGATTGGTGTTCAGCAAAGGTCTGGTCTGCTATTATCGCCAGCCTTTGTTGATACCAGTTCGCAATTTGCGCTGAAGCGGCCCAAGCCATGATTAAACAACGCACCCTGAAGAATATTATCCGTGCCACAGGTGTAGGCCTGCACTCCGGGGAGAAGGTTTACCTGACCCTCAAGCCTGCGCCTGTCGACACCGGCATTGTGTTTTGTCGTGCCGACCTGGACCCTGTGGTGCAGATTCCTGCTCGCGCGGAAAACGTTGGTGAAACCACTATGTCGACCACCCTGGTCAACGGTGACACCAAAGTGGACACGGTGGAGCACTTGCTCTCGGCCATGGCTGGCCTGGGCATCGATAACGCCTACGTCGAGCTCTCCGCGTCCGAAGTCCCGATCATGGATGGCAGCGCTGGACCCTTCGTATTCCTGATTCAATCTGCCGGCCTGGAAGAACAGGACGCAGCCAAGAAGTTCATCCGCATCCTTCGCGAGGTGACAGTGGAAGACGGCGACAAGCGCGCCACTTTCGTGCCTTTCGACGGTTTTAAAGTGAGCTTTGAGATCGATTTCGATCACCCGGTTTTCCGTGACCGCACCCAGAGTGCAAGCGTGGACTTTTCCAGCACTTCGTTCGTGAAGGAAGTCAGCCGCGCCCGTACCTTTGGTTTCATGAGTGATATCGAGTACCTGCGCAAGCACAACCTCGCACTCGGCGGCAGCGTGGAAAACGCCATCGTGGTCGACGCGGATGGTGTACTGAACGAGGACGGCCTTCGCTACGAAGACGAATTCGTGAAGCACAAGATCCTCGACGCAATTGGTGACCTCTACCTGCTGGGCAACAGCCTGATAGGTGAGTTCAAAGGCTTCAAGTCGGGCCATGCACTGAACAACCAGCTTCTGCGCAAGCTCATTGAGCAGAAAGACGCTTGGGAAGTCGTGACCTTCGAAGATGCCAGCACTGCACCGATCTCTTACATGCGTCCGGTTGCGGCCGTGTAAGTAACACTCTCTTTCCTTTAGTTTTTAAAGGCTGCCCTCGGGTGGCCTTTTTTTATGTCCGCAGATTCCTGCGCGGCTGATGAGGTTATCGCGGGCAGCACGGGACCAATAGAAGCGAGGCTTGGCCACGATGGGCTCAGCCCGCCACGACCCGGTTTCGCCCTTCGGCCTTGGCCTGGTACAGCGCCTTGTCGGCCATCGAGCACAACGCTTCCAGGCTGGACTTCGGCGTGCCCGCCCAGGTGCTGAGGCCGATGCTGATGGTGATTGGCGAGGCGCCATCCCGGATCGGCGGCAGGCGCTCGATCGCCAGGCGGATATGCTCGGCGATACGCCGGGCGCCTTCGTTATCGGTCTCCGGCAGGACCACGGCGAACTCTTCGCCGCCGTAGCGTGCGGCCAGGTCGCCGGGGCGACGGATATTGTCACTGATCACCCGGGCCACGATGCGCAGGGCTTCATCGCCAAGCGGGTGCCCGTGGCGGTCGTTGAAGGCCTTGAAGTGATCCACGTCCAACATCAGCAGCGACAGGGCGCTGTGGGAGCGTTGCGCGCGTCCCCATTCGCGGGCCAGGGTCTGGTCCAGGCTGCGGCGGTTGTCCAGGCCGGTGAGAGCGTCAGTGGCGGCCAGTTGCGCGAGTTCCTGCTCGGCGCTCTGGCGGCGGCGCAATTCCCGGCAAAGCAGCCAGGTCAGCCACAACAGGCCCAGGCACAGCGCACCGGTGGCGCCGCCGACCACCAGGGCGGTGCGCTGCCAGGAGGCGAAGACTTCATTGCTGGAAAGCGCCACGATCACGATCAGCGGCAGGTCTCCGACCTGGGAGAAGGTATACAGGCGCGGCTGCTGGGTGCTGGACATGCCTTTGAAGCTGCCGTTCCCCTCGCGCAGGATGCGGATGAAATTGGGCCGTTGGCTGAAGTCCTGGCCGATCAGGTTGTCCGCTCGCGGCGGTTCCTGGGCCAGCAGGATACCGTCGCGACTGATCAGGTTGACCGAGCTGTCGCGGCCGACATTCAGGCTTTTGAACAATTGGCTAAAGTAGTCCAGGCGCATGGCCGCTTCGGCCACTCCGAGGAACTCCCCGCGCTCGCCGGACACCCGCCGGCTGAAACTGATGCGCCAATCCAGCTCGGGCGGGCGGGCGCGGAACGGTCGGCTGATCAGCATGCCCGGATCAGGGTTATTCACATGGGACTGGAAATACTCCCGGTCGGCAAAGTTGCCCTGGCGCGGTTCGACCGAGGCGGAGTCGGCGAGCACGTTGCCGCGCGAGTCGAACAGCAGGATGTTGCCCTTGTAGGGGGCCGCGGTGGCCCGGTCGAACAGCGCCATATGGCGAATGGTCGGCGATACCTGTTTCAGGTCGTCGCGTTGCGAGGCGCTGATCAGGCCACGCAGGGATACGTCGTACAGCTCGACATTGCGCAGCACGTCGGCGTCGATCAATTGCACGATGTTGGAGGCCGCGCGGGTGGCGGCCATTTCGGCGCTGCCGCGTTCGCGAATCAGCAAGAAGGTCACGATGCTCAGGATGGAGATGACCATCAGTGAGCTTCCAAGAATCAGCATCCTTTCCGACCGGGTCAAAGTGGTCGTGTTGCGGGGTGTCGCACTACTCACACTCATAGTTCTGACTTCTGCGGTGTGTACGTTTCAGGGGTGTTTCCGGATGAAGCAAGCAGAGTTGCAGAGACCGATCGCGCCTGCGGGCGCATGTATAAATCGCAGACAAAAAAAAGGCCAGCAAAATGATGCTGGCCTTTTGCTTAACCGAGCTTAGAACACATTGAATGGGTAATCGACGATTACCCGGTATTCGTCGGTGTCATTGTCCAGCGCGCCATAACCGTTGCCGCCACGGTTGGTGGCCCACTGCAGGCGGACCGCCAGATCCTTGGCCTGGCCACCCTGCACCACGTACTTGAGGTCAAGGTCGCGTTCCCAGTGCCTGGCGTGCTCGCCGCCGGCGCTGTACCAGTTGGCGTAGCCAAGGCTGTGCGGGTCGACCTTGGTCAGGTCCAGCTCGCCGCGCGAGTAGGAGAGCGCCGAAGTCAGGCCCGGCAGGCCGAGGCCGGCGAAGTCGTAGGCGTACTTGAGTTTCCACGAACGCTCGTTGGGGCCGTTGAAATCCGAATACTGCTGGGAGTTGTCCAGGTAGATGCTGTCACCCTGGTTGATGTAGTCGAACGGGGTGTTGCCATTCACCCGCTGGTAAGCGGCGGTGAGGCTGTGATGGCCGATGCCCAGGGTGAAATGCAGGCTGTAGGTGTTGTTGTCGATGTCGCCCAGCAGCGCGTCGCCGGTGTCTTGGGTGTGATAGAAGTGCAAGCCCGGGTTCAGGGTCACCAGCTCGTTCAGCGCGTAGCTGTAGTCGAGGTCGTAGTAGTACTGGTTCCAGATGTCCTTGAGTTCGGCGGCGTACAGGCTGCTGGTCAGCCCGGGCACGCCGCTCCAGGCCACGCCGGCCCAGTTCAAGTGGCGGCTTTCGTCGCCATTCGCCAGTTTGCCGTAGGCCGTGTCGATACGTCGGCGGCCGCTCTGGTTATAGGGCTTGGTGAAGCTGGCCTGGCCACCTTCGAGCAGCCAGCCGTCGAAACTGTGGTTGGCCAGGCTGACCCCGCGGAAGGTCTGCGGCAGCATGCGGCTCTGGCCACCGGCGATCACCGGATTGTTGAGAAACAGATCGCCGGCCTTGAGCTCGGTGTCGAAGGCGCGGATTTTCAGGGTGGCGCCAGCCGTGGAAAACGACGTCGGCGCTTTGCCGCTGCCATCGCTGACCGGCAGGATGCTCGAGCTGTCGGTGCCGCCACCGCCATCGAGTTTCAAGCCGAGCATGGCGTTGGCATCGATGCCGAAACCGACAGTGCCCTGGGTATAACCCGACTCGAAGATCCCCAGGAAACCCTGGCCCCATTCGATATTGTCGGGAGCCTGCTGGTGGCGGTTGCGATTCATGTAGTAGTTGCGGGCGTTGAGCTTGAGGCTTGCGCCTTCGACGAAGCCTTCGGGGCTGGCCTCGTCGGCGGCCTGGACACTGGGGGCGATAGTTGCAGCCATTGCAATGAACAACGGGCTGAGAGTGGAAGTGACCTTCACCGGTAAAAAGCTCCTTGGATGAATGATGACAGTTGTTATTGTCGATTCGGGTGTTTCTTGTTCTGGGTGAAACGAATGAAACAGGCAGTTCTACATGGCAAAAAAAAGCCGCTGTTATCAGCGGCTTTAAGACAACTTACTCCGGGGTTAGAGCAGAGAAGTTGTCGAGGGAAACGAGTCGGTAGCAGGTGTCAGCTGTCCTTCTGAACGTCCGGCTGGCGTTGTTCCGCCGTGATCTCCTGCGGCTGCTTGCCGTTCTGTTGCTTGGTAGCCAGCGCTTCCTGGGCGTCCTGGAAGGCAGCGGCGCGCGCGGCGTTATGCGCGGCGAAAGTCTGCGATTCTTCGGCCATGGCCATAGGGGCCAAGAACAGGGAGGACAAAACAAAGGCGCTGGCAATACCCATACTGTTGGACATTTCTGAAGACCTTCTTGCAGAGCAAGTTCAAATTAGGTGCGACAAAAATATAACTTCAAGACGGCTGGAAAAAGCGCCGAACAGGATAAGCACTGTTACGCCAAAAGCAATAGTTGACACCACTTCTGTAGGCGCCAGGCTTGCCGGCGATGGGGCAATGCGCTGTGCCTGATGCACCGCCATCGCGAGCAAGCTTCGCTCCTACAGGTCCGTGGCGAGCCTGCTTCTGTAGGAGCCAGGCTTGCCGGCGATAGAGGTAATGCGATGTATCTGACATGCCGCCATCGCGAGCAATCGCGCGTCGACCGGCTGCTCCTACAGAGGAGAGGGAGAGGTCAGATCGGCAGGTAGAGGCCGAAGGTGTTCATGCCGTCATCGCTGCGCACGAACACGTCGCCGCCGTGCATCAGGGCGATGGCCTTGACGATCGCCAGCCCCAGGCCGTGGTTGGCGCCGCTGTTGCTGCGGGAGGCGTCGACCCGGTAGAAGCGCTCGAACAGCCGGGGCAGGTGCTCGCTGGCGATGGCCTGGCCGGGATTGCTCACGGCGATGGTCACCTGGTGTTCCTGCACATCGATCTGTACCTGGATCACCTGCCCGGGCTCGGTGTGCTGCACGGCATTGCTCAGCAGGTTGATCAGCGCCCGGCGCAGGTGGGCGATCTCGATCTGCACCTGGGCATCGCCGCGGACCTCGACCTTGACCTGGGCGTCTTCGAGGATGAAGTCCAGGTAGTCCAGGGTGGTCGCCACTTCACTGGCCAGGGAGGTGCTGGTGAGCTTGGTGGCCTTGCTGCCCTGGTCGGCGCTGGCCAGGAACAGCATGTCGTTGATGATCGAGCGCAGCCGTTCCAGCTCTTCGAGATTGGATTGCAGCACCTCGAAATAATGCTCGGCGGAACGCCCGCGGGTCAGCGCCACCTGGGTCTGGCCGATCAGGTTGGTCAGGGGCGAGCGCAGTTCGTGGGCGACGTCGGCATTGAAGGATTCCAGGCGCGAATAGGCTTGCTCCACCCGCTCCAGGGTCGAGTTGAACGAGTTGGCGAACTGCGTCAGCTCCGGCGGTAGCGACGACAGTTGCAGGCGTCCGGAAAGCCTCGGCGGGGCCAGGCGCTGGGCCTCTTCGGACAGCCCGATCAAGGGCTTGAGGCCGATGCGCGCCACCCAGTAGCCCAGCGCCGAGGCCAGCAGCACGCCGACGATGGCCAAGCTGATCAAGGCAATCAACAGCTGGTGCTGGGTCTCGTAGAAGGTCTCGGTGTCGATGGCGATCAGAAAGCGCAGCGGCGGGCGCAGCTCCTTGGCCGGCAGCTGGCTGACCAGCACTTTCAGCGGATAGGGATGCCCGGGCAGGGTCAGGTCGCGCATGCCCAGCGGGCCCTGGGCAAAGCGGCGGATCTGCGGGTCGGGGTTGCCGTATTCGTAGGCGGGGTCGCCGCTGACCACCCAGAAACGGATGCGCTTGTCTTCTTCGCTGAGCAGCTTGAGCTTGTTGTTGATCTTGGCCCAGTGCTCCGGGTTGCCGAAGCGCGTCAGGGCCGACTCCAGCACGCTGTAGCGCGCATCCAGCTCGGCCTCGGGCAGCAGGCCCAGGCCCTTGTCCACCTGTTGATAGAGCGCGCCGCCGATCAGCAGGAAGATCAGCAGGGCCACCAGGGTGAAAAGCCCGCTCAGGCGCAGGGCTATCGAGTTACGAGACACCGCGGTTCTCCAGCACATACCCCATGCCGCGGATGGTGTGCAGCAGTTTCTGTTCGAACGGCCCGTCGAGCTTGGCCCGCAGGCGCTTGATCGCCACTTCGACGACATTGGCGTCGCTGTCGAAGTTGATGTCCCAGACCATCTCGGCGATCGCGGTTTTCGACAGGATCTCGCCCTGGCGCCGGGCGAGCACGCTGAGCAGCGAGAACTCCTTGGCGGTCAGGTCCAGGCGCGTACCGGCGCGGCTGGCCTTGCGGCTGATCAGGTCGATCCACAGGTCGGCGATGCTGATCTGCACCGGTTCGTGGCCGCCGCTGCGGCGGGTCAGGGCCTGCAGGCGCGCCACCAGTTCGAGGAAGGAAAAGGGCTTGCCCAGATAATCGTCGGCGCCATCGCGCAGGCCCTTGATGCGGTCTTCGACGCGCTCGCGGGCGGTGAGCATGATCACCGGCGTCTGCTTGCGCGCGCGCAGCGCCCGCAGCACGCCGAAGCCGTCGAGGCCGGGCAGCATCACGTCGAGCACGATCACCGCGTAGTCGCCTTCCAGAGCCAGGTGCAGGCCCTCGACGCCGTCGCGCGCGAGGTCCACGGTGTAGCCTTGTTCGGTCAGGCCGCGGTGCAGATAGTCCGCGGTTTTCTCTTCGTCTTCGATAATCAGAACGCGCATGACCCCGCCTCAGGATGTGCTTGCCAGCGCTGGCGCTGGTGTGGGCCGATGGAATAGCCGCTCGAGCCACAAGTATATGACCGGAGTGGTGAACAGCGTCAGCGCCTGGCTCACCAGCAGGCCACCGACCACGGCGATCCCCAGCGGCTGGCGCAACTCCGCTCCGGCGCCATAGCCGAGCATCAGCGGCAAGGCGCCGAGCAGCGCGGCGAGGGTGGTCATGATGATTGGCCGGAAACGGGTGATACAGGCCTGGTAGATCGCCTCCTGCGGCGACAGCCCGCCCTTGCGCTGGGCTTCGAGGGCGAAGTCGATCATCAGGATGCCGTTTTTCTTGACGATGCCGATCAGCAGCACCAGGCCGATCAGGGCCATGATCGAGAAGTCCTGGCCCAGCAGCCAGAGCATGATCAGCGCGCCAAGGCCGGCCGAGGGCAGGGTGGAAATGATCGTCAGCGGGTGGACGAAACTCTCGTAGAGCACGCCGAGGATGATGTACACCGCCACCAGCGCCGCGAGGATCAGCCACGGCTGGCTGGCCAGGGAGCTCTGGAAGGCCTGGGCCGCGCCCTGGAAATTGCCGGCGATGGAGGCGGGCATGCCGATCTGGTTTTTCGCCTGGTCGAGCATGATCACCGCGTCGCCCAGGGCCACGCCCGGCGCCAGGTTGAACGACAGGTTGGCGGCCGGGAACATGCCGTCGTGGGCGATGGACAACGGGCCGACGGTGGGCGGATCGACCTTGGCCAGCGCCGACAGCGGCACCATCTCGCCGCTCAGGGGCGAGCGCAGGTAGAAGTAATTCAGGCTCTCGGCCTTGCCGCGCTGCCGGGCGTCCAGTTCGAGGATCACGTTGTACTGGTTGGTCTCGGTCTGGAACTCGTTGACCTGGCGCTGGCCGAAGGCGTCGTAGAGCGCTTCGTCGACGTCGGTGGCGGTCAGGCCGAAACGCGCCGCGGCGCTGCGGTCGATGCTGATATGGGTGATGCTGCCGCCCAGTTGCAGGTCGTTGGACAGGTCGCGAAAGGCCGGGTTGGCCCGCAGTTTTTCCGTCAGGCGCTGGGTCCAGGTATTCAGCGTCGGCCCGTCGTTGCTCTTGAGCACGTACTGGTACTGGCTGCGGCTCGGCCCGGAGCTGAGGTTGATGTCCTGGCCGGCCCGCAGGTACAGGACGATGCCCGGGACCTTGGCCAGCTGCGGGCGAATGCGGTCGATGAACTGGCTGGCGGAGACGTCCCGCTGGCCGCGGTCCTTGAGGGCGATCCAGAAGCGGCCGTTGGCGATGGTCTGGTTGTTGCCGGTGACGCCGACCGAGTGGGAGAAGGTTTCCACCGCCGGGTCGGCGCCGAGGATCTTCGCCAGGGCCAGGTGCTTTGCCACCATGTCCGGGTAGGAAATATCGGCCGCCGCTTCGCTGGTGCCGAGCACGAAGCCGGTGTCCTGGACCGGGAAGAAACCCTTGGGAATGAATACATAGCCGGCGATGGCCAGGCCCAGGGTCAGGCCGAACAGGCCGAGCATCAGCCGTTGATGGGCCAGGGCTCGGCGCAGCCCACGCTCGTAGAGTGCCAGCAGGCGTTCGCCGAAGCCTGGGCGATCGTGGGGATGATCAGTCGGCGCGCGCATGAACAGCGCCGCCAGGGTCGGCGCCAGGGTCAGCGACACCACCACCGAAATCAGGATGGTCGAGGTGGCGGTCAGGGCGAACTCCTTGAACAGCCGCCCGACCACGCCGCCCATGAACAGCAGGGGAATGAACGCGGCGATCAGCGAGAAGCTGATGGACACCACGGTGAAGCCGATTTCGCCGGCGCCCTTGATCGCCGCCTCGCGCATGCCATCGCCGGCTTCCAGATGGCGATGGATGTTCTCCACCACGACAATCGCGTCGTCGACCACGAAGCCCACCGAGATCACGATGGCCACCAGGGTCAGATTGTTCAGGCTGAAGCCCATCACATACATCAGCGCGAAGCTGGCCACCAGCGACACCCCGAGCACGCTGGAGACGATCAGCGTCGCCGACAGCTGGCGCAGGAACAGCGCCATCACCGCCACCACCAGCAGCACCGCGATCAGCAGGGTGATTTCCACTTCATGCAAGGACGCGCGGATGGTCTTGGTGCGGTCCGAGAGCACGGTCACGTCCACCGAGGCCGGCAGCATGGCCTCCAGGCGCGGCAACTCGCCCTGGATGCGGTCCACGGTGTCGACGATGTTGGCCCCCGGCTGGCGGAAGATCACCAGGTTGAGCCCCGGCTGGTCGTTGGACCAGGCCTGCACGTAGGCGTTTTCCGGGCCGCTGATGACCCGGGCGACGTCCTTGAGCTGCACCGGCGCGCCGTTCTTGTAGGAGACGATCAACTGGCCGTAGTCCTCGGGATGGAACAGCTGGTCGTTGGTCGACAGGGTCGAGATGCTCGACTCGCCATACAGCGCGCCCTTGGCCAGGTTGAGGCTGGCCTGCTGCAGGGCGACGCGGATATCGGCCAGGGTCAGGCCGATGGCCGCCAGCCGGTCGGGCGAGGCCTGGACGCGGATCGCCGGGCGTTGCTGGCCGGTGATGTTGATCAGGCCGACACCGTCGATCTGGCTGATCTGCCGGGCCAGCAGGGTTTCCACGTAGTCGCTCAGTTCAGTGCCGGGCATCTGCGTGGAACTGATGCTGAGGATCAGCACCGGGCTGTCCGCCGGGTTGACCTTGCGCCAGGTGGGCAGGCTCGGCATGTCGTTGGGCAGCTTGCCCGAGGCGGTGTTGATCGCCGCCTGCACTTCCTGGGCGGCGGTGTCGATGCTCTTGTCGAGGGTGAATTGCAGGGTCAGGTTGGTCGAGCCCAGGGCGCTGCTGGAGGTCATCTGGGTCATGCCGGGGATGGCGCTGAACTGCACCTCCAGCGGTGTGGCCACCGAGGAAGCCATGGTTTCCGGGCTGGCGCCGGGCAGCTGCGCGGTGACCTGGATGGTCGGGAATTCGGCCTCCGGCAGCGGCGCTATGGGCAGCCGGGGAAAGGCGATGGCGCCCAGCAGCACCAGGGCGAAGGTCAGCAGCAGGGTGGCGACCGGATGGTCGACGCACCAGGCGGAGATCGAGCCGTGGCCCTTCATGGCTGTGGCTCCGCGTTCGCCGCCTGGATCTGTTGCGGCGGTTCGCTGAGCACTTCGATATGTGAGCCGGCCTTGAGCCGCGACTGGCCGTCACTGACCAGCAGGTCGCCGGCCTGCACGCCCTTGATGATGTTCTGGCCGCTGTCATGATAGACCATCTGCACCGGGACGATTTCCACCTTGTCGTCCTTGACCCGATACACGAAGTGTTTGTCCAGGCCGCGTTGCACCACGCCGGGCGGTACCACCAGGGCGGCTTTTTCCACGGCGGTCTGGATCTTGATGGTCACCAGTTGGCCGGGCCAGAGCTTTTGCCCGGGGTTGCTGAATTCGGCCTTGGCGCGGATGGTCCCGGTGTTGGTGTCGATCTGGTTGTCGATCAGGCTCAGGTGGCCTTCGCCCAGGCGCTCGCCCGTGTCGGAGTCGGTATCGGCGCCCAGGTAGGCGTCCACCGAGGCCGGGTGCTCGGCGACCAGCAGCCCCTGCAGGGTCGGCAGCATCTGTTGCGGCAAGGAAAACTCGACCGCGATCGGGTCGATCTGGGTCACCGAGAACAGGCCCTGGGTATCGCTGGTGCGCAGGAAATTGCCTTCGTCGACGGTGCGGATGCCGACGCGGCCGGACACCGGCGAGCGGATCTGGGTATAGGACAACTGCACCTGCGCCGCATCGATGGCGGCCTGGTTGCCCTGGACGCTGGCCTTGAGCTGGTTGACCAGCGCCTGCTGCTGGTCGTAGGTCTGCTTGGACACGCCGTCATCCACCGACAGCAGCTTGTAACGCTTGAGGTTGACCTGGGCCACTTGCAGTTGCGCCTGGTTTTCCGCCAGTTGCGCCCGGGCCTGATCGAGGCTGGCGCGGATCGAGCGGTCGTCGATGGTCGCCAGCAGGTCGCCGGCCTTGACCAACTGGCCTTCCTTGACCAGCAGCCGGGTGAGGATGCCGTCCACCTGGGGCCGGATCACCACGTTGTGCAGCGACAGTACCGAACCGATGCCACTGACATGCCGCGGCACATCCTGCTGGGCGACGCTGATCACCCGCACCGGCACCGCGGTCGGCGCCGCCAGCTTGGTGCTGGGCGGCTTGAGCAGGGACCACAGGCCAGCGGCGGCGAGAACGGTGAGCACGCCTGCGAGCACAAGGGTTGTTTTTCGATTACGCATGGACGCCAGCGCCGGGGGGTAAGGGGGACGGGAGGATGGCCAGAATCGATGGCCCCTTTATAGCCGGCCGACCCGGTCAGCAACGTGACGCCTGCCTGACAGCGCTGTCAGCAAAGGCCGACCGATGACCTTTGGCCGATGACGGTCGCGGCCGCTCAACGATCCGCAACGCGGGTATACTGCCGGCCTTCGCGGCCCGCTTCCCCGGGCCCGGCCTTTGCTTTTCACCCGGAGCTTCCATGACTACCCCAGCACAACCGCCTGTGTCCGACGCGCCCAGCGCCGACCAGGTCGATGACGCCAGCGCGCCTGGCGAAGGCAAGCCGGCGATCGCGCCGTTCAAGTTTCCGTTCAAGCCGTCCGAGTTCGCCCAGGCCAAGAATGCCCAGCAACCCTGGTACAAGAACGGCGCCACCAACGGCCACACCAAGACCCCAGGCGCGGCGCCACCCGGCACCCGCCGCTCGATGGGCAAGCGCTGAGTCCAAGCTTCTGTAGCCGCTGCCGAAGGCTCGGGCCGCGTTCGGACGATCGACCGCGAAGCGGGCGCACGACCTTAAGATCGCCGAAGGCCTTCGGCCTTATCGCAGCCTGCGGCAGCGGCTACAAGTTCCGCGAATGCCGCGATATCCCAATCCGTGCAGCCGCTGCCGCAGGCTGCGTACGAGCGGCACGCTCGCAATGATTTGACGGACACCGGAGACTCTGCGGGTCAGCGGCAGGGCTTCATGCTGCCCGCAAGGAAATGAAGGCGTAGGTGAGCGGCGCCTCGGTCACCACCTGGGCACCGGCGTCCTGCACTTGCCCGGCAATGTCTTCACCGGATACATGAAACAGCCACTCGCCGGCCGGCGCCGCCAGCGGTTGCGCCTGGACCCGCTCGATGGCTTCGGCCAGGGCGGCCATGTCCGGCAGGTAGGCGGTAAAGCCGTCGCCCTTGAGGGCGGTGGTGTGAATGCCCAGTAGTTGGCAGATGGCTTGTTTGCTGTGGATATCGTCGCGGTCGGCCTGGCGCGAGCGCTGGATCAGTTCAGCCAGTTCCCGGTCCACCAGTTCGCCACCGACGATCAGCTCCGGGCCTTTTTCCCAGGACTCGGGCGGGCAATCCTTGACCGCCGGGTTGAGCGGGATGTGCGGATTGATTTCCATCGGGTAGATGCGGCACACCAGCGGCCGGCGTTCATAGATCCGGCACAGCTGGTCTTCGTCAAGATTCCGGCAGGGGCCGACGTTGTAGGCGGCGAAGGTGATCGCCACGTGGGCCTGGGTATTGCCGCTGGGCACCACGCAGGAACGCCGCTCGGCGTGCTCACGCTGCTGGGCCGGCAGCCCCAGGCCATTGCTCAGGAAGCCTTCCACCAGCACGATCACCTGGCCGCCATCCAGCGCCCACTGGTGGGCTTCGCCGAGGGTCAGGGGAACGTGGTGATCGTTGCAGCACTTGCCGCAGCCTACGCAGGAAAAACGAGTATTCATTGAGCCGGCAGCCATAGTCGAAAGGCGGAAGCGGCGACGGAATGACTCACATCGCCCTCTAGATAGCGCTCTCGAAGCAAGTTATGCGCCAGTCACCGGCCCTTGGCCTCGAGGGCGGGACGGATCGAATCCCACTCGGTGACGTGGGCGTTCTTGCGCTGTTTGTCGTACAGGCACAGTTCCACGCCAATCTGGCCCTTCATGTGTTTTTGCGGGTACTGGCCCTGGAGCAGCAACGCGCTGTAGCCGACCCGGTCGTCGAACTGCGCGGCGTTGCCCAGCACTTTGACATTCTTCAACTGGCTGGCCTTGGTGCAACTGGCCCGCACCTGCATGTCGAAGGTCGCCCAGGCGTCCGGGCTGGAGGCCTGGGCCTGGCTGGCGAGGAGGGTGAGGCAGGTGAAGATCAGGGACAGGGCTTTCATGGCGGGGCGCTCCTTCGTTCACGAGTGTGCGCGGGAGTATGCCTGAGGCGCCGACAATGAAAATCGCTGTAGCCGCCGCGGCAGGCTCGGGCCGCGTTCGGACGATCGGCCGGAACGGCCGCGGCGATCTTGAAGTCGCTGAAGGTCCTGCGGACCTTATCGCAGCCTGCGGCAGCGGCTACAGGTTACAGCGGCGTGTGGGGAACCTGCTCGCGGCGGATCACCCGCATGCCGACGCTGTCGTACAGTCCACGAGCGCGCTGGTTGTCTTCCAGCACCCGCAGGTCGACAAAGGCTTCGCGGCGCTGGCGGAAGACCTCGAAGGCCTGCAGCAGCAAGGCCCGTCCCAGACCCTGGCGGTGGACCCGCGGATGCACCACCAGGTCCTTGATATAGGCGCTGGTCCAGCACTGAATCACCCCGACGACGCCTTCACCGTCCTGGGCCACCAGGCACAGTTGCGGGTCGTATTCGGCGTCGCTTTCGAAACGCTGGCGCCAGCTGTCCAGCTCCGGCACGCGCCCGCCGCCGTCCTGGTAGCCGAGGTGCATCAGGCCATGCACCGCTGCGGCCAGCTCCGGCCGATAGCTGTCGAGGCTGAAGGCGGCCGGCCAACTGGCGGGAGCCGGTTGCCCGGTCAGGTCGCGGCGCATCAGCAGGCAGTAGTCGTCGGCCACGGCTCAGGCGCTCTGGGCGGCGACGTGACGGGCCGCTTCGATCAGGCAGCGGGTCAGGTCCGGCGAGGAGAACTTGGTCAGCACCGCGTTGGCGCCGGCCAGGCGGGCCTTTTCCGCGTTCATGGCGCTGTCCAGGGAGGTATGCAGCAAGACGTAGAGGTGGGCGAAGTCCGGGGTCTCGCGCAGGGTGCGGGTCAGGGCGTAACCGTCCATCTCCGACATCTCGATGTCCGAGACGATCAGGTTGATCTCCTGGGCGGTGCCTTGCAGGTCCAGCAGGCAGTCGATGGCCTCCTTGGCGCTGCGCGCGGTGTGGCATTGCAGGCCGAGGTTGCGCAGGGTATGCACCGACTGCTGCAGGGCCACCTGGCTGTCGTCGACCACCAGGATCCGCGCATTCCCCAGCAGTTCGGCGTCTTGCATGCTCAGCTCGGTCGGCGCGGTTTCGATCTGCGCCGGGGCGATGCCATGGATGACTTTCTCGATGTCCAGCACCTGCACCAGGGTGCCGTCGACCTGGGTGACCCCGGTGATATAGGACTTGACCCCACCGGAGCCATAGGGCGGCGGGCGGATATCGGTGGTCAGGCAATGCACGATCTTGCTCACCGCCTGCACATGCAGGCCCTGCTTGGAACGGCTGACGTCGGTGACGATCAGGCAGCCGCCCTCCGGGTCTTCCAGCGGCCGTTCGCCGATGGCCCGGCTCAGGTCGATGACCGACAGCGAATTGCCGCGCAGGGTGGCGATGCCTTTCACGTGCGGGTGCGATTCCGGCAGTTTGGTCAGCGGTGGGCAGGGAATGATTTCACTGACTTTGAGCAGGTTGATCGCCATCAGCTTGCCGCTGCGCAAGGTGAACAGCAGAAGCGAAAGAGAGTCTGCGCGGGCTTTGTTGGAAGACATAAAAACCTTCTGTGGAAAAAAGGTGGTTCGCGCCATGGGCCGCGAACAGCTAGCGATAACGGGTTATCGACGCGCAAAGGGCTGGCTTTAGGCTTAATCCCAATATCCGCGACCCGCGCAATCCGTAGCCGCTGCCGAAGGCTGCGATCGAGGACGCCGTCCTCGCAAGATCAGCCACTGCGTCGTTTCGGTCACACCTCATGTATCGGGTTCATGGCCGTTTCGTGGCAATGCCGCCCAAGCCAATCGCAGCCTTCGGCGGCTACAGGTGAGTCACTTCAAGCCTAGCCTCTTGGCCATGCGCCCCAGGTTGGCGCGGTCCAGGCCCAGCTCGCGGGCGGCACTGGCCCAGTTGTGCTGGTGGCGCTCAAGGCAGGCACTGATCAGTTGGCGCTGGTAGTTTTCGGTGGCCTGCCGTAGATCGCCGGTGCCGGGAAGGTCGGCCATGGCCGTCGCAGCCGGGGGCGGGGGCGTGAGCGGCGCCGAGGCGTCCGGCAGGTCCAGGTCGGCGGCGCTCAGGCTGAGGATCTTCGGCCGTTCGCGGCAATTGCCCAGGGCCTTGAGGGCGCTGCGGCCGATCAGGTGTTCCAGCTCACGCACGTTGCCCGGCCAGGCGTAGGCCAGCAGCGCCGCCTGGGCATCGCTGGTCAGGCGCAGGCTGCCCAGGCCCATGCGCGAGCGATTCTGTTCGAGGAAGTAGCCGCTGAGCAGCAGCACATCGCGGCCGCGGTCGCGCAGGGCCGGCACCAGTAGCGGGTAGACGCTGAGGCGGTGATAGAAGTCCGCGCGATAGCGGCCGCTGCGCACTTCTTCGGCCAGGTCGCGGTTGGTGGCGGCGATCAGCCGCACGTCGACCTGATGTTCCTGGTCCGACCCCAGGCGTTGCAGCTGGCCGCTTTGCAGCACGCGCAGCAGCTTGGCCTGCACGGTCAGCGACAACTCGCCCACCTCATCGAGAAACAGCGTGCCGCCATTGGCCAGCTCGAATTTGCCGCGGCGGTCGTTGGTGGCGCCGGTAAAGGCGCCCCGCACATGGCCGAACAGTTCGCTTTCCACCAGGGTATCGGGCAGGGCGGCGCAGTTGAGGCTGATGATCGGTTTGTCGGCACGGGGCGAGGCGGCGTGGATGGCCTGGGCCACCAGTTCCTTGCCGACCCCGGTTTCACCGGTGATCAGCACCGTCAGGTCGCTGCCGCCGACCAGTCCGATTTCCTCCAGTAGGCGTTTGTGGGCTTTGCTCTGGCCGATCATCTCGCGGTTCTGGCCGCTGGCCTGGCGATAGACCTCGGCGCGCTGGTGTTCGTCTTCGGCGCGCAGGGCCAGGCGCTCGATGCGCTCGGCGGCGTTGACGGTGGCCGCCGCCAGGCTGGCGAACGCCTGCAGGGCATCCAGTTCGATCGGCTCGAAGCGCTGCGGGTCGAGGGCATCCAGGGTCAGCAAGCCCCAGGGGCGCTCGTCGATAAACAGCGGGCAGCCCATGCAGTCGTGGACTTCCAGATGTTCGTGCAGGCCATCCACCAGGCCGTCGTAAGGGTCCGGCAACTCGCTGTCGCTGGCGAAGCGGGTAGGGCCGGGGTGGCTGAGCAGGGCGGCGAAACGCGGGTGTTCGCTGACCTTGAAGCGTCGGCCCAGGGTGTCGGTGCTCAAGCCGTCCACCGCCAGCGGCACCAGCCATTCGCCATCCAGGCGCAACAGCGCGGCGGCGTCGCAGGGC
Source organism: Pseudomonas sp. FW305-25 (assembly GCF_017351415.1). Classification (NCBI taxonomy): domain Bacteria; kingdom Pseudomonadati; phylum Pseudomonadota; class Gammaproteobacteria; order Pseudomonadales; family Pseudomonadaceae; genus Pseudomonas; species Pseudomonas sp. FW305-25. The sequence goes on along the minus strand of NZ_JACNDE010000008.1, from coordinate 19,690 downwards.
AGCAGGGCGCGCATGGCTTCCAGCAGGCGGCGGTAGCGCTCGCCTTCGGGCAGTTCGCGGGACAGGTCGGAGACCAGGGGCAACAAGGCGGTGAGCAGGGATTTTGCGGTCATAATGACTCCGTATGGTCTTAATGACTATAAATGCGGTTTTGTCGATATGACTACAAGTATTTCAAGCAATTGATTTATATGGTTTTTATTGTTGGCACGAAAACTGATTGGTAAAGGGCAACCTGCAAGTAGTCAGAAAGCTCAGGAGTTGTACTTATGCTTAGCGTCGAAGATCGTGCCATCATCAAATCCACCGTTCCGTTGCTGGAAAGCGGTGGCGAAGCCCTGATCACCCACTTCTACCGGATGATGCTCTCCGAGTATCCGCAAGTGCGCCCGCTGTTCAACCAGGCGCACCAGGCCAGCGGCGACCAGCCTCGGGCCCTGGCCAATGGCGTGTTGATGTACGCCCGGCACATCGACCAGCTCGACCAATTGGGCGACCTGGTGGCGAAGATCATCAACAAGCACGTGGCCCTGCAGATCCTGCCGGAGCATTACCCGATCGTCGGCAGTTGCCTGCTGCGCGCCATCTCCGAAGTGCTGGGCGAAGAGATCGCCACGCCGGCGGTGATGAGCGCCTGGGGCGCGGCCTATAACCAGCTGGCGGACATCCTGATCGGTGCCGAAGGCGCGATCTACGACCAGAAGGCCCAGGCCCCGGGCGGCTGGCGTGGTGCGCGGGAATTCAAGCTGGTCCACCGCGAGCAGGAGAGCGCCGAAATCACCTCGTTCTATTTCGAGCCTGTGGATAACGGCCCGATTCTCGCCGCCGAGCCGGGTCAGTACATCGGCATGCAGCTGTTCCTCGAGGGTGAGGAAATCCGCCGCAACTACTCGCTGTCGGCCCTGTCCGACGCCGGCCAGTATCGCATCAGCGTCAAGCGCGAGGCCGGTGGCCGCGCTTCCAACTACCTGCACGACCAACTGCAGATCGGCGCCAGCATCCAGCTGTTCCCGCCAGCGGGCGAATTCACCCTGGCGGACAGCGACAAGCCGCTGGTGCTGATCAGTGGTGGCGTCGGTATCACCCCGACCCTGGCGATGCTCGAAGCCGCGCTGGCCACCGAGCGTCCGGTGCACTTTATCCACTGCGCGCGCAACGGCGGGGTGCATGCGTTCCGCGATTGGGTCGACGGCCTGGCCGCGCGTCATCCACAACTCAAGCGCTTCTACTGCTACGCCGAAGACGACGGTGTCAGCCCGGCGGCGGACAAGGTCGGCCTGCTGAGCCAGGAGCAACTGGCCGAATGGTTGCCGCAGGAGCGTGACCTGGACGCCTACTTCCTCGGCCCGAAAGCCTTCATGGCGGCGATCAAGCGCCACCTCAAGGCCCTGGGCGTACCGGAAAAACAAAGCCGCTACGAGTTCTTCGGCCCGGCCGCGGCGCTGGAGTAACCCCTCCGGCCAGCCTCCGCCCGGAGGCTGGCCTCTTTGTAGCCGCTGGCGCAGCCTGCGATCGAGCGCGCAGCGCTCGCAATGCTTTCCCCCGAGTACCTCAGGCAAACCGCGAGCTCAGGCTTGACGGTCGCTGCGCAACCGATCGCAGGCTGCGCCAGCGGCTACAGGGGCGCACTCGTAAAAATCCTTTAAAGGTTAATCCGTTCTTAACCTGTTTATCGTTAATTCCCCGATGCTGATGATAGGCGCTCGTTCGCACTGATCAGGATCATCCCATGCAACTCTCAGCCATTTCCCGCATCACCCTGGCCGCGACCCTGCTCGCCAGTCCCCTGGTTTTCGCCGAGCCGGCCTTGCTTCAACCGCAGACCCTGATCGCCGATCAGAGCCTGCCCAAGGCCCAGCGTGAAGCCATGGAGCTGGCTGCGCGGCGCTACGGCAGTTTCTGGAACAGCGGCGATGAAAGCCTGGCCAGGGTCGCGCTGGCGGAGAACTTCGTCGATATGACGCCGCCTGCAGGGCGGGTCCAGGGGCCGACGGGGCCGCTGCTGGCGTCGCGGTTCTTTCGCACGGCGGTGCCGGACCTGAGCGCAGACATCGAGCAGATGATCGTGGCCGGGGATCGGGTGGTGCTGCACCTGCATTTTCGCGGGCACTTCAGCGGGACCTTCAATGCACTCAAAGGTCATGGTCAGCGTGTAGACTTCCGGGCAACCGACATCTATCAGATCGCCGATGGCCGGATCACCGCCAATTGGCATATCGAAGACAACCTCAGCCTGATGCAGCAGTTGCAAACGCTGCCGTCGGGTTGAGCCACAGACAGAAAGGAATTGAGGATGACTGACGACACACTGCGTTTGGGGCGCGAGCGACGTTTTCTGGTGTTGCTGGGGGTGATCTGCCTGGCGCTGATCGGCGGCGCGCTGTACATGCAGGTGGTGCTGGGCGAGGCGCCTTGCCCGTTGTGCATCCTGCAGCGCTACGCGTTTCTGCTGATCGCGATTTTCGCCTTCATCGGCGCGGCCATGCGCAGCCGTCGCAGCCTCACCGTGCTGGAAGCGCTGGTAGTGATCAGCGCGCTGTTCGGGGCGGCGGTGGCGGGGCATCACGTCTACACCCAGGCCCATCCCGCGGTCAGCTGCGGCATCGATGTGTTGCAGCCGATCGTCGACAGCCTGCCGCTGGCGACCGTCTTCCCGCTGGGGTTCCAGGTCGATGGCTTCTGCTCCACGCCGTACCCGCCGGTGCTGGGCCTGTCCCTGGCGCAGTGGGCGCTGGTGGCCTTTGTGCTGACCCTGGTGCTGGTGCCGCTGGGCATCATTCGTAACCGTCGCAAGAGCGCCTGACCCGGCGCAAAAAGCCCCGGTCCCGATGTTCGGGGCCGGGGCTTTTTTGCGTGTAGGACAATGTGTGAAGGGGGTGTGATATGGGGCAATCGGATGCGCGATAAAAGTGCGACATGTTGTCACATGGCGGTGTCGCAGCTGTGTTTCAGAGGATGACGTCGAGACGATTTTTCTTGCGCCAGGAGCGAAAAAAGTCTGTCAGTTCGTGTCGGCGGGGTGAACGGCCAGGCAAGCATAGCCTGCTATCTAAATAAATCGGTTCAGCCCTCGTTTTATAAGGGGTAGCGCGATGCCATCGGTGGGTTTTATACGGGTGAAAGGCGCCTTTTTCGACTTGGCTGGAAGGCGTTTTTGGGGCTTTTTATTGCGAATGAATCTCGATATGATCGCGACCCGTTGCAATAATCGCCACGCATTGTTGCGCGAGCCGATAAAAATTATTTCGGGATAAGACATGGTTTATAAAACGCTACATATCTACAATCGCCCGCACTGAATTTCCGGCGCTGCTCACCCCTGAGCATACGGCGGCGGTCGAGGGGCGTTGGACGCTCCATGCGACCCCAGGTGTCGGCACCTTCCAAATATCCGCACCAAATGGAATTGGTCTGTAACAAGGCCTTTGACCACGAATTCGAATAAGAACTCACTGCTAGCCCAGGATTTGTCAAACAACGCGTAACGCGTCGGGCAGGCCCTTATTCAATCGAAGAAAAAATGCCAACCCTTGGCACGGTGAAGTGTTGGCGATCAAAACCCAACTGCATGGCGCAAGCTGCTTTAGAGGTCGTGAGATGAGTAAAAACAGGTACCCCCGATTACTAGGCTTTTTGCCGCTGCTTGGCATGATGTTAATGCTGGGAGGCTGCAAGTGGACCTTGCTCGACCCGAAGGGACAGGTCGGTCTGGATGAGCGAAACCTGATCATCACCGCTACCCTGCTGATGCTGCTGGTCGTGATTCCGGTGATCGTGATGACCTTCGCGTTCGCCTGGAAATACCGCGCGTCCAACACCAACGCGACCTACGCGCCCAAGTGGTCGCACTCCACCAAGATCGAAATCGCGGTGTGGCTGGTCCCGATCCTCATCATCATTGCCCTGGGTTATGTGACCTACAAGTCCACCCACGCGCTGGACCCGTATCGTCCGCTGGAATCCGACGTCAAGCCGATCAACATCGAAGTGGTCGCGCTGGACTGGAAGTGGCTGTTCATCTACCCGGACCAGGGTATCGCCACTGTTAACCAGATCCGGTTCCCGGAGCACACTCCGCTGAACTTCAAGATTACCTCCGACGCCGTGATGAACTCGTTCTTCATCCCTGCTCTGGGCGGCCAGATCTACGCGATGGCAGGCATGCAGACCAAGCTGCACCTGATCGCCAACCAGAAAGCTGAAATGGAAGGCATCTCCGCTAACTACAGTGGCGCTGGCTTCACCGGCATGAAATTCAAAGCGATCTCGACGAGCCAGGAAGATTTCGACGCCTGGGTAGCCGAAGTCAAGGCCGCACCTAAACAGCTTGATCAAGCTGAATACGAAGCCCTTGCCAAGCCAAGCCAGAACAACCCTGTCGCGCTGTACTCCTCGTACACGCCGGACCTGTTTCAGAAAATCGTCGACAAGTATGAAGGCATGAAACCAGGCAAGCCGGTCAAGCACGAGAAGAAAGAAGTGGCCGCTGTGGAAGGGACTGACATGAGCTCGCATTCAGCTGCTGGGGCAGAGGAGTAAACGATGTTTGGTAAATTAAGTCTGGACGCGATACCGTTCCACGAGCCGATTGTCATGGTGACCGTTGCCATGATCATCCTCGGTGGTCTGGCGCTTGTCGCGGGTATCACGTACTTCAAGAAGTGGTCCTACCTGTGGACCGAATGGCTGACTTCGGTCGACCACAAGAAAATCGGCGTGATGTACATCATCGTCGCCATGGTCATGCTCCTGCGCGGCTTCGCCGACGCGATCATGATGCGTACCCAGCTGGCCATGGCCACCGAGGGTTCGCCGGGCTACCTGCCTCCTGAACACTATGACCAGATCTTCACCGCCCACGGTGTGATCATGATCATCTTCATGGCGATGCCATTCTTCACCGGCCTGATGAACCTTGCAGTGCCGCTGCAGATCGGCGCGCGTGACGTTGCCTATCCGTTCCTCAACTCCCTGAGCTTCTGGCTGCTGGTTTCCGGCGTCGTGCTGATCAACCTGTCCCTGGGCGTCGGCGAATTCGCCAAGACCGGCTGGGTTGCCTATCCGCCGCTGTCGGGCCTGCAATACAGTCCGGGCGTGGGTGTCGACTACTACATCTGGGCGCTACAGCTATCAGGGCTAGGGACGACGCTGACGGGGGTCAACTTCCTGGCCACCGTGCTGAAAATGCGTACCCCGGGCATGAAGATGATGGACATGCCGATCTTCACCTGGACCTGCACCTGGGCCAACGTGCTGATCGTGGCTTCGTTCCCGATCCTGACCGCTACCCTGGCACTGCTGACGCTTGACCGTTACATGGATTTCCACATTTTCACCAATGAACTTGGTGGCAATCCAATGATGTACGTGAACCTGTTCTGGGCTTGGGGTCACCCTGAGGTGTACATCCTGATCCTGCCGGCGTTCGGTATCTTCTCCGAAGTCATCTCGACCTTCTCGGGCAAGCGCCTGTTCGGCCACCACTCGATGATCTACGCTTCCGGCGCGATCTCGGTACTGGGCTTCATGGTCTGGCTGCACCACTTCTTCACCATGGGTTCGGGGGCCAGCGTCAACGCCTTCTTCGGCCTGGCGACCATGCTGATTTCCATCCCGACGGGGGTGAAGCTGTTCAACTGGCTGTTCACCATCTACCACGGCCGTCTGCGTATCACCAGCCAGGTTCTGTGGACCCTGGGCTTCATGGTGACCTTCGCCATCGGCGGCATGACCGGCGTACTGCTGGCCATCCCGGGTGCTGACTTCGTCCTGCACAACAGCCTGTTCGTGATCGCGCACTTCCACAACGTGATCATCGGTGGTGCCGTATTCGGCTACATCGCCGGTTTCAGCTTCTACTTCCCGAAAGCGTTCGGCTTCAAGCTGCACGAAGGCTGGGGCAAGGCTGCATTCTGGTTCTGGATCTCGGGCTTCTTCGTCGCGTTCATGCCGCTCTATGCACTGGGCTTCATGGGCATGACCCGTCGTCTGAACGCCACGACCAACCCTGAGTGGGTGCCGTACCTGTACGTCGCCATGTTCGGTGCGGTGATGATCGCCATCGGTATCGCCTGCCAGCTGATCCAGTTGTACGTCAGCGTGCGTGATCGCAAGCAGAACCAGTGTGTTTCCGGCGACCCATGGAATGCCCACACCCTGGAATGGTCGACTTCGTCGCCACCACCGTTCTACAACTTCGCCGTACTGCCGAAGGCCAATGGCATCGACCCGTTCACCGAAGCCAAGGAAAACGGTACCGCGTACCAGAAGCCTGCTCGCTATGAACCGATCCACATGCCGAACAACACCGCCACCGGCCTGGTGATGGGTGCTCTGTTGACCGTCTTCGGTTTCGCGATGATCTGGCACATCTGGTGGCTGGCGATCGCTAGCCTGGCCGGTACCGTGATCTATTTCGTGATCCACGCGGCTCGCGATGATCAAGGCTACATGGTGCCGGTCGACGTGATCGAACGCATCGAAGCCGAGCAGCACGCTCGCCTGGTAGCCGAGAAGAAGATTCCGGCCAACCGTGTAGAAACCTCGTTGGAACAGGCTTAAACCATGTCGAACTTAGTGACCAATGCTGGACACACCCATGTCGATGACCATGGGCACGATGACCATCACCACGACTCGGGCGAGATGACCGTATACGGTTTCTGGCTCTACCTGATGACCGACTGCATTCTGTTTGCGTCGATCTTCGCGGTGTACGCGGTACTGGTAAACAACGTAGCGGGTGGCCCGTCGGGCCACGACATCTTCGAACTGCCTTACGTGCTCGGCGAAACCGCCTTGCTGCTGTTCAGTTCGATCACCTACGGCTTCGCCATGCTGGCGTTCTTCCGGGGCAACAAGAAGCAGGTCCTGGGCTGGCTGGCCCTGACCTTCCTGTTCGGCCTGGGCTTCATCGGCATGGAGATCAACGAGTTCCACCTGCTGATCTCCGAAGGCTACGGCCCTAGCCGCAGCGGCTTCCTGTCCGGGTTCTTCACCCTGGTCGGCACCCACGGTCTGCACGTGACCGCCGGCCTGATCTGGATGGCGATCATGATGTATCAGGTCAACAAGCACGGCCTGACCGCAACCAACAAGACCCGCCTGAGCTGCCTGAGCCTGTTCTGGCACTTCCTGGACGTGGTCTGGATCTGCGTCTTCACCGTTGTTTACCTGATGGGGACTATGTAATGGCTAATGCACACTCCCATGACAGCCATGATGCGGGCCACGGCAGCGTAAAGTCGTACGCCATCGGCTTCATCCTGTCGGTGATCCTGACGATCATCCCGTTCGGCCTGGTGATGTACCCGACCCTGCCGAAGTCCATCACCCTGATGATCGTGCTCGCCTTCGCGGTGATCCAGGTCCTGGTTCACCTGGTGTACTTCCTGCACCTGGACCGCTCCGAGGCCCAGCGTAACAACGTGATCGCGTTCGTCTTCGCTGCCCTGGTGATCGTCCTGCTGGTTGGTCTGTCGTTGTGGATCATGTTCAGCATCCACACCTACATGATGGCGAAGTGAGGTAAGACCCGATGTCGCTCAAGCACTTTATCCAAATCACCAAACCGGGGATCATTTTCGGTAACGTGCTTTCTGTGGCGGGCGGTTTTTTCCTGGCCTCCAAGGGACATGTCGATCTGGCCATCTTCCTGGCCGCGATGATCGGCACGTCCCTGGTGGTGGCTTCCGGTTGCGTGTTCAACAACTGCATCGACCGTGACATCGACCTGAAGATGGAACGCACCAAGAACCGTGTGCTGGTCCAGGGCCTGATCTCCCTGAAAGTGGCACTGGTCTACGCGACCCTTCTGGGTGTCGCTGGCGTTGCGTTGTTGTACAAGGTGGCCAATCCGCTGGCGGCGCTGTTCGCCGTGATCGGCTTCGTCATCTATGTCGGCTTCTACAGCCTGTACCTCAAGCGCAAGTCGGTGCACGGCACGCTGGTGGGCAGCCTGTCGGGGGCGATGCCGCCGGTGATCGGCTACGTGGCCGTGAGCAACAGCTTCGACATGGCCGCGCTGACCCTGCTGGTGATGTTCAGCCTGTGGCAGATGCCGCATTCCTATGCCATCGCGATCTTCCGCTTCAACGATTACCTGGCCGCATCGATTCCGGTGCTGCCAGTGAAGCGCGGCATCCTGGTGGCCAAGAAGCATATCCTGCTCTACATCCTGGCGTTCCTGGTGGCGACCCTGATGCTGACCTTCAGCGGGTATGCCGGCATGAGCTACCTGGCCGTCGCGGCCGCGATGGGCATGTACTGGCTGTACATGGCCTGGACCGGCTACAAGGCGGTGGACGACACCGTCTGGGCGCGCAAGCTGTTCGTGTTCTCGATCTTCACCATCACCGCGCTGAGCGTGATGATGTCCCTGGATTTCAAGGTACCGAGCGAGCTGCTGCTGACCTACGCGCCATAAGCTGCAAACGCTATGAAAAAGCCCCGCCTTCGAGAGAAGCGCGGGGCTTTTTTATTGAGTGTCAGTCAGTGGGCTGTTTAAATATTCAAATGACTCTATTCATGCAGGAAGCAGAATGATGAAGAAAAAAGCTGTTGTCGTATTTAGTGGCGGGCAGGACTCGACGACCTGTCTGATCCACGCATTGCCGCTCTATGATGAAGTGCACTGCATTACCTTTGATTACGGTCAGCGCCACCGCGCGGAAATAGAAGTGGCGCAGCAACTCGCGAAGCAACTGGGGGCAACAGTCCACAAAGTGCTGGATGCTTCGCTACTCAATGAATTGGCGATCAGCAGTCTCACTCGGGACAATATCCCGGTTCCCACGGTGAACAGTTCAGGCGAAAGCCTGCCCAGCACTTTCGTGCCGGGAAGAAATATTCTGTTTTTAACCCTGGCCTCTATCTATGCCTACCAGGTAAAGGCTGAAACGGTCATTACCGGGGTGTGTGAAACGGACTTCTCCGGCTATCCCGATTGCCGCGACGAGTTTGTAAAGGCCTTGAACAAGGCCGTCGAGTTGGGCATGGAATACCGCCTGCGCCTTGAGACTCCGCTGATGTGGTTGAACAAGTCGGAGACCTGGGCGCTGGCGGATCATCACCATCAGTTGAGCCTGGTTCGCGAGCAGACCCTGACCTGCTACAACGGCGTTATCGGCAGCGGCTGTGCCAATTGCGATGCATGCAATCTTCGCAGCAGAGGGCTGAATGAATATCTGGGGAACAAGGCAGAAGTCATGAACAGCTTGAGAAGCAAGATGAACTTGCAATGAAGGCTTGATCGACCGTCTCAATGGAATTCAACACTGCATCTGCCTGCTGGATGAGTGTTGAATCCATCAGCTTGAGCCAAGCGTGGTCGTACTATTTTGCCTGGCTGTCCGTTATGTATTTCTTGAACAGTGACCTTGCGCCATAGGCAGGCAAGATGTTGAAGAAGGCAAAACATACCTTGATCGCGATCTGCACATAAATCATGTTCAGGATGTCGTTGTTCTCCATCGAGCCGTAAAAGGCAATGTAGCAAAACACGAAGCTGTCAATAATGACCGCGAACAGCGTGCTCAAGAATATCCGCAGGAACAGGAATCTGGAGTTGGTCAGCTCTTTTATCTTGCACAGCAAGTAAGAGTTTATGTTTTCCGAAACCAGGAACGAGACCGAAGACGCCACCAGCACGGATGACACATGAATGATGACGTCATTGTACGGGGTGTCGAGCTTCCAGCCCGGCAGGCCGGGAAGAAAGGTCGAGCCATACAGAAGGACGATAATCATGGCGTTGCTGGCGAAGGCAAAGAAGATCGCCCTTCTTGCCAACCTGAGGCCAAAGTTCTCGTTCAACAGGTCAACGATCAGGAAGGTCAGAGGGTAAAGAAAGGTACCCGGAGTGATAATGATGCCAAGTGATTCAAGATAAATGGGCTTGGTGGCGGCAATGCTGGTGAATATATAAAATGTAAAGAGCAATAGGTTCAGGATGATATAAATCATCCATGAGCTTTCGTGGCGGTCATTCAGGTCGTATGCGGTAAGTGCTCCTCCTTGGGAGTAGAACTTCTTGTAAATGTTTTTAACTTCCATTTTGTTCAGGTTTTCCATTATTTCGCTGTTAAGCACTTCGCTTAATTTGATCTTTATGACTTTGCCTGTGGCGATGATCATGATCACGGCCAGGTTCTTGTTGTTTTCAAAGCCCAGAAGTTTATATTTGCTGTTCTCGAGTTCGCCTTCATAAGCTGCCATTGAACCGCTCCTCGATGATGTCACCCACCACAAATATTCGATCTGAGTCGGAGCATGGCTCATTGATGATGAACAGCTTTTTTGTCTGCCTGTCGTAAACCAGTTTCTCCTTGTCGTCGGTCGACGTTGCCTTTTGAATGATCAACAGGTCACCGGCCTCGTACATGCCCTTGATCTCATTCTCGAGCAGCACCGCTATCAAGTTGTAGGATGCGCCGAAGTAATAGGTCAGTGGGTGAAGTATGGCCAGTTCGCCAATCCGTTTGTCCATGTTGATCATCAGCAGGCTTTCCTTGAGGATCGGAACCGCCGCCGGGTTCATGTTTCCTTGTGGGGAAATACTGCTGTCGATGATCTCCTTCTCTTCAAAATCGACGGTTTCTATTTCTTCGTAGGAGACACCGAAGAAATCGGAGATTTTGCGAATGGTGGATTGCTGTACGTTGCTGACCTTGCCTTCCAGGATGTTGTAGATGGTCGTTCGGGTCAGGCCGCTGGCATTGCACAAAGACAGTTGCGTCTCGCCGCGACTTTTTATCAGGTATTTGATGTTGCTCTTCAAATACTCTGTTCTTTCTCTTCTGTGCATCAAATGCTCACCATTTCCTTATAGTCGCCACGCATAGGGTCTTTCATGGAATGCGTGCCGTGCATGACATTCAACTGCTCGACGCCAAAGGTGAGAACAGTCGGATTGATGCGGCTAGAGCTTGTCGGGTTCTTTCGTGGCCTGTACCAACTCGCTAGCACTCCTTTAGCCAGCCTGCATCCATCCTGGGATATTTCGCTGTCGGTATGGGGCGCGCTCGGAATTGTCGGGAGGGGCCGGACCGGAGGCGCTGCGGCGGCAAGTGTTGCATGTCCCAGTCATGACAATAAAGCCCCGAAACGTCCGGTGCCCTGGCCTCGATTGACGAACATTCAGCGGCAACGCAAATCTGCTGTCCCCTCCTGATTCTCGGAAAAGAAGCATTTTGTTTGGAAAATGTTTAATTCTTTGATTAATTAGCGACTCGCGAACGTTAAATCAGGAAGCGTGCTGTCGTTCGTGGCACGCAAATGACAAGGAAGGAATACCGAACGATGGCAGCTTATACAGCACCACTGAGGAACCAGGCCGACCTGCTGCGACGAGGTTTGGCGGATCTGCGGGCAGAAGACGCCGAACTGGCTGGGATCCTGGACGCTGAAGTCAGGCGTCAACACCGCACACTGTCCCTGGTTTCATCTTCCTGCGCGGCCAACCCTCGAATCCTCGCGGCGTCTGCCTCGGCACTGGTCAACGTCACCGCCGAGGGCATACCAGGCAAGCGCCATCATGTCGGCTGCGAGAACGTCGATCTGGTCGAGTCCCTGGCGATTCGCAGGGCGCGGGAGCTGTTCGGGGCGCAATATGCCAGCGTACAGTCGCATTCCGCCTCCAACGCCAACTACCAGGTGCTTGCTGCCCTGCTCGAACCCGGGGACACCATTCTTGGCATGGCCCTCGATCATGGCGGGCACCTGACCCACGGCAGCCCTGTCGCATTCACAGGCACTCACTACAAGGCGATCCGCTACGGCACCACATCGCAGGGCGTGATCGATTACGCAGAGGTACGCCATCTGGCGCTCGCCCATCGTCCGCGCATCATCATCTGCGGTGCGACGGCCTATTCCCGGGTCGTGGACTTCCAACGCTTTCGCGCTATTGCCGACGAGGCCGGGGCCATCCTGCTGGCGGATATCTCCTCTATCGCCGGGCTGGTCGCAACGGGTCGACATCCGAGCCCGATCGACGTGGCGCATGTCACCACCGCGTGTACCCACAAGCAGCTCGCGGGGCCTCGTGGCGGCCTCATCCTTTCCGGCCGGGATGCCGACACCAAGGTTCCCGGCTTGAGGGCGAGCTTCAGTCGTGTCCTTGAGCAAGCGGTATTCCCCGGGATGCAGGGCTCGCCGGCGGTCAACATGATCGCCGCCAAGGCGGCTGCGCTGGGCTACGCGATGACCCCGGAGTTCGACGCCTACATGGGACGGATTCGCAGCACGGCCGATGCAATGGCCAGCGCATTCATGGCACAGGACTACGAAGTCGTGGGCGGGGGGACGGAGAACCACACGATTCTGCTCAGGCTGCGTGGTGGGGTTAGCGGTTCGATTGCCGCCTCGGCACTGGAGCGATGCGGCATCATCGTGAGTAAAAACCGCGCACTGGGGGAAACCCGATCCTCATTCGTCGCCAATGGCTTGTGTATCGGCACGGGTTCCATCGCCCAACGCTACATCGATCCTCAGGGCTGTCGTGAAGTCGTCGAACTGGTCTGCCGGATACTGGACAAGGTGACGCCCCTCAGCGAGCAGAAGTACCGCCTGGAGCCTGAGCTGCAGGAACAGTTCCGTCTTCAGACCGAGGCTTTGTGCGCGATGTATCCCATCGCCGATTACCGGGGCAACTGAGGGGGCCCCGGCCTTTGATTCGTAGGAGCCAGCCGGCGGAAGGGCGCGCTGCACTGTTGCCCTATCCGCCGTCTGCGCGAGCAAGCCCGCGGGTACGGGTTACTGCTGTTGTAGAGCGCTGTAGCCTTCGAACGCGGTCTGCTGCTGGATCGCGGTGACGATGTTCTTGCGCGTGGCCGGCTGTTCGTTGCCGTCCTTGTCGAAGAACACTTCGCTTTCCAGTTCCGCTTCGTCGCCTTCGCCGACAAAGGCGAAACCGAGGAACTCGAAGGCTTCACGGTCGACGTTGGCCTTGGAGCGCGGGCGGATCGGCAGGGTGACGCTGATGCCGTCCTTGCTGATGGCGAACACTTCCATTTCCTTCTTGGCCCGCGAGGCCTTGCTCTTGCCGCCACCCGGGTTGCTGATAGCCTGGTGGGTCTGGTTCAGCACCTTCAGCGCCAGGCTGTAGACCAGCTCCTGGAAGCTCGGGTCGTCCTTGTAGCTGGACAGGATGCGGCTGATCGGGAATTTGCTGCTCAGGTTTTCCAGGGCGGCGCTGTCGGAGGCCTCGGCGTCCTTGAGCTGTTTGAGCTGGCCCATGAGTTCATAGGCGCGGTCGTCGTCGAAGCGGTCGTGAGCCTGGCGGATCTCGGCGCGCAATTCGCGGATCTGGTCGCTTTCCTTGGTGGACTGGAAAGCGTCGAGGACCATCTCGCTGATGGTCTTGGCCTGGGAGACATGCTGTGAAAGATTGATGGCGTTTTCGTATTCCGCTTTGGACGACAAGGCGTTTACGGATTCTTCTGTATTGGAATCGGACATTGATATTTCACTACTTCGTTTAACTGGAAATGAGGCTAGAAAAGCACCGGGCCTTTTCAGGGCGCCTAATTTATGGGACCGAGGCCCCATTGTCACGGACCAACGGACCGGTGCGAAAAGGCGTGGCTCTACTGACCCGCGATCGACGGGAAAATTCCGGCGCCGATCATCCCTGGCGAGCGTTCACCGGGCAACGCTTGGCGTCGCACGGCAGCCGTTCCTGTCGCATTTCCTTCAGCGTTGCGCTTGCTGGTGAAACTCGGCGAACGAGACCATGCGCTGGCGCGCCGGGTCCCATAGCTTGAGCCGCAGGCAGCGGTAGATATCCCGCGGGTGCAGTGAGGTGGTGATCGGCGATTGCAGCGCCGGGATCGCCGCCATGGCTTGCGGCAGGCGGTAGAAGGGGATGCCCGAGTTGGCGTGGTGCACATGGTGGTAGCCGATATTGGCGGTGAACCAGGCCATCAGTGGGCCGGTGCGCATGTAGCTGGAGGAGAACACCGCGGTGGCCGCGTAGTCCCAGTCGGCGCGCTCGGGGTAACGCACGCCGGGGAAGTTGTGCTGGCAGTAGAACATATAGGCGCCCAGCGCCGAGCCGGACAGGCTGGGGACCAGCACCCCATACAGCAGGATGTCCGGCGCCAGCAGCGCCAGGGCGACGGCGCTCGCCAGGTTCAGCGCCAGGGCCAGCAGCGACCACAGTCGATGCCGCGGCTGGGTGATCAGCGAGACCAGGCAGATGCTGAAAATAAAGATACTGAATGACGCCAGCAGGATCATCAGCGGGTGCCGGGCGACGCGGTAGCGCAAGCGCTTGAGGCGCCCGGCGCGGGCATATTCCTCGGTGGACAGCAGGGGAAAGGTGCCCAGGTCAGTGTGAGTAGAGAGCAGCGGCAGGCGTTTTTTCTCCGCGCCGACATACTGGCAGCTGTGGCCGTGGTGGTAATCGTGGGACTGCTTCCACAGTGTCGGCGGGGCCATCAGCAGCAGGCCGAAGGTCTTGAAAAACACCTCGGCAAAACGCGAGCCCTTGAGGATCGCACCGTGCATGTAGTCGTGGTACAGCACGAACATGCGCACCAGGGACAAGCCCAGCAGCACGCTGCACCCTAGGCGCAGCGGCCACCACAGCGGCAGGGCCACGGCCGAGCCGAACAGCCCGATCACCAGCAGCGTCGAGTAGAAATGCCACCAGCTCAGGCGGCGGTTTTCCACGGTGAAGGGCAGGGTCTGGCGAATCAGCTCCTTGCCATAACGCGCCAGTTGCTCGCGGTCCAGGCCGTCGGTGGGCCAGGGGATGGCCCCCGGCAGAGGCTGCTCCTGGCCTGCGCCGGCACGGCAACAAGCAGAGGCGGTCGAGGTGTCCAGCGTGCGCATGCTCGGTGCTCTCCTTAGCCGATAACCGCTTCGTCGGGGCTGTGCTGCATGAACAACTGTGGCCGCCGGTCCTTCCACGGGCGTGCCTGTTCCAACTGGCCGGCCAGGCGGAACAACAGGCCTTCCTCGCCAAAGGCGGCACTGAGCATCAGGCCGATCGGCAGGCCCTCGGCGTTCCAGTGCAACGGCAAGGAAATCGCCGGTTGCCCCGAGGCGTTATGGATGGCGGTGAACGGGCTGTAGTCGATCAGCGGGCCGTAGGTGCTTTCCAGGTCGCTGGAATGGATATCCACCACGCCATTGCGCAGCGGCGGCCGGGCCAGGGTCGGGGTCAGCCAGCAGTCGTAGGTCTGGTGGAAACGCGCCATTTCCCGACCCACCTGCTGCAACACCAGCTCGGACATCTGGTACTCCACCGCGCTGACGCCAAGGCCGCGTTGATGCACGGCGCGGGTCAGGTTTTCCAGCTCGCCGGGCAGCGGGCCGCGTCCCAGTTGCAGGCTCATCAGTTCCACGGCGAAGGCAATGCCGGAGAACCACAGGGCACTGAAGGCTTCCGCGAAGCTTTGCAGGTCCAGCTGCGGCGCGGCTTCTTCCACATGGTGGCCGAGGGATTCGAGCAGGCGCGCGGTGCTTTCCACCGCTGCGATGCAGTCGGGGTGCAGCGGCCGCCCGGCCGGGTCGGTGCTGGAATAGGCGATGCGCAGGCGTCCCGGTTCGCGACCGAACTGGTCGAGAAAACGCCCCTGCATAGGCGGCGCGCGATACGGGTCGCCCGGCACCACGCCGTGGGTGGCGTCGAGCAGGGCGGCGCTGTCGCGCACGCTGCGGGTCAGCACATGTTCGTCCAGCAGGCCGCTGAGCAGCTCGCCGAAGTCCGGGGCCAGGGAGTTGCGCGCCCGGGTCGGCTTGAGGCCGACCAGGCCGCAGCAGGACGCGGGAATGCGGATCGAGCCGCCGCCGTCATTGCCATGGGCCGCCGGGACCATGCCGGTGGCCACCGCGGCGGCCGCGCCGCCACTGGAGCCGCCGGTGGAATATTCCAGGTTCCACGGGTTGCGCGCCGGGCCATGGAAGGCGCCTTCGGTGGTGGGCAGAATGCCGAACTCCGGGGCGTTGGTCTTGCCGACGAACACCAGCCCGGCCTGGCGAAAGCGCTTCACCAGCTCGCAGTCCTGGGGCATGACCCGCGCTTGCAGCATGCGCGAGGCCAGGGTCGAAGGCAGGTCCTGACAGTCGCCGAGAATGTCCTTGAGCAGGAACGGCACGCCGTGCAGCGCGCCGGTCGGCGGCGCCTTGTCCTGTGCGGCGGCCTGTGCCCGGGCCTTGTCGTAGGCTTTGTAGACCACGGCGTTGACCGCCGGGTTGAAGGCTTCGATGCGGCGTATGGCTTCCTCCAGCAGTTCGGAGGGGCGTACCTGCCCGGTTTTGACCAGATCGGCCAGGCCGACCGCATCGAAGGTGGCGTATTCGCTAAAAGACATCCTGTTCTCCCGTGCTGCGCACGCTGCTGGCGATACCGGGGCGCTCCCGCTCCGGCCTGGGTTTGATGACATGGCCGGTTACACAGGCCCGGCTTGCACGGGCCTGGATATCGGCTTCACATCCTTGGAAAAGGCTGATGACTGCAAGCGGCATGGCAAAAAGCCATGCATGCATCGAGCTGTGAGGCGAATATGCGCCGGGGGCGGAAATTGCGGGTATACGCCGTTCGGAGTATTAACTTCGACTGCGCGCTCCCAGAGGATGATCAAGCGTAATGGATGCGCAAGGCCGCAGATTTCGGGCCTTGCGGGAGATGGCTAAGTACGGCTGCCTGGACACAAAATAATGACTACGAACGACCACGATAGCGACGTTCCGTATGCGAATTTTTCGGAATGTCTGCAGCTTCACGCCCATACGATCCCGGACCGATTGGCCTATCGTTTTCTGCACAACGGGCGAGACGAAGAAACCCTGATCACCTTCTCTGAACTGGACCGCGCGGCCCGAGCGGCGGCGGCCCGGTTGCAGGGGCATTGCCAGGCGGGGGACCGGGTGCTGATCCTGCTCAAGCCAGGCCTGGACTATGTGATCGCCTTCATGGGCTGTCTGTATGCCGGGCTGGTGGCGGTGCCGGCCTATCCGCCGGGGGCGACCAAGACCCTGGACCGGCTGGACGGCATCATCGACGACTGCCAGCCGACGGCGGCACTGGCCAGTGGCGAGGATGTCCCGACCATCCTCGCCCGGCTGGGGCAGGCGCAGAGTCCGCGGGTGCTGGACATGGCGAGTCTCGACCTGGCCCTGGCCGGCGAGTGGCGGGCCGTCCCGGTAACCCGGGACGATATCGCCTTTTTGCAATACACCTCCGGCTCCACCGGGATTCCCAAAGGAGTGGCGGTGACCCACGGCAACCTGATTCACAATTCGCGCAGCATCAGCCGCGGTTTTTTGACCCACAAGGACAGCCACCTGGTCAGCTGGCTGCCGCCGTATCACGACATGGGGCTGATCGGCGGCATCCTGCAATCCTTGTTCGTCGGCTTCGGCTCGACCCTGCTGGCGCCGATCCACTTCCTGCAACGGCCGCTGCGCTGGTTGCAGGCCATCAGCACCTACCGCGGCACCGTCAGCGGCGGGCCGAACTTCGCCTATGAATTGTGCCTGCGCAAGATCAAGGACGAAGAACTGGCGGGCCTCGACCTGAGCAGCTGGGAGGTGGCGTTCAACGGCGCCGAGCATGTGCGGGCGCAGACCATTGCCGCCTTCCATGAGCGTTTCGCCCGCGCCGGTTTTGCCAGCACCTCGGCCTTTCCCTGCTACGGGCTGGCCGAAGGCACGCTGATGGTCAGCGCCGGCGGCAGCAAGCGCGAGCCGGTGATCCGCCAGTTCCATGCCGGCTTGCTGGAGGACAATGTGGCACGCCTGCATGACGGCCCGGGCAGCGACGCCGAGTTGCGCCTGCGCACCCTGGTCAGCAGCGGTCGCGGCATTCCCGGGCAGGGCCCGTTCATCTGCGACCCGCACACCGAGCAGCCGCTGGAGGACGGGCGGGTCGGGGAAATCTGCATCCTCGGCGACAGCGTCGCCAGCGGTTACTGGCAGCGCCCGGAGAGCACCGCCGCGGCCTTTCGCCCGGCGCCGCCGGCGCTCGGCTGGTCGCGCTACTTTCGCACCGGCGATCTGGGCTTCCTGCTCGACGGCGAGCTATTCGTCACCGGGCGGCTCAAGGACCTGATCATCGTCAATGGCGTCAACCATCACCCTGGTGATATCGAGAACACCGTGCTGCGTACCCATGACAGCTTTCGCCCGGACGGCACCGCGGCCTTCAGCATCGAGACCGGCGACAGCGAGCAGGTGGTGATCGCCCAGGAAATCGAACGGCGGGCCTTGCGCAGCCTCGACCTGCCGCAGCTGTTCAGCGACTTGAAAGCGCGGCTGTGGCAACAGCACCAACTGGCGCGGCCGGTGCTGTTGCTGGTGTTCGGCGGGTCGTTGCCGCGTACCTCCAGCGGCAAGATCAAGCGCCAGGAGTGCCGCAAGCAGTTCGCTCCCTGGTTGGCGGCACTCGATGATGCCGCGCCGGCCGAAGCCCACCCGCTGGACAAGTCGGTGATCGCGGTGGAGAGCAATGGCCGGGTATTGCGTGACATCACCGTCGACAGCCAGGTCGTGGAAGCATGACCAGTCTATCGATCGGCCCGGTGCATGCGCCCAAGCCCGCGGCGCTGCTGTTCGCCCAGCCGGCCTTCTGCGAACCGCGGCTGGAACTGGCCAGCCGCCCGCGGTCGGTGCTGTCGTTGCCGCCCACCGACAGCCAGCAACGGCTGCAGTTGACCAGCGTGCTCAACTCCATCACCTCGGCGCGCAGCATCGCCGAGCTGACGCAGCAGACCCAGCTGGCGCTGCCGCAGATCCTGCCCTGTGAGAACTTCGTGTTCGCCAGCGGCAGGGTCCGCGCGCACCGGGTGTTCTTCTCGCACCTGATTCATCCGGACAGCGTCTCCGATGACCTGATCAAGGCCATCGTCGGTCGCGACGGCATGATTCCGCCGCTGGGCATCGACCCCATCGAGCACTGCGGGCGCCCCAAGTTCACCACCCTGGAGCGGCTGGGCAACTCGCCGGACCAGGTGTGGGCGAAGATCTTTCGCGAGCATGGGATACGCAACCTGGGCTGGACCCTGCTGCCCGGATTGCACCGCAACACCTTCACCGGCTACTTCTTTCACAACATCTCGGCCACCGTGGCCCACGAAAGCAAAATGCGCATGATGGTCTTCGCCCCGTACCTGCACATTGCCCTGAACCGGGCGCTGGGCAGCAAGCTGTTGCGCCACAACCCGGGGCCGAACCATCAACTGTTGTCCATCCTGTCCAGCCGCGAAGCGGAGATTTCGCGCTGGGTGGCCCGAGGCAAGACCAACTGGGAGATTGGCCAGATCCTCGGCATCAGCGACAAGACCGTGAAAACCCATCTGCAGAACATCTTCTCCAAACTCCAGGCGTCGAGTCGGGCGCAGATCGCGGCGTTGTTCTGCGACGAGTGAGTGCTGCCTGTCTTTCATCCGGTAACCCTTCCACAGTGCTGACGGGGGTCAGTGCTTCGGCGTCGCCTGCGCCTCTGTAGGAGCGGCCGGTCGACGCTCGATTGGTCGCGATGGCGGTGGTGGTTTCGCTGCTTGTTTTGGACGGGGTACATATCCATTCTTGGCTGACGGCAGGGGGAGGCTTCTGTAGGAGCGAGGCTTGCCCGCGATGACGATGGTGGCCTCGCTGGGGATGTTGGACGGTGTACATATCCGTTTCTGCGGTCACGGCTGCTGGCGGTTTCGCCCTTACGGCGACTCACTTTTTTCAGACGCCA
>NZ_JACNDE010000079.1:0-1118 GCF_017351415.1 Pseudomonas sp. FW305-25 | reverse complement strand
TGTAGGAGATTCTATGTCTACCCCACCGTATCGACCGTAGGTCGATACGGCTGTTGGGTCTTCATCAGAGCGAAGGCAATACGGGCTAATTTACGCGCAAGGATGATCAGCGCTTCTGTTCGCTTCAGGCCGCGCTGCAGGTATTGCTGATAGCGGGATTGCCAAGCCTTGGTCCTGCTTGCCGCCATGGCGGCGTTGTAAAGCAAGCGTCGGGTTTCCGAGTCGCCTTGCTTGCTCAGCTTGCGTCGACCGTTGTAACGCCCCGACTCCTTGACCCGTACATCCAGGCCCAGGAAGGCGATAAAGGCATCGCTGCTGCGGAACGAACCCCGCAGAAAGGCCAGATTGAGTGCGGCAGCAGTCAGTGGGCCGATCCCTTCAATGGCTTGGCCTGCTCCGCCAAACCCGCCTCTTGCAACGCCTTGTTCAGCTCTTCATTGAGTCGTACCTCCAGACGTTTCATGCGTTCCAGTACCGGTTTAAGCTCCCGGGCCATCTGCCGGTCCTGAGCAAAACTCAGGCGCAAGGCCGTGGTGCTGCGGATCAGCGTGGCTCGACGCCGTAGCAGCACTTGCAGGCGCCGGTAGGCCTTGCAGGTGGGTTTCCAGGGGCGCAACTGGCGTTGTTCATGGGCAAGGTAACGGGCCAGCAAGCGGGCATCGCTCTGATCGTTCTTGACACGACCACCGATCCCCTTGCGGTAGTTGCTCAGGCGGTAACCATCGATGACATAGATCCGATGCCCGCGCTGGTAGGCCAGATCCGCCAGCAGGACGTGGTAAGTGCTGGTGGCCTCAATAGCCAGGGAACAGTCTGCGGGCAATGTTTTCAACCAGGCCAGAATCGTGCTTCGAGCGTTGGCTAACGTACTGGCTTGCTGAGTGTCGAGGCGATACAGGCTCAGGCTTTCTTTGGCGACATCGATGCCAACGATGGGTGTTTGTATTGTCATGAGACGCTCCCGCGGACAAGATAAAACGACCTGTCGGGGACTCGCGTTTGGCGCAGGCTTGTAGATATGGTCGGTCTTGAGGGGCTACTCAAGCCGATGGATTCCTTATCGGCGCTTGTGATGAACGCGAGAGTGGGGGAATTCTCCTACCGTCTGGCTTGCAGAA
>NZ_JACNDE010000078.1:0-1242 GCF_017351415.1 Pseudomonas sp. FW305-25 | reverse complement strand
TGAACTGGTCAAGTAATCCTGGACACCGTTTACGGTGCTTATGCCGCTTTTTGCTCCATAGCTATTGGCGACAAGTAGTTGTTGTAGCTATGGAGCCTGGTGCGGTTGTAGTACATGAAGAAGCGCACGATGTCGGTTTTTGCTTCCCCGACCATACTGTAGCCGCCACGGGGTACCCACTCTGACTTCAGCGTGCCGAAAAAACGCTCTGTCGGCGCATTGTCCCAGCACTGCCCGCGATGACTCATGCTTTGCAAAATGCCGTGGCGCATCAGCTCTTCTTGAAACTTGCGGCTGGTGTACTGACATCCCTGATCTGAGTGAAATATCAGCCTAGGAGGACATGTCCGTACTTCTGTTGCCATGCGTAGCGCTTTGCTAACCAAGTTGGCGTCATTGACCAGGGAAAACGCCCAGCCAATGACCCGGCGAGCATACAAATCGATCACGATGGCCAGATGAAACCAGCGTTTGCCCACCATCAGGCTGGTCACATCACCACACCAAACCTGATCGACTGCAATCGCGTTGAAATTGCGCTTGAGCCGATTGGGCGCGACAAATGCTTCCACTCCTTTGGATCTGAATGGGTGAGGTTGGCGTTGTTTACTGACAATGTTGGCCTCCCTCATCAGCGCTCTGACAAGATTCCTTCCAGCTGCAATGTTTTGGGATTTCAGGCTTTTGCTGATCATTCTGGAACCCATGGCTTCGCGGCTTTCGCTGTGCAGCTCAACCACTTTCAGCTTAAGCTCTTCGCGTCTGATCCGCGGCTTGGCTCGCCGCTGAATCCACTCATAAAAGCTGCTGCGCTTCACACCGAAAACATGACACACCACGGCAGTCGGAAATGACTCTCTTAGTTCTGCGATCATCGAAAACGATCGGGATCCGACATCAAGAGAGCGGTAGCCTTTTTTAAGATCTCAGCCTCCATCTCCATGCGCTTGATCTTGGCTTTTAGCTCCTGGATCTGGCGCTGATCTTCGGTAATTGCCTTGGTGCCTTTGACTGGCTGCCCCTCGCGTTCCTTGCGAACCTGATCGACCCAGCGACGTAACGCGGTGGGCCCGATATCCAGCGATGCACAAACGTCTGCAACCGGGCAGTTATCATCAAGCACCATACTGGCAGCCTGTAGCTTGAACTCGCGGGTATAGACCTTTCTTTCGTTCATGGAACCTCCAAGTTGGCGAAATCATATCGCCCTTAAGAGGTGTCCGGAATTATTAGGCCAGTTCA
>NZ_JACNDE010000077.1:0-1315 GCF_017351415.1 Pseudomonas sp. FW305-25 | reverse complement strand
AAATCTATGGTCACCCCCATTTTTGCAATGCTGATTAACGGGTGAAGTGGTTGGCTTGCTTAAATCTATCCGGCGTCTGTATGAGGCATGCCCCGCGCCATGATGAGAGTCGCGCCTGGCAATCCTGAAAACCGGAGCGGCTTCTAAAGCCGTTTCATAAGTCAGGTTCTTCGCCAGGCCGGTGTGCCGTTCACGTCATCCATTTTTCAGCTATCGCAAAACCTGATGGTGCCTCGTGGTACTGCAACAACAGCAGGGTCAGGCCACCACGGTGTCTGGCCCTGCTTCAAACGCTGTATGGTGAGCAGATAGTGCCCAGGCAATTCGCGCCAGTTTGTTGGCCAGAGCGCACGCCACGACATTAGAGTGTCGTCGCTGAAGCAACGAGCGCACCCAATCAGCCAGTGTCCCTTTTTGAGTAGCGAGCCGCTGCATATAAACCCTGGCGCACTGTACCAACAGGCATCTAAGGCTCTTGTCTCCTCGCTTGCTGATCCCCTTCAAGTTAGACCTGCCTCCCGTGCTGTACTGTCTGGGAACCAGCCCTATGGATGCGGCGAAGTCACGACCGCATCCGAATTGCTTGCCGTCTCCCATTTCGACAGCCAGCAGGCTGGCGGTGATCGGGCCGACGCCGGGCATACTCAGCAAACGACTGCCCAGATCATCGTCAGCCAGTTGGCCAGCCATCTCTTTATCCAGCTGCGTGATTTGCTCATCCAGATAGCCGAAGTGTGCGTGCAACCGCTGTAACAATGTGCTGAGCCGTGTCGGCAACTCATGCTCGGCCAGAACGCTAGGCAGACGCTTTATGACCGTCCGCCCTAGAGGCAGACTGATGCCGAACTCCAGAAGGAAGCCATGGAGTTGATTGATTGTTTTGGTGCGGTCACGCACCAGCGACTCACGCATGCGATGCAGTACTGAGAGCGTCTGTTGGGCCTCGGTTTTAGGCGAGACAAATCGCATCGAAGGGCGTGAGGCGGCTTCGCAGATGGCCTCGGCGTCAACGAAATCATTTTTGTTACTTTTAACAAAAGGTCGAACGAACTGCGGGGATATCAGCTTGGTTACATGCCCCATGGTACCCAGTTCGCGGGCAACGAAATGGGAGCCAGCACAGGCTTCCATCACGACAGTACAAGTGGGACAGTTGCCGAAAAAACGCATCATCTGCACGCGCGAGAGCTTCTTGCGAAATATCTCTCGACCCGATCCGTCCTGGCCGTGCAAGTGGAAGGTGTGTTTGCCGAGATCAATGCCAACCAGTGCCAATTCGCTCATGATAATGGCCTCCAGAATAAAACACCCTGCG
>NZ_JACNDE010000076.1:0-1741 GCF_017351415.1 Pseudomonas sp. FW305-25 | reverse complement strand
CTTGTTCCTGGTCTGGCAGGGCGTCCCGCAAACCTTCGCCCAGTATGTCCACGCCGTGACCCTGCAAGGCGTCGATCAGGTGATTCCATTGGGCCCGGCCGCTAGCCAGATTGCGATCAAGCAACTGGGTACCAATGGGGGGGCTTTCTTCGGCGTCAACTCGGCGCACCCCTTCGAGAACCCGACGGCTTGGAGCAACCTGTTCGAGGTGGCCTCGATCATCCTGATCCCGGTGGCCCTGGTGTTCACTTTCGGCCACTACGTCAAGGACCTGCGCCAGAGCCGGGCGATCATCGCTTGCATGCTGGCGCTGTTCCTGATCGGCGGCGCGACCTCGCTGTGGGCCGAGTACCAACCCAATCCGACCCTGGCCAACGCCGCCGTCGAACAGACCGCGCCGCTGGAAGGCAAGGAAGTACGCTTCGGTACCACCGCCACCGTGCTCTGGTCGGTAACCACCACGGCGGCGTCGAACGGGTCGGTCAACGGCATGCATGACAGCCTCAACCCGCTGAGCGGCATGGTGGCGATGGTCAACATGATGGTCGGCGAAGTGATCTTCGGCGGCGTCGGCGCGGGCCTCTACGGCATGTTGCTGAACGTGCTGATCGCGGTCTTCCTCGCTGGCCTGATGATCGGGCGCACCCCGGAATACCTGGGCAAGAAACTGCAGGCCAAGGAAGTTCAGCTACTGGTGGTGACCTTGCTGGTGATGCCGGTTGGCGTACTGATACTCGGCGCGATAGCCGCCAGCCTGCCAGGCCCTGTGGCCTCGGTGACTAACCCTGGCGCTCATGGTTTCAGCCAGTTGCTGTACGCCTACACCTCGGCCGGTGCCAACAACGGTTCGGCGTTCGGTGGCTTTGGTGCCAACACCCCGTTCCATAACCTGATGCTGGGCCTGGGCATGTTGATCGGCCGCTTCGGCTACATCCTGCCGGTGCTGGCCCTGGCCGGTAGCCTGGCGCTGAAAAAGACCGCGCCGATCGGCCAGAACAGCTTCCCGACCCATGGTCCGCTGTTTGTCACATTGCTGACCATGACCATTTTGCTGGTGGGTGGCTTGACCTTCCTGCCGACTTTGGCACTGGGTCCTATCGCTGAACACTTGAGCATGGGCTTCTGAGGACTATTGATGAATATGCCCGTAACTAAACCGGTCGTCGTCAAGGCGTCGGAACAACAGAAAACCTCGATCGCAGCCCTGTGGCGTCCGGCGCTGGTGCAGGCCTTCGTCAAGCTCGACCCGCGCCAGTTGCAACGTTCGCCGGTGATGCTGGTGGTCGAGCTGACCGCCATCTTCACCACCGTGTTGTGCTTCTTGCCGGAGACCACGGTCCCGACCTTCGTCGCCGCGCAGATCGCCCTCTGGCTGTGGTTCACCGTGCTGTTCGCCAACTTCGCCGAGGCTCTGGCCGAAGGCCGTGGCAAGGCCCGAGCCGACAGCCTCAAGGCCGGCAGCGAAGGCCTGAGTGCGCGCCTGAAGAAAGCCGATGGCAGCTTCCAGGTGATCCCGGCCGCCAATTTGCGCAAAGGCGATGTGGTGCGCGTCGAAGCGGGGGAAATGATTCCCGGCGACGGTGAGGTCATCGAAGGCATTGCCGCGGTCAACGAAGCGGCCATCACTGGCGAATCGGCTCCGGTCATTCGCGAGTCCGGCGGCGATCGCTCGGCCGTGACCGGCAATACCCGGCTGGTGTCCGACTGGTTGCTGGTGCGTATTACCAGCAATCCGGGCGAA
>NZ_JACNDE010000075.1:0-1799 GCF_017351415.1 Pseudomonas sp. FW305-25 | reverse complement strand
ATTGTTCCTGGTCTGGCAGGGCGTCCCGCAAACCTTCGCCCAGTATGTCCACGCTGTGACCCTGCAAGGTGTCGATCAGGTGATTCCATTGGGCCCGGCCGCCAGCCAGATCGCGATCAAGCAACTGGGCACCAACGGCGGGGGCTTCTTTGGCGTCAACTCGGCGCATCCGTTCGAGAACCCGACGGCCTGGAGCAACCTGTTCGAGGTGGCCTCGATCATCCTGATCCCGGTGGCCCTGGTGTTCACTTTCGGCCACTACGTCAAGGATCTGCGCCAGAGCCGGGCGATCATCGCCTGCATGCTGGCGCTGTTCCTGATCGGTGGCGCGACCTCGCTGTGGGCCGAGTACCAGCCCAACCCGACCCTGAACAACGTCGCGGTCGAGCAGACCGCACCGCTCGAGGGCAAGGAAGTGCGTTTCGGGACCACCGCCACCGTGCTCTGGTCGGTGACCACCACCGCGGCCTCCAACGGTTCGGTCAACGGCATGCATGACAGCCTCAGTCCGCTGAGCGGCATGGTCGCGCTGATCAACATGATGGTCGGCGAGGTGATCTTCGGCGGCGTCGGCGCGGGCCTCTACGGCATGCTGCTGAACGTGCTGATCGCGGTCTTCCTCGCCGGCCTGATGATCGGGCGCACCCCGGAATACCTGGGCAAGAAGCTGCAGGCCAAGGAAGTGCAGTTGCTGGTGGTGACGCTGATGGTGATGCCGGTCGGCGTGCTGGTACTAAGCGCCATCGCCGCGAGCCTGCCGGGGCCGGTGGCGGCGGTGAGCAACCCTGGTGCCCACGGTTTCAGCCAGTTGCTGTACGCCTACACCTCGGCCAGCGCCAACAACGGTTCGGCCTTCGCCGGCCTGGGCGCCAACACCCCGTTCCACAACCTGATGCTGGGCCTGGGCATGTTGATCGGCCGCTTCGGCTACATCCTGCCGGTGCTGGCCCTGGCTGGCAGCCTGGCGCTGAAAAAGACCGCGCCGGTCGGCCAGAACAGCTTCCCGACCCATGGTCCGCTGTTCGTCACGCTGCTGACCATGACCATTTTGCTGGTGGGCGGGCTGACCTTTTTGCCGACCCTGGCGCTGGGCCCGATTGCCGACCACTTGAGCTTGGCTGCCTTTGGAATGAAGGGCTGAGGACTTAATGATGAATATGCATGTTCCTGCCTCCAAGAAGGCTGTAACCGAAATGCCCGGCGCTAAAACCGCGGCCTCGAAACACACTGCTGCCGAACAACAGAAAACCTCGATCGCAGCCCTGTGGCGTCCGGCGCTGGTACAGGCCTTCGTCAAACTCGACCCACGCCAGTTGCAACGTTCGCCGGTGATGCTGGTGGTCGAGCTGACTGCGATCCTGACCACGGTACTGTGCCTTGTGCCGGATACCGCGGTGCCGACCTTCGTCGCCGCGCAGATCGCCCTCTGGCTGTGGTTCACCGTGCTGTTCGCCAACTTCGCCGAAGCCCTGGCCGAAGGCCGTGGCAAGGCCCGCGCCGACAGTCTCAAGGCTGGCAGCGAAGGCCTGAGTGCACGCCTGAAAAAGGCCAATGGCAGCTTCCAGGTGATCCCTGCCGCCAATCTGCGCAAAGGCGACGTGGTGCGGGTCGAGGCCGGCGAGATGATCCCCGGTGACGGCGAGGTCATCGAAGGCATTGCCGCGGTCAACGAAGCGGCGATCACCGGCGAGTCGGCACCGGTCATCCGCGAGTCTGGCGGCGATCGCTCGGCGGTGACCGGCAATACCCGCCTGGTGTCCGACTGGTTGCTGGTGCGTATTACCAGCAATCCGGGCGAG
>NZ_JACNDE010000074.1:0-2533 GCF_017351415.1 Pseudomonas sp. FW305-25 | reverse complement strand
TTCGTAGCGATAGTGCAGCTGGCTGCCGTCCGGATTGATGCGACGGCTGACCAGGTGCAGGTTGTCGGCGTATTCGTAGCGGGTGACGCGCCCCAGTTCGTCACGCTCGGCGGTGACTTTGCCGTAGGCGTTGTAGCTGAAGGCGCGGGTCGCGCCGCCGGGCAGGGAGATCTGCACCAGGCGGTTGGCGGCGTCCCATTGGTACTGGGTGATGGCGCCGCTTTCGTCCTGGCGGGTGATCTGCCGGCCCAGGGCGTCGTAGCGGTACTTGCGCTGGCCGCCGTCGGAAGATCAGCGCAGTTCGTCACGCTGCGCTGATAGAACATCGCTGATTTTTAAAGAACGGGTTTAAGCGTTCAAAACCTGATCTTGCAATCTGCGACCGATGACATCCATCAGGTCGCAGCCGTCGCGGAGTGGAATGACGATCACTCGCGACAAATCTTGTAGCAGTAGCGGGTCGTTGTTGAAGTTTTCGGTCAGAGAAATAGTTTCGAGTAACCGGGTTACACATCGGATGCGATAAGCAGCAGTATCGTGCAACACATCTATAGGTGCCTGTGTGTCGATCAGTAGCGAAGAGAAGTTGTTGTCGATTCCTGTGATGGGCATATAGCGAGACATAGATGATCTCCTGGGTCAGTTTCAGAAACTGCCTGCATCACTTCCACATGAGGGGTGGCAGTTGTACGCGGGTGTGGAAGACCGAGGATCCAGGAACCCGGCGCACTCGAAAGTGCCCCGTGTACAACCGCCATAATTTAATAGCATGTAAAAAATATGCTCAATGGAGGTTCTTTTAATTGGATCTCAAAGGCTTCCACACCCTTGTCACTGATTTTGCAGCGACCTGAAGATCCTATCTATTGGAATGGGTCTATACAAGCTGGCAGAAGTCGATTCGTTTTGTAGGAAAAATCTCTGAATACTTTATATTAATTTTTCGCTTAAGATGAATTTGAGTATTGTTTTTAGTTGAGGCTTTGTCGGTGGGCTCTCTTTAGAGGTCATGCCAATTTTTTCTTGAGTTTTTGCATGTTTCATTTTTGCCCGCTCAAGCGGATTTGACCAATAAATTCGAAGCACACCACACTAATCCACTTCGGGGTGGAGTTTTTATCTACCTTGTTTAGGATTTAGTATAAACTATTGTCTTTCGTTTTTTAATCTACTGCCTACCATTCGGACTGACCTTCTGATGCGGCTTTAATAAGATCGTTATGCCATTTTTCTTTCGAGTATTTGAGTATTTCTTCAAAAAAACCATATGCGTCTTTTATCTCGGTTTCGTCCCATGCGATAGTTCTAGGGTCGTCGTAGTCGCTTTCAAATAGCAGATTGAAATCTGTTTCTCTTTTAATTAGTTCGTTTTCTAGTTTTTTAATTAGGACGAATTTGTGTCTGTATGAAAGATAATTTAAAGCTGGAAGTATGTAGAGGTTGATGATTTTCTCTCTGTCTTCAGCATTGTTTGGATCGTATTTCTGTAACTCCTCACCAAGAGTATGCTCGCGATCGTAGATCTCTATTCCTCTAAGAAGAGCTGATAGGCGAGGCTCATATGGTACGTCTGAGAAAGGGTGTTTTAACAAGTTATCTCTCCTTCACTGGGAATGCAGTATAGGGGCGAGTCGGATCGTCCACATCAAACTTGATTTCGGCACCATTCATTGGGTCTACCCGAATTGGATTCTGCGCATCTCGCTTGTTTGGCTTGTACCCTTTGCCTGATCCGGGCTGTTCGATTCTGACAACAGGGTTGTCATTTCCATCGAAGCCCGTATGTGCAGGCAAACCACGATCTACTCGGGTAGTGGCTTCGTTGATTGCATGCATCTGCAATTTCCAGCTATTAAATTGAGAGCTTGAGTTTCTTTTGCCTCTTCTACCCGTTATTGGGTCGCTGCCATCAATCGCTCTTTGTTTCATGGTTGCATCGGGGATGTCTGGTCCGTGCTTTCCAATGGTGTGCATATCATATTTAGCTTCAAATTCCTGAACACGGCGTTTCGCGTTTGCTTCAGACAGTTCCTCAATTCGAGCTTGACGTTGCTGCGACGTCATTTGAGGGCCAGGAGCTTTTGGACTCCCTTCATCCACTGTTGCCTTAGCCTCGGGATTTGCGGGAGGGCTTGCTTTACCTCCATCCTGGCCCAGGCACCCATTCAACCCCAACGGATCCACCCACCCCGTAGGGTTAGGCACGTATTGGTAGTTGTTCAACCCCCCGGCCAGCTTGATCGGGTCCGGCGTCAAAAACCGCCCCGAGCTCGGATTGTAATAGCGATGGCGGTTGTAGTGCAGCCCGGTTTCCGTATCGAAATACTGCCCCTGAAAACGCAGCGGGTTGTCGATTTCCGAAACGTCCAGCGCTGCCAGGTTCCCGTACGCCCGGTACTTGGCTGACCACATGATCTCGCCACTGTAGGCAGTCAGTTCCTGCGGGGTGCCGAGGTGGTCGAGTTGGTAATAGAACGGCGTGGCCTGCACCGGGCCTTCGCCATCGAGCATGGCCAAGGGGCGGAAGGTGCCG
>NZ_JACNDE010000073.1:0-5458 GCF_017351415.1 Pseudomonas sp. FW305-25 | reverse complement strand
CCTACTCTCACATGGGGAAACCCCACACTACCATCGGCGATGCATCGTTTCACTGCTGAGTTCGGGATGGGATCAGGTGGTTCCAATGCTCTATGGTCGTCAAGAAATTCGGTGTGCCGAGTCGTCTTTCGACGCTTCAGCAAATTGGGTATGCGATAGTTTGTGTGTTTTCTCGAACTTTCGGTTCGTTTCGTCTTCACACACCGCAATCTGGCTGTTAAGCGCAAATTGCTTGGGTGTTATATGGTCAAGCCTCACGGGCAATTAGTATTGGTTAGCTCAACGCCTCACAGCGCTTACACACCCAACCTATCAACGTCGTAGTCTTCGACGGCCCTTCAGGGAACTCAAGGTTCCAGTGAGATCTCATCTTGAGGCAAGTTTCCCGCTTAGATGCTTTCAGCGGTTATCTTTTCCGAACATAGCTACCCGGCAATGCCACTGGCGTGACAACCGGAACACCAGAGGTTCGTCCACTCCGGTCCTCTCGTACTAGGAGCAGCCCCTCTCAAATCTCAAACGTCCACGGCAGATAGGGACCGAACTGTCTCACGACGTTCTAAACCCAGCTCGCGTACCACTTTAAATGGCGAACAGCCATACCCTTGGGACCGGCTTCAGCCCCAGGATGTGATGAGCCGACATCGAGGTGCCAAACACCGCCGTCGATATGAACTCTTGGGCGGTATCAGCCTGTTATCCCCGGAGTACCTTTTATCCGTTGAGCGATGGCCCTTCCATACAGAACCACCGGATCACTAAGACCTACTTTCGTACCTGCTCGACGTGTCTGTCTCGCAGTCAAGCGCGCTTTTGCCTTTATACTCTACGACCGATTTCCGACCGGTCTGAGCGCACCTTCGTACTCCTCCGTTACTCTTTAGGAGGAGACCGCCCCAGTCAAACTACCCACCATACACTGTCCTCGATCCGGATAACGGACCTGAGTTAGAACCTCAAAGTTGCCAGGGTGGTATTTCAAGGATGGCTCCACGCGAACTGGCGTCCACGCTTCAAAGCCTCCCACCTATCCTACACAAGCAAATTCAAAGTCCAGTGCAAAGCTATAGTAAAGGTTCACGGGGTCTTTCCGTCTAGCCGCGGATACACTGCATCTTCACAGCGATTTCAATTTCACTGAGTCTCGGGTGGAGACAGCGCCGCCATCGTTACGCCATTCGTGCAGGTCGGAACTTACCCGACAAGGAATTTCGCTACCTTAGGACCGTTATAGTTACGGCCGCCGTTTACCGGGGCTTCGATCAAGAGCTTCGCGTTAGCTAACCCCATCAATTAACCTTCCGGCACCGGGCAGGCGTCACACCCTATACGTCCACTTTCGTGTTTGCAGAGTGCTGTGTTTTTAATAAACAGTCGCAGCGGCCTGGTATCTTCGACCGGCATGGGCTTACGGAGCAAGTCCTTCACCCTCACCGGCGCACCTTCTCCCGAAGTTACGGTGCCATTTTGCCTAGTTCCTTCACCCGAGTTCTCTCAAGCGCCTTGGTATTCTCTACCCAACCACCTGTGTCGGTTTGGGGTACGGTTCCTAGTTATCTGAAGCTTAGAAGCTTTTCTTGGAAGCATGGCATCAACCACTTCGTCACCTAAAAGGTAACTCGTCATCAGCTCTCGGCCTTAGAACCCCGGATTTACCTAAGATTCCAGCCTACCACCTTAAACTTGGACAACCAACGCCAAGCTGGCCTAGCCTTCTCCGTCCCTCCATCGCAATAACTAGAAGTACAGGAATATTAACCTGTTTTCCATCGACTACGCTTTTCAGCCTCGCCTTAGGGACCGACTAACCCTGCGTCGATTAACGTTGCGCAGGAAACCTTGGTCTTTCGGCGTGGGTGTTTTTCACACCCATTGTCGTTACTCATGTCAGCATTCGCACTTCTGATACCTCCAGCAAGCTTCTCAACTCACCTTCACAGGCTTACAGAACGCTCCTCTACCGCATCACTTACGTGATACCCGTAGCTTCGGTGTATGGTTTGAGCCCCGTTACATCTTCCGCGCAGGCCGACTCGACTAGTGAGCTATTACGCTTTCTTTAAAGGGTGGCTGCTTCTAAGCCAACCTCCTAGCTGTCTAAGCCTTCCCACATCGTTTCCCACTTAACCATAACTTTGGGACCTTAGCTGACGGTCTGGGTTGTTTCCCTTTTCACGACGGACGTTAGCACCCGCCGTGTGTCTCCCATGCTCGGCACTTGTAGGTATTCGGAGTTTGCATCGGTTTGGTAAGTCGGGATGACCCCCTAGCCGAAACAGTGCTCTACCCCCTACAGTGATACATGAGGCGCTACCTAAATAGCTTTCGAGGAGAACCAGCTATCTCCGAGCTTGATTAGCCTTTCACTCCGATCCACAGGTCATCCGCTAACTTTTCAACGGTAGTCGGTTCGGTCCTCCAGTCAGTGTTACCTAACCTTCAACCTGCCCATGGATAGATCGCCCGGTTTCGGGTCTATACCCAGCGACTAAACGCCCTATTAAGACTCGCTTTCGCTACGCCTCCCCTATTCGGTTAAGCTCGCCACTGAATATAAGTCGCTGACCCATTATACAAAAGGTACGCAGTCACAGAACAAAGTCTGCTCCCACTGCTTGTACGCATACGGTTTCAGGATCTATTTCACTCCCCTCTCCGGGGTTCTTTTCGCCTTTCCCTCACGGTACTAGTTCACTATCGGTCAGTCAGTAGTATTTAGCCTTGGAGGATGGTCCCCCCATATTCAGACAAAGTTTCTCGTGCTCCGTCCTACTCGATTTCATGACTAAGAGATTTTCGCGTACAGGGCTATCACCCACTATGGCCGCACTTTCCAGAGCGTTCCGCTAATCTCAAAGCCACTTAAGGGCTAGTCCCCGTTCGCTCGCCACTACTAAGGGAATCTCGGTTGATTTCTTTTCCTCAGGGTACTTAGATGTTTCAGTTCCCCTGGTTCGCCTCTTGCACCTATGTATTCAGTACAAGATAACCATCTTATGATGGCTGGGTTCCCCCATTCAGACATCTCCGGATCAAAGTCTGTTTGCCGACTCCCCGAAGCTTTTCGCAGGCTACCACGTCTTTCATCGCCTCTGACTGCCAAGGCATCCACCGTATGCGCTTCTTCACTTGACCATATAACCCCAAGCAATCTGGTTATACTATGAAGACGACATTCGCCGAAAATTCGCGATTAAACTCACAAATTTTACCTTAGCCTGAATAAACACCAGTGAAAGTGCTATCCAGTCTATCTTTCTATCACATACCCAAATTTTTAAAGAACGATTCTGATAAAGATCAGAAATCAACATTCACCATCAGCTTGATGGAATGCTCATTTCTAAGCTTTAAACGATGGACACCAATCTGTAATGGTGGAGCCAAGCGGGATCGAACCGCTGACCTCCTGCGTGCAAGGCAGGCGCTCTCCCAGCTGAGCTATGGCCCCGTATCGCTACAGGGTGCACCAGTAATTGGTGGGTCTGGGCAGATTCGAACTGCCGACCTCACCCTTATCAGGGGTGCGCTCTAACCAACTGAGCTACAGACCCAATCGTCTTCTTCAATGAATCAAGCAATTCGTGTGGGAGCTTATGAAGCAGCTGATGTCGTCGATTAAGGAGGTGATCCAGCCGCAGGTTCCCCTACGGCTACCTTGTTACGACTTCACCCCAGTCATGAATCACACCGTGGTAACCGTCCTCCCGAAGGTTAGACTAGCTACTTCTGGTGCAACCCACTCCCATGGTGTGACGGGCGGTGTGTACAAGGCCCGGGAACGTATTCACCGCGACATTCTGATTCGCGATTACTAGCGATTCCGACTTCACGCAGTCGAGTTGCAGACTGCGATCCGGACTACGATCGGTTTTGTGGGATTAGCTCCACCTCGCGGCTTGGCAACCCTCTGTACCGACCATTGTAGCACGTGTGTAGCCCAGGCCGTAAGGGCCATGATGACTTGACGTCATCCCCACCTTCCTCCGGTTTGTCACCGGCAGTCTCCTTAGAGTGCCCACCATTACGTGCTGGTAACTAAGGACAAGGGTTGCGCTCGTTACGGGACTTAACCCAACATCTCACGACACGAGCTGACGACAGCCATGCAGCACCTGTCTCAATGTTCCCGAAGGCACCAATCCATCTCTGGAAAGTTCATTGGATGTCAAGGCCTGGTAAGGTTCTTCGCGTTGCTTCGAATTAAACCACATGCTCCACCGCTTGTGCGGGCCCCCGTCAATTCATTTGAGTTTTAACCTTGCGGCCGTACTCCCCAGGCGGTCAACTTAATGCGTTAGCTGCGCCACTAAGAGCTCAAGGCTCCCAACGGCTAGTTGACATCGTTTACGGCGTGGACTACCAGGGTATCTAATCCTGTTTGCTCCCCACGCTTTCGCACCTCAGTGTCAGTATCAGTCCAGGTGGTCGCCTTCGCCACTGGTGTTCCTTCCTATATCTACGCATTTCACCGCTACACAGGAAATTCCACCACCCTCTACCATACTCTAGCTCGCCAGTTTTGGATGCAGTTCCCAGGTTGAGCCCGGGGATTTCACATCCAACTTAACGAACCACCTACGCGCGCTTTACGCCCAGTAATTCCGATTAACGCTTGCACCCTCTGTATTACCGCGGCTGCTGGCACAGAGTTAGCCGGTGCTTATTCTGTCGGTAACGTCAAAATACTCACGTATTAGGTAAGTACCCTTCCTCCCAACTTAAAGTGCTTTACAATCCGAAGACCTTCTTCACACACGCGGCATGGCTGGATCAGGCTTTCGCCCATTGTCCAATATTCCCCACTGCTGCCTCCCGTAGGAGTCTGGACCGTGTCTCAGTTCCAGTGTGACTGATCATCCTCTCAGACCAGTTACGGATCGTCGCCTTGGTGAGCCATTACCCCACCAACTAGCTAATCCGACCTAGGCTCATCTGATAGCGCAAGGCCCGAAGGTCCCCTGCTTTCTCCCGTAGGACGTATGCGGTATTAGCGTCCGTTTCCGAACGTTATCCCCCACTACCAGGCAGATTCCTAGGCATTACTCACCCGTCCGCCGCTCTCAAGAGGTGCAAGCACCTCTCTACCGCTCGACTTGCATGTGTTAGGCCTGCCGCCAGCGTTCAATCTGAGCCATGATCAAACTCTTCAGTTCAAACATCTTTGGGTTTTGAGAAAACCCTAAACTTGGCTCAGCAATCGTTGGTTACATCTTTGATTTCTCGCGGAGTAACTTGTGATGCTGATAATCTTTCTGACTATCAGTCTGACTCCACAAGCACCCACACGAATTGCTTGATTCAGTTGTTAAAGAGCGGTTGGTTAAGTCTTTCGTCTCAACCGAGGCGCGCATTCTACAGCAGCCTCTGTATCTGTCAAGCGGTTATTTTAAGAAGTTTTCAAAGTTTCCTTTGCAACTTCAACCACTTGCGCTTCCGATCTCTCGTCAGCGGGAGG
>NZ_JACNDE010000072.1:0-7553 GCF_017351415.1 Pseudomonas sp. FW305-25 | reverse complement strand
AGCTTGCCCGCGATGTTTTTGAGGCCGCTCAATCCGGCCAATACCACGCCGGTTCATCGAGCATCCCCTGGCCGACGATTTCGGTCTGGCCGAAATTTTTCTCCAGCACGATGCAGTTGCACTCCGGGTGTTGCTGCAACGCCGCGATCAACCGGCTGGCATGGGAGACCACCCACACCTGGCACT
The DNA here is from genome assembly GCF_017351415.1 of Pseudomonas sp. FW305-25. Lineage (NCBI taxonomy): Bacteria > Pseudomonadati > Pseudomonadota > Gammaproteobacteria > Pseudomonadales > Pseudomonadaceae > Pseudomonas > Pseudomonas sp. FW305-25. The sequence goes on along the minus strand of NZ_JACNDE010000072.1, from coordinate 7,367 downwards.
GCTGCGAGGCGCGAATGATCAGGCGCGCCAAGGCCGGCAGCAGGTCCGGGTGCAGGCTGGTTTCCGGTTCGTTGAGTACCATCAGCGTCGGTGGCCGTGGCGTCAGCAGGGCGGCGACCAGCAGCAGGTAGCGCAGGGTGCCGTCCGACAGCTCCGCCGCCGACAGCGGCCGCAGCAAACCGTCCTGATAGAACTGCACGCCGAACAGCCCGCCCGGCACCGCATCAATCTCCAGCCGCGAACCCGGAAAGGCGTCGCTGATGGTTTCGCGCAGCGCTTGCTGATCGCCCACTTCGATGATGGTCTGCAACGCCGCCGCCAGGTCGCGGCCGTCGTGGTGCAGCACCGGCGTGCGCGTGCCCAGCTGTGGCCGGCGCGCGGGGGCCTGGCTGTCGGTACGGAAGTGATCGTAAAAACGCCAGCCACGAATCTGCTCGCGCAAATGCAGGACCTCGGGCGATGAACGCAGGTTGCCGACCTGGTCGAACAGGCTGTCGCCGCTGGAGGTGTGCTGCGCCAGGACTTCCCACTGCCACCCCTGGCGTGCCCGCACCATCGGCCCCTGGCGATCCACCAGCACGCTGGCCGGGCGATACGCCGGCCCGCTCCAGATACTCTCGCGCTTGATCCGCGGGTCGAGGGTGAAGCGCGACGGAATCGGTGTGCTGTGCCCGGGCAGCATGAAATGGCCGCTGGAGTCCGGCAGCCCCAGGCCGATCGAGTAACCGAAGTCCTCGCCGGCAAAGCCCAGTTGCAGGCGCTTGACGGTTTTGCGTGGCCCGCCCTGGATCGCCACCTCGCCACGGCTCATGCGCCGGCTGATCTGCTCCGGCCCGGCCCAGAAGGTCGAGTCCAGGCCGCCTTCGTGGGCCAGCGCGTTGACCACCCCGCCCTGGGCGGTTTCCGCCAGCAGGCGCAGGGCCTTGTACAGGTTGGACTTGCCGCTGCCGTTGGGGCCGGTGATCAGGTTCAGCCGCTGCAGCGGAATCACCAGTTTGTTGATCGAGCGGTAATTGGCCACTGCCAGGGTCTTGAGCATGCCGGGGCTCCTTGTGCATGGAGGCGCAGTGTGCCTGATTGGTGCCGATTGTGTAGCCGCCGCGACAGCTCCCCAGGACTTCCTGCGTTTGCCAAAGCAGCGCCCGCGTTGCGCTCGATCGCAGCCTGCGGCAGCGGCTACAGGGTTTGTGATCCCCTTGCGTGCAGCAGTGGAACCCTGTTCTAAGCTCACAGTCGTATCGTCACCTGTACGATGGCGTCGCGCCAAGGAGCCTGCATGGCTGGTCTCGAATCGAAGTGGATAGTGGGTTTGATGCTGGCTGCTCTACTGAGCGGTTGTGGCGCGGAAAAACCGAGCGAAAAGGAGCGGCCGCGGGTGCGCGTGCAGCCAGTGCAGACCCGCGATTTCGCCGCGCAGGTGACCCTGACCGGCGATGTGCAGGCGCGGGTGCAGACCGAGTTGTCGTTCCGCGTCGGCGGCAAGATCATCCAGCGCCTGGTCGACGTCGGCGACCGGGTCACGGCCAGACAGGTCCTGGCCCGGCTCGACCCGAAAGACCTGCAGACCAATGTCGATTCCGCCGCCGCCTCGGTGTTCGCCGAGCAGGCGCGGGTCAAGCAGACCAGCGCGGCCTTCGTCCGCCAGCAGAAACTCCTGCCCAAGGGCTACACCAGCCAGAGCGAATACGATGCCGCCCAGGCGGCGCTGCGCAGCAGCCAGAGCGCCCTGAGCGCGGCTCAGGCACAACTGGCCAACGCCCGCGAGCAACTGAGCTACACCGCGCTGATCGCAGATGCTCCGGGGGTGATCACCGCGCGCCAGGCCGAAGTCGGCCAGGTGGTGCAGGCCACGGTGCCGATCTACAGCCTGGCCCGCGACGGCGAGCGCGACGCCGTGTTCAACGTCTACGAGTCGCTGCTGGTGGCCCCGCCGAAGCAAGGCACGATCACCGTCAGCCTGCTGGACAACCCGAACATCAAGACCACCGGCAAGGTGCGTGAAGTCACCCCGGTGGTGTCGGCGCAGAGCGGCACGGTGCAGGTCAAGGTGGCCCTCGACGGCCTGCCGGCGGGCATGGACCTGGGCTCGGTGGTCAGCGCCAGCGCCCACGCGGCCGGCCAGGCCAGTGTCGAGCTGCCCTGGGCGGCGCTGACCAAGAACCTCAACGAGCCGGCCGTATGGCTGGTGGGCGAGGACGGCAAGGCTACCCTGCACACCGTCACGGTGGGGCGTTACCAGACCGGCAAGGTGATCATCAGCGACGGCCTCAAGGGCGGTGAAAAAGTGGTGATCGCCGGTGGCCAGTTGTTGCACCCGGGGATGCTCGTCGAGATCGTTGCCGAGACCGGCACCCAAGGAGCCCAGCCATGAAGCGCCTGTCCCTGCTGTTGTGCGCCGGCCTGACGCTGGGCGCCTGCTCCAAGGAAGAACCAGCGCCCGAGCCGGTGCGCCCGGTGCTGTCGTTCGAGGTGCGCGCCGAGTCCGAGGAAAGCCTCGGGCGGTTCGCCGGGAGCATCCAGGCCCGCTATGAAACCAACCTCGGTTTCCGGGTGCCGGGGCGTATCGCCAATCGCAATGTCGACGTCGGCGCCGAGGTGGGCAAGGGCGCCTTGCTCGCCACCCTCGACCCCACCGACCAGCAGAACCAGTTGCGTTCGGCCCAGGGCGACCTGGCCCGGATCGAGGCGCAATGGATCAATGCCCAGGCCAACGCCCGGCGCCAGCAGCAATTGTTCGACCGTGGCGTCGGCGCCCAGGCGCAGCTGGATATCGCCCAGACCGACCTGAAGACCACTCGCGCCTCCCTGGACCAGGCCAGGGCCGCGGTCAGCCAGGCCCGCGACCAACTCGCCTACAGCGAGCTGCGCACCGATCATGGCGGCGTGGTCACTGCCTGGAATGCCGAGGCCGGCCAGGTGGTCAGCGCCGGCCAGCAGGTGGTGACCCTGGCCCGTCCGGACATCAAGGAAGCGGTGATCGACCTGCCGGCGACGCTGGTGGACCAGTTGCCGGCCGACGTGGTGTTCAAGGTCGCCTTGCAGCTGGACCCGAGCATCAACACCAGCGCCATCGTGCGTGAAATCGAACCCCAGGCGCAGAGCGCCACCCGCACCCGGCGCTCGCGCCTGACCCTGACCGAAACCCCCGAAGCGTTCCGCCTCGGCACGGCCATCAGCGTGACCCTCAGCTCCGCCATCGTCCCGCGCACCGAGGTGCCGCTGTCGGCCCTGCAGGAAGTGGACGGCCAGACCCGGGTCTGGATCGTCGACCCGCAGGCGCAGACCGTGGCGCCGCGCGAGGTCACGGTGTTCAGCCGGGACCATGATTCGGCATTGATCGGCAGCGGGATCAAAATCGGCGAGCGGGTGGTGAGCGCCGGTGTGAACAGCCTCAAACCGGGGCAGAAAGTCAAAATCGACGAGGACAGCCCACGATGACGCCGGCCACAAAAGGGAGCTTCAATTTATCCGAGTGGGCCATCAAGCATCAGTCGTTCATCTGGTACCTGATGTTCGTCGCCCTGCTGATGGGCGTGTTCTCCTACATGAACCTGGGGCGCGAGGAAGACCCGTCCTTCACCATCAAGACCATGGTCATCCAGACCCGCTGGCCGGGCGCGACCCAGGAGGAAACCCTCAAGCAGGTCACCGACCGCATCGAGAAAAAACTCGAAGAGCTGGACTCCCTCGACTACGTGAAAAGCTACACCCGCCCCGGCGAGTCGACGGTGTTCGTCAACCTGCGTGACACCACCAGCGCCAAGGACATCCCCGAGATCTGGTACCAGGTGCGCAAGAAGATCAACGACATTCGCGGCGACTTCCCCCAGGGTCTGCAAGGGCCGGGGTTCAACGACGAATTCGGTGATGTGTTCGGTTCGGTCTACGCCTTTACCGCCGACGGCCTGAGCATGCGTCAGCTGCGCGACTACGTGGAGCAGGTGCGCGCCGAGATCCGCGAGGTGCCGAACCTGGGCAAGGTGGAGATGGTCGGCGAGCAGGACGAAGTCATCTACCTGAACTTCTCCACACGCAAGCTGGCAGCGCTGGGCATCGACCAGCGCCAGGTCCTGCAGAGCCTGCAATCGCAGAACGCGGTGACCCCGGCCGGGGTGATCGAGGCCGGGCCGGAGCGGATTTCCGTGCGCACCTCGGGGCAGTTCGCTTCCGAGAAAGACCTGGCCACGGTCAACCTGCGGCTCAACGAGCGCTTCTATCGCCTGGCGGATATCGCCGAGATCAGCCGCGGCTACGTCGACCCTTCGACGCCGCAGTTCCGCTTCAACGGCCAGCCGGCCATCGGCCTGGCGATCGCCATGAAGAAGGGCGGCAACATCCAGGACTTCGGCAAGGCCCTGCACCTCAAGATGGACCAGCTCACCGCCGAGCTGCCGGTGGGCGTGGGCGTACACACGGTGTCGGACCAGGCCGAGGTGGTGGAAAAAGCCGTCGGCGGCTTTACCAGCGCGCTGTTCGAGGCGGTGGTGATCGTGCTGGTGGTGAGTTTCGTCAGCCTGGGCGTGCGCGCCGGGCTGGTAGTGGCGTGCTCGATTCCGCTGGTGCTGGCGATGGTCTTCGTCTTCATGGAATACAGCGGCATCACCATGCAGCGGATTTCCCTCGGGGCGTTGATCATCGCCCTGGGCCTTCTGGTGGACGACGCGATGATCACCGTGGAGATGATGGTCACGCGCCTGGAGATGGGCGAGAGCAAGGAGCAGGCGGCGACCTTCGCCTACACCTCCACGGCCTTCCCGATGCTCACCGGGACCCTGGTAACGGTCGCCGGCTTCGTGCCCATCGGCCTCAACGCCAGTTCCGCCGGCGAGTACACCTTCACCCTGTTCGCGGTGATCGCCGTGGCCATGCTGGTGTCGTGGATAGTCGCCGTGCTGTTCGCCCCGGTGATCGGCGTGCATATCCTCAGCACCCATGTGAAGCCCCATTCCGAGGAGCCGGGCCGCATCGGCCGCGTCTTCAACGGCGGCCTGCTGTGGGCCATGCGCAACCGCTGGTGGGCCATCGGCATCACCGTCCTGGCGTTCGTGCTGTCGGTGGTCGGCATGCGCTTCGTGCAGAACCAGTTCTTCCCGTCCTCGGACCGGCCGGAGATTCTCGTCGACCTCAACCTGCCGCAGAACGCCTCGATCGCCGAGACCCGCATGGCGGTGGATCGCCTGGAGGCGACCCTCAAGGACGACCCGGACATCGTGCGCTGGAGCACTTACATCGGCGAAGGTGCGATCCGTTTCTACCTGCCGCTGGACCAGCAATTGCAGAACCCCTACTACGCGCAACTGGTGATCGTCAGCAAGGGCCTGGAGTCGCGCACGGCGCTGACCGAACGCCTGAAAAAACGCCTGCGCGACGACTTCGTCGGCATCGGCAGCTACGTCCAGGCCCTGGAAATGGGCCCGCCGGTGGGGCGGCCGATCCAGTACCGGGTCAGCGGCAAGGACATCGACCAGGTGCGCAAGCACGCCATCGAACTGGCCACCGAACTGGACAAGAACGCGCACATCGGCGAGATCATCTACGACTGGAACGAGCCGGGCAAAGTGCTGCGCATCGACATCGCCCAGGACAAGGCCCGCCAGTTGGGGCTGTCTTCGGAGGATGTGGCGCAGTTGATGAACAGCATCGTCAGTGGCTCCACCGTGACCCAGGTGCATGACGACATCTACCTGATCAACGTGGTCGGCCGGGCCGACGACAGCGAGCGCGGTTCCCCGGAAACCCTGCAGAACCTGCAGATCGTCAACCCCAACGGCACCTCGATTCCGCTGCTGGCCTTCGCCACCGTGCGTTACGAACTGGAGCAGCCGCTGGTCTGGCGCCGTGACCGCAAGCCGACCATCACCATCAAGGCCTCGGTGCGTGATGAGATCCAGCCGACTGACCTGGTCAGGCTGCTCAAGCCGGATATCGACAAATTCGCCGCCGGCCTGCCGGTGGGGTATTCGGTGGCCACCGGCGGCACGGTGGAGGAGAGCGGCAAGGCCCAGGGGCCGATCGCCAAGGTGGTGCCGTTGATGCTGTTCCTCATGGCGACCTTCCTGATGATCCAGCTGCACAGCGTGCAGAAGTTGTTCCTGGTGGCCAGCGTCGCGCCCCTGGGGCTGATCGGCGTGGTCCTGGCGCTGGTGCCGTCGGGCACGCCCATGGGCTTTGTGGCGATCCTCGGGATTCTCGCGCTGATCGGCATCATCATCCGCAACTCGGTGATCCTGGTGACCCAGATCGACGAATTCGAGCGCGCCGGTCATTCATCCTGGGACGCGGTGGTGCAAGCCACCGAGCACCGGCGCCGGCCGATCCTGCTGACCGCCGCGGCGGCCAGCCTGGGCATGATCCCCATCGCTCGGGAAGTGTTCTGGGGGCCGATGGCCTACGCCATGATCGGCGGCATCATCGTCGCCACCCTGCTGACGCTGCTGTTCCTGCCGGCGTTGTATGTGGCTTGGTACAAGATCAAGGAGCCGAAGAAAACCACGGCTTGAGATTGTGCTCGTTCGAGAGGACGCCATCGCGGGCAAGCCTCGCTCCTACGCTGGAATACCCCGTAGGAGCGAGGCTTGCCCGCGAACCAGGCGCTACGGCCTATCTGGCAAACCGCTCAAACCTTGCGCCACACGCTCGCCAGCCACGGCTGCTGTTCCCGCGGCAGGCCGGCGGGCCGGTAGTAATGCTCCAGCTCGACAAACCCCGCCGCGGTGAGCAATTGCTGCCAGGCCGCCAGGTCGTGGTAGGCGCCATAACGCGCGCCGTTCCAGCCTTCGCGGTTGTCGCCGCGTGGGTTGGAGCTGAACAGCACGCCACCGGGTTTCAGCGTGGCGTGCAGTTGGCGCAGCACCCGCGGCAGCTCCTGTGAGGGGATATGAAACAGCACGGCATTGGCGAAGATGCCGTCGAAGCGCTCGGCGGGCAGGTCGAGCTTGAGGAAGTCCTGCTGCCAGACCTCGCAGCCGCTGTCGTCCCGGGCCATCTGGGCAAAGCGTTCGGAGCCGTCGAGGCCGACCGCGATATGACCCAGGCGCGTGAAGGTTTGCAGGTCGCGCCCGGGGCCGCAGCCGAAGTCCAGCAGGGTGAAGGGCGCCGTGCCCTGGATATGTCGAAGCAGCGCATCGATGTTCTGGCTGACATCGTGGTCGCGGGTGCCTTCGCGGAAATCTTCGGCCACCTGGTTGTAGTGACCCAGGGTGGTGGAGGTGATCTGGTCGAGGTCGTCGGGAGCGAGTTTCATGGCGGGCTGCGTTGGCTGGAGTGATGTGCCGAATATACTCCAAGGGCATTGACCCGGGTTGGGTGTGGGCCTTGAAAGCCAATCGCGAGCAAGCTCGCTCCTACAAAGGGCGACGCGATCAACC
>NZ_JACNDE010000071.1:0-8540 GCF_017351415.1 Pseudomonas sp. FW305-25 | reverse complement strand
AGCCGCAAGGCGGCGCTACCCCAGGCACCGCCCATCCAGGTATCGCAAACACCGGGCCCCGCCCAAGTGGAGCACCCAGCATGAAACCGATCATCGAGCTGCTGTCATCGGCCGAACGCGCCTTGCGCGCGCTGCTGGTGATCGTCCTGGAGCGGATCGCCACCCTACTGACCAAGGCCAGCGTGCGGCTATATGCCCGGGGCCTGCTGAGCGGGGTCGAGATCCGCCTGCTGCTGGGCTTTGCCAGCGCCCTTCATCGCCGCTGCATCCGCCTGCTGCGATCCGCCAAGCCATGAAACACACAAGGGAGAGTCCTCATGTCGGGAACTACTCTGCTGATCAACCTCGCTGGCTCCATCGCCCTGCTGCTGTGGGGCACCCAGATGATTTCCTCGGCGCTGCTGCGCGGCTTCGGCACCCAGCTGCGCCAGTGGCTGGGGCAGCACCTGAACAACCGCTGGATGGCCCTGCTGTCCGGCATCGCCATCACCGGGGTCCTGCAAAGCAGCACCGCGGTGAGCCTGATGGCCAGCTCCTTTACCGCCACCGGCACCCTGGGCCTGGCCCCCGCGCTGGCGGTGATGCTCGGGGCCAATATCGGCTCGACCCTGGTGGTGCAACTGCTCAGCGTCGATATCTCGATCCTCACGCCGCTGGTGCTGCTGGCGGGTTTTATCGTGTTCCGCCTGCGCGACGACTCGCGTTTTGAAAGCCTCGGCTGCGCGCTGATCGGCCTGGGGCTGATGCTGCTGGCCCTGCGCATGCTCGGCGGCACCCTGGGCGAAGTGGAAGGCACGCCGGTGTTCGCCGCGCTGATGCGTGGCCTCGACGGCGACCTGCTGATCGCCCTGCTGGCGGCGGCGCTGCTGACCTGGCTGTGCCATTCCAGCGTCGCCGTGGTGCTGCTGGTGGCGTCCCTGGCCGCCACCGGGCTGCTGTCGTCGGTGACCGCCATGGCCCTGGTGCTGGGGATCAATATCGGCGGCGCCCTGCCGTCGCTGCTCAACGCCGACTCCAGCGTCGCCCGGCGCCTGCCCCTGGGCAATCTGCTGGTGCGCCTGTGCGGTGCCGCCGTGCTGCTGCCGTGCCTGCCCTGGATCGCCCAGAGCGCGCCGGTCGCCGCCCTCGATGCCAGCCTGCAGGTGGTGTACCTGCACAGCCTGTTCAACCTGGTGCTGGCCCTGCTGTTCATCGGCCTGACCGGGCCCATGGCGACGCTGCTCAGCCGCCTGCTGCCGGAGCCGCCGCGCGACGTCGACCCGGGCATGCCGCACTACCTGGACGAAGCCGGCCTGGCGGTGGCCAATATCGGCCTGTCCAACGCCGCCCGCGAGGCCCTGCGCCTGGCCGACATGCTGTCGCTGATGCTCGACCGGGTGCTGCGCCTGTTCCAGGCCTCGACCCCGGCCGGCGCCGATGAGGTGCGGCGCATCGACCAGTCGCTGGACCTGCTCAGCGCGGCGATCCGCGCCTACCTGGCGGATATCGGCCAGGACGGCATCAGCGACCAGGACGCCGATCGTGCCCAGGAAATCCTGCTGTTTGTGATCAACCTGGAACACGCCGGCGACATCCTCTCCAGCAGCCTGACCCAACTGGCGGCGCGCCGGCTGCGGCGCGGCGAGCAGTTCTCGGTGTTCGAGCTGGACTGCATCGAGCCCTTGCACCAGGCCGTGGTCGACAGCCTGAGCCTGGCGATCACCGTGTTCCTGCGCGAAGACCTGGCCAACGCCCACCAACTGGTGAACCGCAAGGAACTGGTCAGGCGGCTGGAAGCCGACGCCAGCCGCGAGCACTTTCGCAGCCTGCGCGAAGACCGCACGGCCTGGGCCGAGTCCGGCGACATTTTCCAGCGGGTGCTGCGCGACTACCGGCGCGTGCACCACCACATCGCGGCCCTGGCCTATCCGGCGCTGGAGCGGGCCGGCGAGCGCGACCTGGATAACGCCGAACTGGGCGAAATGCTGCTGGACAACCCGTTGAGCATCCAGCCGACGGCGCAGGAGACCGCACGATGCGTGTCCTGATCTGCGCCGGGCGCCACTGCGCCGACGTCCAGCTGTGCCGGCGGGTACTCGACGCCTTTCAGCGCCTGCATGAAGTGCAGGTGCTGATCCACGGCGGCAGCCAGTTCCTCGGCGCAGAAATAGAAGACTGGGGCCGGGAAATCGGCGCCGACATCGTGCGTTACCCGGCCAACTGGCAGTTGCACGGCAAGCTCGCCGAACGCCTGCGCAACGCCTTCATGTTGCGCGACAGCCGGCCCGACATGGTGATCGCCCTGCCCGGCGGCGACGACACCGAAGAGCTGGTGGCCCTGGCCAGGGCCGCCGGCATCCAGACCCTGTCAGTGAGCGACTGGCAATGACCCTTTTCCCACTCGACTACTTCCCCACTCGACTACGCAGCGGCCCACACAGCGCGGCCGCTGCCCATGCCTTAGCGAGAACCGACATGTCCAAATACAGCCCTTCGCGCCACAACCGCTTCGCCAGCCTCACCCGCGACCTGCCCCCGGCGAAACGGCGCATGCTGCGGCGCAACCTGATGTTCGTCACCATCACCCTGAGCCTGATCGGCCTGCTGACCCTGGTCGCCAAGGCCAACGCCGCGGGCGGCGCCTATGTGGTGGACGATGGCGCGATCAACGCCCCGGGAGAGTGCAACCTGGATATCTGGTACCAGAGCCTGCGTCACCAGGGTTCCAACCATGGCGCGGTGATCTCCCCGGCCTGCACCTTCGCCGGCCTGCCCTGGCTGCAGGTGGGCGCCGCCATTGAGCGCAACCGTGAGGACGGCCACGGCGAAACCCAGCTGAGCCCGCAACTCAAGGCGCAACTGTGGAACCGCGAAGACCTGGGCCTGCAACTGGCGCTGGCGACGTCCGCGCATTTCGCCCTCAACCGCAACCACTCGTTCGACGGTGGCGACATCAGCCTGCCCCTGACTTATCAGCCCCTGGACAGCCTGCGCCTGAACCTCAACGCCGGCTGGGCCCACGCCTATGACGACGGCCAGCAGAACCACCACTGGACCTGGGGCGGCGGCTTCGAATACGACCTGGGCGAACGCCTGACCCTGGTCGCCGAGCGTTACGGCCAGCGCGGCGGCGAGCAGGCCTGGCAAGCCGGGCCACGGCTGCACCTGGGGGCGAACCTGGACCTCGACCTGGTGCTCGGTGGCCAGTTGAACGAAGGCCGCGACCGCTGGCTGACCAGCGGCGCGACCTTGAGGTTCTAGAGGCTGTTTCAGAAAGGTCGCGCCAGGGACAACGAGGTGTGCCTGACACACCGCCTCGCGAGCAAGCTGCGCTCCTACAGGATCGGCGCCTGCCGCGAGTCCGCGCTCGCCGCAACGCCTGTAGGAGCCAGCTTGCTGGCGATAGGCGCAGCGCGCCGGCAGGTCAGACTAATGCAGACTCAGCGGATATCGCTGCGCCGATACAGGCTCAGGCCCAGCGCCAGCAGCGCGAGCATGCCGGCGCAGCTGCGGTTGATCCACAGCATCGCCCGCGCGGAGAAGGTGCGCATGGCATAGCGCCCGCCAAAGGCGTAGGTCGCCATCATCACGCAATTGATCGCCGTGCTGACCAGCGCCAGGATCAGGTACTGCTGCGCCACCGGCTGGTCGGGGCGCACGAACTGCGGCAGGAAGGCCGAGAAAAACAGCAACCCCTTGGGGTTCGACAGCCCCACCAGCAATGAGCGCATGAAAGCCCCGCGCCCGCTGCTGGCAGCGCCGCTGCTCTGCGCGGCCAGCGCCGTTGTCGGCGCCTTCCACAGCACCCACGCCAGGTACAACAGGTATGCCGCACCGCCCCACTTGACGATGGAAAACAGCTGCTCGGAGGCTTGCAGCAACGCCCCCAGGCCGCAGCCCACCGCACCGATCAGCAGCAGGTCGGACAGCATCGCGCCAGCCATGCCGCAACCGGCGATGCGCATGCCATGGGTGGCACCGTTATTGAGAGCCAGCAGCATCGACGGCCCCGGGGTCATCATCACCGCGCTGACGGTGACGACGTACAAAAACAATGTGGTGGCGTCCATCCGAACCCTCCGTAAAACCACAGGTACAACAGGTCGGCCAGCATACACCAGGCGCTTTCAGCCCGGCAGTGACGCGCCCCAGTCCGCCACCTGGCGGGCGCTGATGCTGACGCCGCCGCACACCACGATCACCACGTCCCGCGCCGCGGCGATGGCCGGGTGATCGAGGTAGGCCACCGCCAGCGAGACGCCGCAGGCCGGCTCCACCAATTGCCGCAGATCATCGGCATAACGCACCACGCCGAGGATCGCCTCGGCATCCGACAACACCAGCGACTGATAGGGAAAACCCTGGATCTGCTGCAACGGCCAGGCCGCCACCTGGGCCGCGCCGAGGGAACTGGCGACGGTGTCGATCTTCGCCAGTTTGACCGGGTGCCCGGCCGCCAGCCCCGCAGCAAAGGAAGCGCTGCCGGTGGTTTCGCAGGTGATGATCCGGCAGTCCTGGCGCTGGTGGTGCAGCAGGCCGGTGAGGATGCCGGCCAACAAGCCTCCGCCGCCCACCGACGCCACTATCGTGTCGACCTGCGGACAGTCTTCGAGGATTTCATCGACCATGCTGCTGTGCCCTTGCCACAGCACCGGATGGTCGAAGGCCGGCACGTATTCGCTGTCGGCAGCGCTGCTCAGTTGCAGTGCGCGTTCGTTGGCTTCATCCCAGACCTGGCCATGCACCAGCACCTCGGCGCCGGTCCGGGCGATGCGTTCGCGGGTAGTTTGCGCGGTGGTCTGCGGCACCACGATGCAGGCTTGCAGGCCAAGGCTGGCCGCCGCCATCGCCGTGGCCAGCCCGGCATTGCCGCCGGAGGGACAGACCACGCGGCGCTTGCCCTGCCGCGCCGCCTGGGTACAGAGCAGGCCCAGGCCGCGCATCTTGAACGAGCCGCCGGGCTGCAGGTTTTCCAGCTTGAGCCAGATACGCCGGGTGGCCGTGGACAACCCGGGATGCAGGATCAGGGGGGTGCGGATATGCAGCATCATGGGCTCCTTGGGCGAAGACGGGCGTCTTGCAACCATAGATGCTCAGGCTAGCCTATGCCGCCTCCCTCCTGGCCGCTCGCCGGTCAGCGAATCGGCGGTATGCGGATATCGCCTTGGCGGCACTGGGTGCGCACGCCCTTGCCACAGGCGCCGAACCCCAGGTTCTTGTCCAGGCAGACCCGCACTTCGGAGAGTTCCGGGCCGCTGCACAACACCGCTACGCCCTTCTCCGGAATGCCCGGGTTGGCCTGGCGGAACAACTGCTCGATCTCCCGGGCCTCGAAGTAATGCACGGTGGTCGAAGGTTCCAGCACCTCGGGAATCTTCACCTTGCCCAGGGCCTGGTCGGAGGTCTCCAGGTAGCCCATGGCGCCCAGACCGCTGCAGGTGCCGTGCTTGCTCCATTCATGCTCCATCAGCTTGGCGGTGGGGAACAGGGTCAGGCCCTTGGCCCGCTCTTCAGCAGTCAGCGGGGTCAAGGGCGGGCAGGATTGCGGCCAGCCGCCCTTGGCGTATTGCGGCCACAGGCCATGCAGGACAAAACCGTAGCCCTTGCCGGAGCACTGCTCGTTTTCCGGATGGGTCAGGCAAAAGGTCGGCGACCAGGACAGCGACAACAGGTAGTAGTCGAACACCCCGGCGACCGAGTCGCGCTGCTGCCGCGCCTCTCGTGCCTGGCTGACCCCGACGGTGCAGATCATCAGCGCGGCCAGTGCCGCGGTTGCGAACAGTTTTCTCATAGACCCTCTCCTTGGGATGGGGCAGTGAATGAACGGCCCCGTAGTGACCTGGCCGGTAGCGGCCAGACACTCTTCTTGGCACGGGGCTGTTGCAGGAAGATGACAGGCCGGCTTCTCCGCGGGAGAAGCCGGTCGATACTAGCGAAGCGTTGTAGCAGACAGATCGGGTTGGCGCCATGGCCGACAGATTACGAACCGGTCATGGACTCGCGGTGAATACTAGCCTCTGTAGAAGCGAAGCTTGCTCGCGAGGCGTCGTATCAGGCACACCGCGTTACCCCAATCGCCGGCAATCGAGCGTCGACCGGCCGCTCCTACAGAAGCATCTGCGGGGTGAACGAAATAACGACCATCGGCGCCAAGTGCGCAAGATCGTTCAAGCCATTTCCGTCGCGGGCTGGCACAGTCGGTTCCCGTTCCTTGATTGCAGGCTGTCATGTCCAGCGTTCTTCTTCCCCGCACCGCGTTCCTGCGCGGCGCCGTTGCCATCCTGCCGCTGTCCCTGGCCACCGCGCCCTGGGGGCTGCTGGCCGGTTCCATGGCCATCGAGGCCAATCTCACGCCCCTGCAAGGCCAGGGCTTGTCGAGCATCGTCTTCGCCGGCGCCGCGCAGCTGGTGGCGATCGGCATGCTCAAGGGCGGCGCGGGGATTTTCTCGATCCTGCTCACCACCCTGCTGCTGACCTCCCAGCACCTGCTGTACGGCATGAGCATGCGTTCGGTGATTGCGCCGCTGCCGGGGCGCTGGCGGGTCGGCCTGGGGTTCCTGCTCACCGATGAGCTGTTTGCCCTGACCAGCCAGCACGACAAGCAGCAGTTCGATCGCTGGTACGCCCTCGGCGTGGGCCTGACCTTCTACATCGCCTGGAACCTGTTCACCCTGGCCGGCATCGTGCTCGGGCGCGCTATTCCCGGGCTCGAACACCTGGGCCTGGACTTCTCCATCGCCGCGACCTTTATCGCCCTGATCACGCCGCTGGTGCGCAACGTGCCGACCGTGGTCTGCGTGGCCGTATCGCTGTTCTGCTCGGTACTGTTCAGCTACTGGCAATGGGGCTCGGCCCTGGTGCTGTCGGGCCTGATGGGCATGACCGCGGGTTTTCTCTGCAACAAGTTCTACCGGGAGCGCACATGATGGTCTGGGCAGTGATTTTCGGCATGGGGTTGCTGGTGTTTCTCAACCGCTATGTGTTTCTCGAACCGCGCCTGCCGGTGCGCCTGAGCAGCAACGCCCGGCAGTTCCTCGGCTTTGCCGTACCGGGCATGCTCACCGCGATCTGCGGGCCGATCGTGTTCATGCCCGAGCACCAGCTGAACCTGGCCTACGACAACCCGTACCTGATCAGCTCGCTGGTGGCCATCGTGCTGGTGATCTACACCCGCAACACCCTGGTCAGCATGCTGCTGAGCATGGCGTTCTTTTTTCTGCTGCGGTGGTGGTTGTAAGAGCTTCGCGCGCAAGCTGCGCTCCTACGGGGTCTCTGTAGGAGCCAGGCTTGCCGGCGATGGCGGCGACGCGGTGTAACTGAACACACCGCCTCGCAAACCACCGACCGCTGACTCCCCCATTTACGACGCCTTGGCTTCGCGCAACAGCTGCTGGATCACCTGCTCCTGCGTCTCGTAACTGCCTTCGCCAAAGTGGCTGTAGCGCACCTGGCCGCGGGCGTCGATAAAGTAGTGGGCCGGCCAGTACTGGTTGTCGAAGGCACGCCAGATCGCGTAGTCGTTATCGATGGCCACCGGGTAGCCGATATCCAGCTTGCGCACCTGGGCCTTGACGTTGTCGATGACCTTTTCGAAGGCGTATTCCGGGGTGTGCACGCCGATCACCACCAGCCCGTCCTTGGCGTACTTTTTCGCCCAGGCGTTCACATACGGCAGGCTGTGCTGGCAGTTGATGCAGTCGTAGGTCCAGAAGTCCACCAGCACCACCTTGCCGCGCAAGGCTTCGGCGTCCAGCGGCGGCGAGTTCAGCCATTGCACCGCGCCACTCAGCGAAGGCATCGGGCCCTTGCTCGGCAGCGTCTCGGCGGGTGCCGCGCCAGCCTTGTCGATCAGGTAGTCGAGGGCCTTGGGCACGCTCTTCAGCAGGCCTTGCTCGAGGGCCGCGCCGCCTTGGGACGAGGTGCTGGCCAGCAGGCGGTCGTCCACCCCGCTGCCGATCGCCACGGCCGCCAGCAACGCCAGACAACCGGCGGCGCGGCGCAGCCAAGCGGTGGCCGGCAGGGACGGCCTGAGCCGGTTGACCAGCCCTCTTCCGGCAAAGATCAGCAGCCCCAGGGACAGGGCACTGCCCAGGCCGTAGGCCAGCAACAACAGGCTGGTCTGGGCGCTCGCCCCTTGCAGCATGGCGCCGGTCAGGATCACCCCGAGAATCGGCCCGGCACAGGGCGCCCAGAGCAGACCGGTGGCCACCCCCAGCAACAACGCCGCCAAGGGCCCGGAGACCTTGCGCGCCCGATCGAGGCGCAGGCCGTCCAGGCGATTGCCCAGGCTGACCCAGGGCCGCGCCAGCCAGTTGCCGAAGCGGGTAAAGATCAGCGACAGCGCGAACAGCCCCAGCACAATCAGCGCCAGCTGGCGCCCGATGCCGTTGGCCCGGACGATCCAGTCGCTGCCGACCACCGCCAGGCTCGACACCAGGGCAAAGGTCAGCGCCATGCCGCCGAGGGTTAGCAGCACCGAGCCGCGCGAGCGGTCGGCCCGGGCGAACAGGAACGGCACCACCAGAAGAATGCAGGGGCTGAGGATGGTCAGGACCCCGCCG
>NZ_JACNDE010000070.1:0-11136 GCF_017351415.1 Pseudomonas sp. FW305-25 | reverse complement strand
CAACACGTCCCGGATCAGAGACAAAAATCCTAAAAGCCTTCTAATAAAAATAATAATGCCCTTATAAATCAAACACTTAACCATATGGCACAAAACTCGCTATAGCCCCTCCCACACCCGCAACACCCTACAAAAATAACAATCCTGGAGAGACACACCATGAGTGTGATCATTGCCCTAGCGGCCCTCGCGCTGCTGATGTTGGCTGCTTACCGTGGCTACAGCGTTATCCTCTTTGCCCCCATCGCCGCCCTCGGCGCCGTCCTGCTCACCGACCCGTCCGCCGTGGCGCCCGCCTTCACCGGCGTGTTCATGGAGAAGATGGTCGGCTTCATCAAACTCTACTTCCCGGTGTTCCTGCTCGGCGCGGTGTTCGGCAAGCTGATCGAGCTGTCGGGCTTCTCCCGCTCCATCGTCGCGGCGGCCATCCGCCTGCTCGGCACCCGCCAGGCGATGCTGGTGATCGTGCTGGTCTGCGCCCTGCTGACCTACGGCGGCGTGTCGCTGTTCGTGGTGGTGTTCGCGGTCTACCCGTTCGCCGCGGAGATGTTCCGCCAGAGCAATATCCCCAAGCGCCTGATCCCGGCGACCATCGCCCTCGGCGCGTTCTCCTTCACCATGGACGCGCTGCCCGGTACCCCGCAGATCCAGAACATCATCCCCAGCACCTTCTTCAACACCACCGCCTGGGCCGCGCCCTGGCTGGGGGTGATCGGCACCATTTTCGTGTTCTGCGCCGGCATGCTGTTCCTCCAGCGCCAGCGCAACAAGGCGCACAAAGCTGGTGAAGGCTACGGCAGCGACCTGCGCAACGAGCCGGAAACCGCCGCCGACATCCAGCTGCCCAACCCCTGGATCGCCCTGTCGCCACTGCTGCTGGTGGGCCTGATGAACCTGCTGTTCACCCACTGGATTCCCCAGTGGTACGGCAAGACTCATAGCCTGGCCCTGGCCGGCATGGCCGCCCCGGTGCAGACCGACGTCGCCAAGCTCACCGCCATCTGGGCAGTCCAGGCCGCCTTGCTGGTGGGCATCATCATGGTCCTGGTGTTCGGCTTCTCGGCCATTCGCGGCAGGCTCGCCGAGGGCAGCAAGAGCGCGGTCAGCGGCGCCCTGCTGGCGGCGATGAACACTGCTTCGGAATACGGTTTCGGCGCGGTGATCGCCTCCTTGCCGGGTTTCCTGGTGCTGTCGGACTGGCTGAAAAGCATCCCCAACCCGCTGGTCAACGAGGCCATTACCGTGACCCTGCTGGCCGGCATCACCGGCTCCGCCTCGGGCGGCATGAGCATCGCCCTGGCGGCCATGTCGGAGACCTTCATCAGCGCCGCCCACGCCGCCAACATCCCGCTGGAAGTGCTGCACCGTGTGGCCGCCATGGCCAGCGGCGGCATGGACACCCTGCCGCACAACGGCGCGGTGATCACCCTGCTGGCGGTCACCGGGCTGACCCACCGCCAAGCCTACAAGGACATTTTCTGCATTACGCTGATCAAGACCCTGGCCGTCTTCGTCGTGATCGCCACTTTCTACGCCACCGGCATTGTGTGAGGTATTCATGAGCAATCTTGCGGGCAAGACCGCCCTCGTCACCGGCTCCACCAGCGGCATCGGCTTAGGGATCGCCCTGAGCCTGGCCAAGGCCGGCGCCAACCTGATCCTCAACGGCTTCGGCGATGCCTCGACGGTGCTCGCCGAGGTCGCGCGCCTCAATAAAGACAGCGGCGGCAAGGTCGGTCATCACCCGGCCGACGTCAGCGACCCGGCGCAGATCGCCGACATGCTCGCCTACGCCGAGCGCGAGTTCGGCGGCGTCGACATCCTGGTCAACAACGCCGGCATCCAGCATGTGGCGGCGGTCGAGGAATTCCCGGTGGAGCGCTGGGACTCGATCATCGCCATCAACCTGTCGTCGGTGTTCCACAGCACCCGCCTGAGCCTGCCCGGCATGCGCGCCAAGGGCTGGGGGCGGATCGTCAACATCGCCTCGGTGCATGGCCAGGTCGGCTCGGTGGGCAAGGCCGCCTATGTGGCGGCCAAGCACGGGGTGATCGGCCTGACCAAGGTGGTCGGCCTGGAAACCGCCACCAGCAACGTCACCTGCAACGCCATCTGCCCGGGCTGGGTCCTGACCCCGCTGGTGCAAAAGCAGATCGACGACCGCATCGCCGCGGGGGTCGATCCGCAACAGGCGCAACACGACCTGCTGGCGGAAAAACAGCCGTCCCTGGAGTTCGTCACGCCTTCGCAGCTGGGCGAGTTGGTCCTATTCTTGTGCAGTGAGGCCGGCAGCCAGGTGCGTGGCGCGGCGTGGAATATCGACGGCGGCTGGCTGGCGCAGTAAACGCGATCCCTGTAGCCGCTGCCGCAGGCTGCGATAGGTCCGAAGGACCTCCGCGATCTTGAGACCGCCACGACCGTTCCGGTCGATCGCAGCCTTCGGCAGCGGCTACAGGTAGAGTTGGACCCGCTTTGTGTGTGCAGCAGAAAAACAAGAGGCCACCCATGTCCGAATTACTCTGGCAACCCAGTGCCGAGCGCATCAGCAAGACCCGCATGGAAGCCTTCCGGCGCTTGATCAATCACCGTCACGACCTGGACCTCGACGGCTACCCCGCCCTGCACCAATGGAGCATCGAGCAGCGCGAAGCCTTCTGGCAGGCCATAGTCGATTTCTTCGATGTCGAGTTCCACGCGCCCCCCAGCGCGGTGCTGATCGAAGGCCGCGGCATGCCCGCCGCCCAGTGGTTTCCCGACGCCACCCTGAACTTCGCCGAGCATCTGCTCAAGCGGCGTGACGATGGCGTCGCGGTGGTGGCGATCAACGAGAACGGCCAGCGCGAACAGCTGACCTACAACCAGCTGGCGGCCCATGTCGCCGGCCTGCAACACAGCCTGCGGGCCGCCGGCGTCGGCCTTGGCGACCGGGTCTCGGCCTGCATGCCCAACACCTGGCAGACCCTGGTGGGCATGCTCGCCACCGCCAGCCTCGGGGCCGTCTGGTCCAGCTCCTCGCCGGACTTCGGCACCCAGGGGGTGATCGACCGTTTCGGCCAGATCGAACCCAAGGTGCTGATCACCTGCGCCGGCTACCGCTACGCCGGCAAACAGATCGACCAGACGGCCAAGGTCAACGAGATCCTCGAACGCCTGCCGTCCCTGCAACAGCTGATCATCGTGCCGTACGCGCGGCCCGAGGCTCGCACCGAAGACTTCCGCACCTCGGCCAGCGTCGCGCTGTGGGACGACTTCTACCGCCCCGGCGGCGAGCCGGCGTTCGTCGCCGTGCCCTTCGCCCACCCGCTGTACATCCTCTATTCCAGCGGCACCACCGGTGTGCCCAAGTGCATCATCCACAGCACCGGCGGCGTGCTGTTGCAGCACCTCAAGGAGCACGGCCTGCACACCGACCTGCGCGCCGGCGAAGTGCTGTTCTACTACACCACCTGCGGCTGGATGATGTGGAACTGGCTGGTCTCGGCCCTGGCGGTGGGCGCCACGGTGCTGCTGTACGACGGCTCGCCGTTCCACCCGGCGCCCGAACACTTGATCGACCTGATCGACCAGGAAGGCATCAGCGTCTTCGGCACCAGCCCCAAGTACCTGGTGGCCCTGGAAAAAGCCGGTATCGAGCCGCGCCAGAGCCATTCCCTGGCCAGCCTCAAGACCCTGCTCAGCACCGGCTCGCCGCTGTCGCCGCAGAGCTTCGACTACGTGTACCGCGCGTTCAAACAGGACCTGTGCCTGGCCTCGATGTCCGGCGGCACCGATATCATTTCCTGCTTCATCATCGGCAACCCGCTGTTGCCGGTGCACCGCGGCGAAATGCAGGGCAAGGGCCTGGGCATGGCGGTCGAGGTGTGGAACGACCAGGGCCAGGCGGTGGTCGGCGAAAAGGGCGAACTGGTCTGCACCCGGCATTTCCCGGCCATGCCCATCGGCCTGTGGCACGACCCGCGGCACGAGAAGCTGCGCGCCTCCTACTTCAGCCAGTTCCCCGGGGTCTGGGCCCAGGGCGACTACGCCGAGCAACTGGCCCATGGCAGCTGGCTGATTCACGGCCGCTCGGACGCCGTGCTCAACCCCGGCGGCGTGCGCATCGGCACCGCGGAAATCTACCGCCAGGTGGAGAAACTCGAGCAGGTCCTGGAAAGCCTGGCCATCGGTCAGCAATGGGACAACGACGTGCGGGTGGTGCTGTTCGTGCGCCTGCAGGACGGCGTGCAACTGGACGACGCCCTGCAGGAGCAGATCCGCCAGGTCATCCGCGCCAACACCACGCCAAGGCACGTGCCGGCGAAGATCCTCGCGGTCAGCGACATCCCGCGGACCATCAGCGGCAAGATCGTCGAACTGGCGGTGCGCAACGTGGTGCACGGCCTGCCGGTGAAAAACACCGACGCCCTGGCCAACCCCGAGGCGCTGGAGCAGTTTCGCGATCGCCCTGAGTTGCGCGACTGATCGTTGCCCCTGTAGCCGCTGCCGCAGGCTGCGAACGACCCGCAGGGGCGCGATCTCAGGACCGCTGAAGGCCCTGCGGGCCTTTACGCAGCCTCGCAGGCTCGGCAGCGGCTACAAGGGCTGGGCGCGGTGCCAGTTGTAGCCGCTGCTGCAGGCTGCGCCCGGCACCGCAGGGGCCGCAAAACCGGGCGATCCGGTCTACCTGCTGGATCGGGAAAACCGCCCTCGCGCTGGCTACACCGTCGATCGCAGCCTGCGGCAGCGGCTACAATGCCGGCGTGATGCACGCTCAGGACACCCCCGACATGAACGCCTCCCCCTCCGGCAGCGAAGCCGAAACCCTGATTGCCCGGCTGGACTGGGCCGCCACGCCGCTGGGCGCGGTCGACCACTGGCCGCAGAGCCTGCGCACCGCGGTGGACATCGTGATTCACTCGCCAATGCCGATGCTGCTGTTGTGGGGCGCGCAACTGACACAGATCTACAACGACGGTTTCGCCCTGCTGGCCGGCAACAAGCACCCTGGCGCCTTCGGCCAGTCGACCCACCTGACCTGGCCGGAACTCCAGGACTTCACCGCGCCGATCTACCAAGCCGTGCTGCAAGGCCAGGTGCGCACCTTCAGCGAAAAACCCTTCACCCTGCTGCGCCACGGCCGCGAGTCGGACGTCTGGCTGGACCTGACCTACAGCCCGATCCGCGACGAAAGCGGCGAAGTCGCCGGGATCCTGGTCACCAGCATCGAAACCAACGAGCGCCGACGCATCGCCCTGGAACTGGAGCAGCGCTCGGCGGCCAGCCTCAAGGCCCAGCACGAAACCGAAGAGCGCCTGCAACTGGCGCTGGCAGCGACCGACGCGGTCGGCACCTGGGACTGGGACATCGGCGACGACCGCTTTATCGCCGACGCCCACTTCGCCCAGCTGCACAGCATCGACCCGGCCCTGGCCGGACAACTGCCCATCAGCGACTACCTCAAGGGCGTGCACCCGGAAGACCGCGGCATGGTGGCGCGCAGCATCAAGCACTGCATCACCCACGGCACCGAATACGCCGAGGAATACCGCCTGCAACAGCCCGACGGGCAGATCCGCTGGGTCTTCGCCCGCGGGCGCTGCTACAAGGATCACCACGGCCGGCCGGTGCGCTTCCTCGGCGCCGCCCTGGACCTGACCGACCGCAAGCAGATGGAACAGGCGCTGCGCCAGAGCCAGACCGAATTGCAGCTGATCATCAACGCCATGCCGGTGCTGATCGGCTACGTCGACCACGAAGAGCGCTTTCGCCTGAACAACAGCGCCTACCTCGACTGGTACGGCCTGACCCCGCAGGAGCTGTACGGGCGGACCATCCGCGAAGTGGTGGGGGACGAGATCTACGCCACCCGCGCCGACAAGATCGCCGCCGCCCTGGCCGGCAAACCCTGCAGCTTCGAAGCCAACTCGCCGCACCGCGACGGGCGCGCGCGGCACGCGCTGATGAAGTACCTGCCGCGCTACGGCGCCGACGGCGCGATCAATGGTTTCTACATCTTCGTGATCGATGAAACCGAGCGCAAACAGACCGAGGAAGCCCTGCGCAACCTCAACGAAACCCTGGAAGAACGGGTGGCCGAGCGCACCCAGGCACTGGCCGCCGCCAACCAGCGCCTGCAGAGCGAGATGTTCGAACGCGAGCGCGCCGAAAACGCCCTGCGCCATGCGCAGAAGATGGAAGCCGTGGGCCAGCTCACCGGCGGCATCGCCCACGACTTCAACAACATGCTCACCGGCATCATCGGCAGCCTGGAGCTGATGCAGCGCTACATCGACGCCGACCGCAGCGCGGAGATCGGCCGTTTCACCGAAGCGGCGATGTCCTCGGCCAAGCGCGCGGCCGCCCTCACCCACCGCCTGCTGGCGTTCTCCCGACGCCAGTCGCTGGACCGCCGGCCACTGGAACCGAACCAGCTGGTGCGTTCGCTGCAGGACCTGTTCAACCACACCAAGGGCGAGCATATCGAGCTGAAGATGAACCTGGGCGCCAACGTCTGGTCGATCAACAGCGACGCCAGCCAGCTGGAAAACGCCCTGCTCAACCTGGTGATCAACGCCCGCGACGCCATGCCCGACGGCGGCGTGCTGACCATCGAGACCGCCAACAGCTACCTCAACGGCAGCGACCTGGGCACCCTGGAACCGGTCAAGGCCGGCGACTACGTGATGCTCGGCGTCAGCGACAACGGCGCCGGCATGACCCCGCGAGTGCTGGCCAAGGCCTTCGACCCGTTCTTCACCACCAAGCCCATCGGCCAGGGCACGGGCCTGGGGCTGTCGATGATCTACGGCTTCGCCCAGCAATCAGGCGGCCACCTGACCATCACCAGCGAACCGGGCCAGGGCACCTGCGTGCGCCTGTACCTGCCGCGCCTGTACAGCGGTGCCCAAACCGACAGCCCGGCACCGGCCAGCGTCGAAGCGCCGTACGCGGTGGCCGGCGAATCGGTGATGCTGGTGGAGGACGACCCGGCGGTGCGCATGCTGGTGCTCAACGTGCTGAGCGAACTGGGCTACAGCGCTTTCGAGGCCGAGGACGCCAAGAGCGCCCTGCCGTTGCTGGAGTCCGAGCGGCGCGTCGACCTGCTGGTGACCGACGTCGGCCTGCCGGGCATGAACGGCCGGCAGCTGGCGGAGATCGCCCGCCAGCAGCGACCGGAGCTCAAGGTGCTGTTCATGACCGGTTACGCGGAAAAGGCCGCCGAGCGCCAGGGCTTTCTCGACGCTGGCATGGACCTGATCGCCAAGCCGTTTTCCATCGAGGCGCTGGCCCAGAAGATTCGTCAGATGATCGGCCGGCAGGGCTGATTTCAGGCATAATCCGCCCCCGCCGTCCGCACCGTTCCAAGGTAACTGCCCCATGAAAGCCCAAGCCCGCCACATCCTGGTGAAAACCGCCGAAGAGGCCGAACAGCTCAAGCAGCGCATCGCCAAGGGCGAAGCCTTCGACGTGCTGGCGAAGAAATACTCCACCTGCCCCTCCGGCAAACGCGGCGGCGACCTGGGTGAAGTGCGGCCGGGGCAGATGGTCGGGGCCATCGACCAGGTGATCTTCAAAAAGCCCCTGCGCACCGTGCACGGGCCGATCAAGAGCAAGTTCGGCTATCACCTGGTGCAGGTGTTCTACCGCGATTGACCGCGTCGCTCACCACGCTTCGACCACGCCCCTGTAGCCGCTGCCGAGCCTGCGAGGCTGCGATCGACGGCGCAGCCGGCGCAAGGGCGGTATCCCCAATCTTTCAGGTAGACCGCGCCGCCAGGTTTTGCGGCCCCTGCGGTGCCGATCGCAGCCTCGCAGGCTCGGCAGCGGCTACAGGGGTGCCTCAGGGTCTTGGGATCAACGCCCCCGGCACCTGGATCACCCGGCTCGCCAAGCGATGCCCGGCCTGCGCCGCCTGCTGCGGACTGCCGCCTTTCAAGCGGCACGCCAGATACGCCGCACTGAACGAATCCCCCGCCGCCGTGGTGTCCACCACCTGCTCCACCCGCTGCGCCGGCACCTCGAACGACTCGTCGCCACAGCGGATCAGGCACGCTTCGGCGCCCCGCTTGAGCACCACTTCCGGCGTGTCCGCGTAAGCCGCCAATACCGCCTGGCTGTCGACATAACCGAACAGCGCCTGCTCGTCATCCACCGTCAGCAACGCCAGGTCGACATAGGCCAGCGCCTCGCGATAAGCCGCCTGCGTCTGCTCCAGCGAGGCCCAGAGCCGTGGCCGGTAGTTGTTATCGAAGATGATCTGCGCCCCACGCTTGCGTGCTTCAACCAAGGTCTCGATCAGCTTCTTGCGCCCCAACTCGCCGAGCACCGCCAGGGTGATGCCGCTGAAATACAGCACCGCGTAGGCCGGCAACGCCGCGAGGATCGGCTCGGCCGCGGGGGTGGTGAAACAGTCGCGCACCGCCGCTTCGTTGCGCCAGTAAAGAAAGCGCCGCTCGCCCTTGGCGTCGGTCTGGATGCAGTACAACCCGGGCAAGCGCCCCGGCAGGCGCTGGACCATGCCCAGGCCGATGCCTTCCTCGGCCCAGCTCTGGCACATCGCATCGCTGAAACTGTCGTCACCGAGGGCGGTGACATAGTCGACATGGGCGCCCTCGCCCAGTTCACGGGCCAGGTACACGGCGGTGTTCAAGGTGTCGCCGCCGAAGCTCTGTTGCAGGCTGCCGTCGGCGCGATGTTGCAGTTCGATCATGCATTCGCCGATCAGGGCGATGCGTTTCCCGGTGGTGCAGGTGTTCATGGTGGGGTGTCTCTGAGAGTTTTTTGTTGTGAGAAAGAACGTCTTCGCGGGCAAGCCTCGCTCCTACAAGGTTGGTGTCGTTTGCCAAGGCGTGTACGCCTCATATCCGTAGGAGCGAGGCTTGCCCGCGATCACCTGCGCAGCAGGTGCCAGCCCCACCTTAGAAACAGGTCTCCATGCTCTCCAGCACATCCAGCCGCTCATCCACCAGCAATCCGGTACGCCACTTATCAAAGGTCAAACACGGGTGCGAAGTACCAAAAGCAATAATGTCCCCCACCCGCAACTCAACCCCCGGCGCCACCGTCATGAACGCATGCTGGTCCATCACCGCCGTGACCTTGCAGGCGCTGACATCATCGCCCTTGGCCGGCAGCACGCCCGGCTTGTAGCGCAACAACGGCACCGGCAAGCCGGCGTCATAGGCCACATCGCGCTTGCCCAGGGCGATCACCGCGAACCCAGGCTCCGGCAGGGACTGCACATGGGCCCAGACTTCCAGCGCCGGACGCAGGCCTTCGTGCAGGTCGCTGCGCCGGTCGAGCACGCAGCACTGCGCCTCTTTATAGATGCCATGGTCGTGGGCCACGTAACTGCCGGGGCGCAGCACGCTGAGGAAACGCCCCTGGGCGTTCTGCGCCTCGAAGGACTCGGCGATCAGGTCATACCAGGCCGACCCCGAGGCGGTGATGATCGGCTTATCGATAGCGAACAGCCCGTCGTCCTGCAACTGCACCGCCAGGCGCACCAGGGACGCGGCGAACTCCCGAATGCCACTCACCGCGTGATCGCCATGGATCACCCCTTCGTAACCCTCGATGCCGCACAAGGCCAAGGCCGGTTGCGCCTTGATCGCCTGCGCCAGGTCCAGCACTTCCTGTTCGCTGCGGCAGCCACAACGGCCGCCGACCACGCCGTACTCGATCATCACGTTCAGACGCACCCCGCGCGCGGCGAAGAACTGCCCGAGGTCGGCGACGTTGTCCGGGTGATCGACCATGCAATAGAAGTCGAACGTCGGGTCGGCCAGCAGCTCGGCGATCAGCCCCATGTTCGGCGTGCCCACCAGCTGATTGGCCATCAGCACCCGGCGCACACCGTGGGCGTAGGCCGCGCGGGTCTGCACCGCGGTGGCCAGGGTGATGCCCCAGGCGCCCGCCTCCAGCTGCCGACGGAACAGCGCCGGGGTCATGCTGGTCTTGCCGTGGGGCGCCAGCTCGGCGCCGCTGTCGCTGACGAACTTCTGCATCCAGCGAATGTTGTGTTCCAGCGCCGCGCGGTGCAGCACCAGGGCCGGCAGGCTGACATCGCGCACCAGGCTGACGCCCGGTTGGGCGGCACCCTTTTCCACCGCGGCATTGATCAAGGCAGAAGACATATTCGAACTCCTTACGGCGCAGCCACAGGGGCTGGCATTAGTCGTTGATGCGACGGGCCAGGCGATTCGCGCTGTCGATCAGCACCCGGCGGTAGTCGGCGTAATTGTTCTGGGCATCGGCCCGTGGCGCGACGATGCACAGGGTGCAGATGCACACCCCGCGCTCGTCCCGCACCGGAGCGGCGAAGCAATGGGTAAAGGTGTCGGCCACGCTGTCGAAGGAAAAGAAACCGTCCTGCGTGGCCTGGCGGATTTCCTTGAGGAAGGTCGCCACAGGCAGACGCTCCCCGTCGGGGAGCATGAAGTCGCGCTCGTCGATCAACTCGACGATCTGCTCATCGCTCAAATGCCCCAGCAGCAGCCGCCCGGAAGCGGTCCAGGGAATCGGCGCGTTCTCGCCGATATTCGAGGAAATGCGGAAATGCCGCTCGCCCTCCTTCATCAGCGCCACCGTGTATTTGCGCCCGTTGAGCAGGCACATCTGCGCGGTCTCGCGGGTCTGGCTGACGATCTCCTGCAAGGCCGAGTCGGCCTCCCGGGTCAGGTCGAAATGGCGCAGATGGGCCTGCCCCAGGAAGTACAGCTGGCGCCCCAGGTACACATGCCCATCCTGGCCCACCGGCTCCAGAACCCGCCGCTCCAGCAGGGACGCCACCAGCTCGTACACCGTGGACTTGGGGCTGCCGATACCCTTGGCGATATCGTTGGGGCGCAACAGCTGGCCGATCTCCTTGAGGAAATCGAGAATATCGAACGCCCGGTCCAGCCCCTTGGCCCGGCGCTTGATGGTGTCTTCGGTCATATCTGTGCCTTTTACAAAAAACTGCGAAATTTCCGGCGCCCCAAAACCCCGGCATTGCCCTTATCCCCGTAGCCGCTGCCGAGCCCGCGAGGCTGCGATCGACCGCAACGCGGGCGCAGGCTCTTGAAGTCGTCGCGCCCCCCTACGGGGTCGATCGCAGCCTCGCCAAAGCTCGGCAGCGGCTACAACAAACCCCACCCGCCCCTGTAGGAGCGAGCT
>NZ_JACNDE010000007.1:0-214156 GCF_017351415.1 Pseudomonas sp. FW305-25 | reverse complement strand
GCTTGCTCGCGATCAGCGGTCCACAGTCCTACTTCTTCTTATAAGCCACACAATCAATCTCAACCTTGCAATCCACCATCATGCTGGCCTGCACACAGGCCCGCGCCGGCGCATGCTCCGGCTTGAAATACTCACCAAACACCTTGTTGAAACTCCAGAAATCCCGCGGATCCTCCAACCACACCCCAACCCGCACCACATCCTCCAGGCCATACCCCGCCTCCTCCAGAATCGCCACCACATTGCGCATCGTCTGATGGGTCTGCTCAACGATCCCGCCATGAATAATTTCGCCATCCAACGCCGGCACCTGACCGGACACATACAACCAACCATCGGCCTCAACCGCGCGAGCGAAAGGACGGGGTTGGCCACCGCCGGCGGTGCTGCCGGTGCCGTAGCGGGTGATGCTCATGGTTTTTTCTCCTGATTGAAAAATGAAGGGGTTGAAATACTTGCTCTCCAAAAAACAGGCCAATCGCAGCGCCTAACCTTCAACCAGCTACCGCTAATAGCCGCGCCTGCTATGTGCCCCCTGAGAAAGCTCAAAACATATTGAGAGCAAGCCATAATTCCGCTATAGCGGATAAGCAACCATCACAACGGAAAATTAGAGAGAGTGTGCCATGGGAAATGAGCGTGGGCTAGGGGCGAAGGATTTCGAGTAACAAAAGTAATACAGAAGGAACATAGGATTCGCATTATATGAAAGAGAATCTTTCAACCTTATCCATTTTGTGTACTGACTCAGAACGATAACTCTTGCACCAAAATCAATAATATCAATTTGACATCCATAAAAAACCTACCACGATCAAGACGATCCCGGAGAGATCCTGGAGAACCTCACCAATAGTGCTTTAGTAGGATGAAGGATTCATCATGGCTAAGCAAAAAACAGCAGCAGCCGAAACCATTTCACTTACGTCTGACAATGCACCGCGCCCGCGACTTCACAAGTTAATAATTCGAAACTTTAGATCCATTGGAAACTCTCCCGTTGAAATCGAGCTGGATGAAATTGTTGTTTTAGTAGGCGCAAACAATGCGGGAAAAAGTAGTATTTTAAAAGCTTACGAAACTGTTATGTCTCACGGCTCCAAAGAAGGAAAGCTTGGCATCCAGGACTTCCCCAATGGAATTGTTGACCCTAACAAGCTACCCAACATTGAATTACAGACAGTAGTTTTCGATAAGGCTCCCGGCGAACGATGGTTGCAACCGCTAGCAAACAATGAGTTCTTAATTCGCGAACAGTGGACATGGGATAGCCCAAACAAAGATCCGGTTAGACAGGGCTACGACGTACAGAGAAATGATTGGGACCAACAAGTTCCTTGGGGAGCCCCGAATGTTGCCAACTCAAAACGCCCACGCCCACATAGAATTGACGCATTTGCATCACCAGATACACAAGCCAACGAAATAACCTCCCTTATAACCTCTCTATTAAAAGAAAAATTACTAGAAATAAAAACCAACCCAGATCAAGAGCAGTCAGACTACCAATTAGTTATCGAAAAAATAAAAGACCTACAAACAAAAGCTGTTTCAGCCACAGAACAAGAAGTCGCAACAATTGAAGCAGAGATATCTAAATACCTTGACCGGCTATTCCCTAACCACCTAATTAAGTTTGATGCCAAACCAGAATTAGACATAGATAAAGCATACACACCATTTAAAACATCTGCCGACTTATTAATGGGACCAAAAGATGGGTACCTATCTGGAATTGCTCATCAAGGCAGCGGTGCACGGCGTACGCTTCTCTGGGCCACACTAAAATATCTTTCTGAAGTAAGTGATAGCGAGGGTACAAGACCACATGTACTTCTTTTAGATGAACCTGAAATCTGTTTACATCCTTCAGCCATACGTGAAGCTAGAGCTGTGCTTTACGACCTTCCTCAAAGTGGAAACTGGCAGGTAATGATCACTTCTCACTCCCCAACATTTATTGACCTATCAAAAGATAACACAACAATAATTCGAGTATTCCGCGAAGAAGGAAAAGAAGTAGAAAGCACAACACTTTACCGACCATCAAGAGCAAAACTTGACGCCGACGATAGAAAAAATCTAAAAATGCTTAACATATGCGATCCATATGTGAATGAATTTTTCTTCGGTGGTCGACAGATAATCGTTGAGGGCGATACAGAATACACCGCTTTTTCTATTATCAGAGATATGCACATCGACGAATACAAAGATGTCCAGATCATCCGAGCTCGCGGAAAGGGAATCATCCCGTCTGTTGCAAAGGTGCTTTTGCAGTTTTCGAAACAATTTACCATCCTTCATGATACCGACACCCCTTTAACTGTGGCAGGAAAAGGCAATCCCGCATGGGGCATGAACAAGACCATCGCATCTGTGCTCGATTTAGAAAATGCCGAGGAAAGAGTCCGCCTTGTTGCATGTAAGACATGCTTTGAAACTGCTCTTTTTGGAAAGGAAGAAAAAGACGAAAAGCCTTACCGTGCATTCGTACGAATACAGACAGACCCTGAGTCCGCATCTAAAGTAAAAGAACTTTTTGACTTTTTACTAGACGCAAAAAAACCAAAGCCTGAAAACTGTATCGAGTGGAAAAAAATTGAAGACCTAGAGGATCGCAAACTAGCGTGATATAGCAAGCTTCTTGTTAGCCGCTACCACTACCAGAAAGTAGCGGCTAACTTTAGCCTTATTTGACATCCTTGCCTCAGAACTAATAAAACCCAACATATTCCATTCATTCATGATTTGTAGGATTTTTCGTTATTTCTTGAAAGTCTTTCTAACACCCTTGTCTAGGCTCATTTAATCTCTTTATAGTCATCGCGTCGCTAGTTTTCAGTGACCGGACTTGGCCGTCCGAATCTCCATGAGCAAACCCTAAAATTCCTTCATGGAGCGTCACCGTTATGGATTTCCAACCCCTCACCTCTTCCAACACCACCGACCACCCCGTTGCCTTCATCAACCCGCAAGCCCCCTTGCTTGACCTGCTGACCTACGCTGGCCTGCGTATCCGCGCTGCCCGGGACATGCTGGACAGCGTGTCCGGCATGACCAGCCGCAACGCCGACGACCTCGACCTGATGCGCTTCTCCAGCGTGGCAACCTTGTTGTTGCAGGACGGATGCGATGTGTTGCATGTGGTTGAGCAACGGGCGATGGAGCTGCCAGAGCCTTAAACCGAACCGCCCTGGCCTTTGCTCTTGCTGTGCTTTGGCTTTGGCTTTGGCTTTTTTTTGATCTTGATCCACCCGCCCCATCGGGAGGCCGAGTGGAGGTTCTGCGCAGTGGGCAACTCGGCAGGGATGCCGAGTTAGCCGCCCCAGGCCATGGATGGCCTGTGGCGGCGGCCCACGGAGCAGGACCGGAGCGAGGGAACCTGAGCGCAGCGAGGGCCGTACGCAGGGGCAAGCGTTTTTGGTTCCTTTTTAGGCGTTTGTAAAAAGGGACTCGCCGTAAGGGCGAAACCATAAGCGGCCGTTACCGCAGAAACGGATATGTACCCCGTCCAAAAAATGCAGCGCCGGGACGGACGCTATCGCGAGCAAGCTTCGCTCCTACAGGTCGGTGTCATGCCGAGAAATCGTGGCTACCGCAGTACCCCCCATACAGGCCACCACCCTATTCCACTGCTCAAATCGCGGATTCAGGTTTGGCGGGCGCTAGCGCCCGATCGCAGCCTGCGGCAGCGGCTACAGAGTCCGTGGTGTTACCTATGTGCTTGAACGAATCTGCTACCCATGTGGGTGAACCAGTCCCCAACAAAGGACCATTAGCGCGGGGATGCATAGGTATACCGGCCAGCACCACCAGCGACGCCACCACCGTCATCGCGAGCAAGCTCGCGCCTACAGGGTGGAAGCGTGGGGCCGGGGCTCTGCCCTGGTGGATCGCAAGCATTATTGCAATCCCCACAACAGCTCATTGCAAAAGATAGCTAGCTAACTATCAAGGCTTCTTATTACCCTCCGATCTCCAGCCAAATACTGTCCGCGGGGCTCTAGCCTGCCTATGCGGACAGCATCGATTACTGATGAGGTCACCCATGGAACCAGGCAGTTATCAATTGAGCATGAGCGTGCTCATGACGCCCGACAAAGCCAATTTCTCCGGCAACGTGCACGGCGGCGCCCTGCTAAAGCTGCTCGACGAGGTGGCCTTCGCCTGTGCCAAGCGCTATGCCGGGCGCTATGTGGTCACGCTGTCGGTGGATCAGGTGATCTTCAAGGAGCCGATCCATGTCGGCGAACTGGTGACCTTCCTCGCCTCGGTCAATTACACCGGGCGCACCTCGATGGAGGTCGGGGTCAAGGTGATGACCGAGAACATCCACGAACGCACGGTGCGCCACACCAACAGTTGCTACTTCACCATGGTCGCCGTCGACCCCGACGGGCGCCCGCACCCGGTGCGCGCCTTCGTGCCGGAAACCGCCACCGAACAACGCCGCTACGCCCAGGGTTTGCTGCGCAAACAGCAGCGCCAGGAGCTGCAGGAGCGCTATCGGCAGATCCGTAACTCGGATTGAACCCGCCCTGCCCGCCTGAACCCATGTCTTACGATTTGCCCAAGGAACGACCATGAAGATATCGCTGCTCAGTCGCTACGCGACCCTGATCCTTTGCCTTGCCCTTACCTTGTTCGGCCTGTTGCATTGGCCCGCCAGCCCCTGGGGCCAGGGGCTGATCGTGCTGGCCGGGGTGCTCAGCCTGGTCGGCCTCAACGACCTGCTGCAAAGCCACCATGCGGTGCGCCGCAACTACCCGATCATCGGCAATATCCGTTACCTGATCGAGTCGATTCGCCCGGAGATCCGCCAGTACCTGCTGGAAGGCGACGACGAGAAGCTGCCCTTCTCCCGCTCGCAACGCTCGATGGTCTACGCCCGCGCCAAGAACCAGCCCGCGGAGAAGGCCTTTGGCACCCTGGCCGACGTCTATCAGCCCGGCTTCGAATTCATCAGCCATTCCATGGTCCCGGGCGATGCCTGCGACCCCAGCCAGTTCCGCGTGGTGGTCGGCGGGCCGGATTGCCTGCTGCCCTACAGCGCCTCGGTGTTCAACATCTCGGCCATGAGCTTCGGCGCGCTGAGCGCCAACGCCATCCGCGCCCTGAACAAAGGCGCCCGGCTCGGTGGCTTCGCCCACGACACCGGGGAAGGCAGCATCAGCCCCTATCACCAGGAATTCGCCGGCGACCTGATCTGGGAAATCGGCAGCGGCTACTTCGGTTGCCGCACCCTGGACGGCCATTTCGATGCCCAGCGCTTCTCCGAGCAGGCCAGCCATCCGCAGGTGAAGATGATCGAGATCAAGCTCAGCCAGGGCGCCAAGCCAGGGCATGGCGGCATCCTGCCCAAGCACAAGGTCACCGCCGAAATCGCCAAGACCCGAGGCGTGCAGATGGGCCACGACTGTGTGTCGCCGGCGCGGCACTCGGAGTTCAGCACGCCCATGCAACTGCTGGAATTCATCGTCAAGCTGCGCAACCTGTCCGGTGGCAAGCCGGTGGGCTTCAAGTTCTGCGTGGGTCATCCCTGGGAGTTCATGGCCATCGTCAAGGCCATGCTCGAGACCGGCATCCAGCCGGACTTTATCGTGGTCGACGGCAAGGAAGGCGGCACCGGCGCCGCGCCTCGCGAGTTCACCGACAACATCGGCATGCCCATGCGCGAGGGCCTGCTGTTCGTGCATAACACCCTGGTCGGCGCCGGCCTGCGTTCGCAGATCAAGCTGGGCGCCAGCGGCAAGGTGATCAGTGCCTTCGACATCGCCAGCGTGCTGACCATCGGCGCCGACTGGGTCAACGCCGCGCGCGGTTTCATGTTCGCCATCGGCTGCATCCAGTCGCAAAGCTGCCACACCAACAAATGCCCCACCGGCGTCGCCACCCAGGACCCGCTGCGCCAGAAAGCGCTGCAGGTCACGGACAAGGCCGAGCGGGTGCACAACTTCCATCGCAACACCCTGGTCGCCCTCGGCGAGATGCTCAGCGCCGCCGGCCTCGACCACCCGGCGCAGTTGCAGGCCAAGCACCTGGTACGGCGCCTGACCACCACCGAGGTCCGGCTGTTCTCGCAGATCCACGTGTTCCTCGAACCCGGCGAGCTGTTGCAACGCCCCATCAGTTCGGAGTTCTACGCGCGCATGTGGAACATGGCCCAGCCCCACAGCTTCGCGCCACTGGCCGTGGCCGCGCCGTCCAAGGCCGAGCGGCTGACGCCGGCTTAGTTTTTTGCATGACGAGGTGGCCGTTCGCCCTGGATGACGGGTACAAAGTCCAGGGTTGAGGGGCGGCCACCGACGCCAGTGCACTCCAAAAGCCGGATCGTGCCGGGCGCAAGCGCCCGATCGCAGCCTGCGGCAGCGGCTAGATTGCGCACAGCCTGGGCGGCGTCTTGAAGCTCTCCTGGCCGGCTAACGCTTCCTGGCTTGCTGATAGACACTCCCCCGCTCCCGCTTGCCCACGGCAATGACCGTCACCACCAACACCTCATCCACCACCCGATACACCAGACGGTAGCCAGCCGTGCGCAGTTTGATTTTGTAGGCATTGCCCAAACCGCTCAGGCGATCGGCCGGGACATGGGGGTTGACGAGGCGTTCCTGCAGCTTCTTCTTGAATTGCTCTTTCAGCGTGGGGCCCAGCTTTTGCCATTCCTTCCAGGCTTTCTCGGAGAACTCCAGCTCATAAGTCATCGAGCGAAACCTTGACGGTCGGGTCGCTCTCTCGCTCACGGCACAAGGCGAGCAGTTCCATGTCTTCCAGGCGCTCCATCATGGCTTCGTATTCCTTGGCCGGAACGCAGTAAAACGCCGGTTCGTTGCGATTGAGAATGGCCACGGAGGAGCCGCCACCGGCCGCAACAGTGCCCATGGGGTTTTTCTTGAGTTCGGAAATGCTCGCAACGACGTTGGACAGAAGGACATGGGTCATGGAGTGCTCTCATGAGTGCTGTTAAGAGCACTCAAAATAGCACCTTTGTGCAGACAAGTACCTTGAGAGCAGACCAGAAGTATCAGAAGAAAGCGCTAGCGAAAAAACTCCCCGGGCGTGGCATCGAACTGCTGGCGGAACGCGGCGATAAAAGCCGAGGTCGAGTCGTAGCCGCAGGCCAGCGCCACGTCCGTCACCCGCTCGCCGTTCTCCAGGGGCGTGAGGGCGCCCAGCAGGCGCAGGCGCTGGCGCCAGGCGCGGAAGGTCAGGCCAGTGTCGTGCAGGAACAGGCGGCTCAGGGTTTTCTCCGTCACCCCCAGTTTCTCGCTCCACTGCCCCAGGGTGGTCGGCTGGTCCGGGTGCGCTTGCAGGCTGCGGTAGATCTGCCGCAGGCGCGGGTCCTGGGGCAGCGGCAACATCAGGTCCAGTTGCGGCGCGGCGGCCAGTTGGTCCAGCAGGACCTGGGCCAGGCGCCCGTCGGCGCCGTCTTCGGCGTATTCCACCGGCAGCTCGCTGAAGGCGCGGATCAATTCGCGCAGCAGGCTGCTCACCGCCAGCACCTGGCAGGTTTCGCCGGCCCAGGCGGTGACACGGCAATCCAGGTACAGGCTGCGCATTTCGGTGCGCGGCGAGCTGAACACCTTGTGCGGCATGCCAGCGGGAATCCACACCGCCCGTTGCGGCGGGGCGATGAAACGCCCGGCGCTGGTCTGCACTTCCAGCACGCCCTGGATGGCGTAGGACAATTGCACCCAGGGGTGGCTGTGGCGCCGGGTCAGCGCCCGATTGGGCAGGGATTCGGTGCGCCCGTACACCGGTCGAGGCAAGCTCGGCAGACCGGGAATACTGCGTCGGACGATCTTTTCATGTCCTTTAGGCGGCATTTACTGGCTCATTGGCGTTAGTCGGCAGTCCGCCATCACGTTAGAGTCAGCCCACCGCCCTGGCAACCCCTGGATGATCCCGTTATGAGTCGCTCACGTCTTTTGCCCGACAATTTCACCCTGACCCTGATCGGCGTGGTGCTGCTGGCCAGCTTCCTGCCCGCCAGCGGCCAGGTGGCGCTAGGCTTCGGCTGGCTGACCAACGCCGCCATCGCCCTGCTGTTCTTCCTCCACGGCGCCAAGCTGTCGCGCGAGGCGATCATTGCCGGGGCCGGCCACTGGCGCCTGCACCTGCTGATCTTCAGCCTGACCTTCGTGCTGTTCCCGATCCTCGGGCTGGCGCTCAAACCGCTGCTGTCGCCGCTGATCGGCAACGACCTGTACCTGGGCATGCTCTACCTCTGCGCCCTGCCCGCCACCGTGCAGTCGGCGATTGCCTTCACCTCCCTGGCCCGGGGCAACGTGCCGGCGGCGATCTGCAGCGCCGCGGCGTCCAGCCTGTTCGGGATTTTCCTCACGCCGTTGCTGGTGACCCTGCTGCTGAATGTGCACGGCGATGCCGGCTCGACCCTGGATGCCATCGTCAAGATCAGCGTGCAATTGCTGCTGCCCTTCATCGCCGGGCAGATCGCCCGCCGCTGGATCGGCGCCTGGGTCGGGCGCAACAAGAACTGGCTGAAATTCGTCGACCAGGGCTCGATCCTGCTGGTGGTCTACGGCGCCTTCAGCAAGGCGGTGAACGAAGGCATCTGGCACCAGATTCCGTTGTGGAACCTGGGCGGGCTGGTCTTGGCCTGCTGCGTGCTGTTGGCGCTGGCGCTGCTGGCCTCCAGCCTGCTGAGCAAGCTGTTCGGCTTCAACCAGGAAGACCGCATCACCATCCTCTTCTGCGGCTCGAAGAAGAGCCTGGCCACCGGCGTGCCCATGGCCCAGGTGCTGTTCGCCGGCAGCACCATGGGCGTGCTGATCCTGCCGCTGATGCTGTTCCACCAGATCCAGCTGATGGTCTGCGCGGTGCTGGCCCAGCGTTACGCCAAACGCCCGGAATCGATCCCGGAGCTGATGGCGCAGGTCGATCCCTGAGTGCGACTCCTGAACTGCATGTCGCCTTTGTAGGAGCGAGCTTGCTCGCGATAAATCGTCAACGAAAACGCGCTGCGCCTGACCGCCCCAGCTTCGCTGATCGCAAGCCATCGAGGGTCGAGCGGCTCCTCCTACAGATCCCTGTGACGGCAGTCAGTTGTATTTCGGACCGCCTTTCCACGGCGCGTATTCCACCAGCACACTGCCCCGCGCCAGCCCCTTGTCATCGAGTTTGAAGCCGGGCATCTGCCGCAGGTTCAGCTGCTTGCACTGCGCGGTCAGGCGCGCTTGCAGGTCGCTGTCCAGCTTGAAAGAGTCCCGCCGCTCGGCAACCGGATCGAGGTTGACCAGGCACTCCTGCACCTGCCCCTGGGCATTGGCGACAAAGCGCACATGGGCCTTGCCAATGCTGTCGACAGGCTGCTTGCCCAGGGCCTGGGTCCAGAAGAAGCGGCTTTGCGCATAAGCCTGGACCGTCCGCGCTCGCCACTGACGCTCAGGTTCGGACTCGTCGAGGGCCGGAAATACCAGCGGCGCGACAATCACCATCTCCTCCTCGGTCCCGTACATTTCGACCGGCACCTTGGGAAACAGACTGTCCCAGCACACTTGCCTGGCCAGGCTTTCCAGGGCCGGGACCGGGGCCAGGTGGGCGTTGGGCCGGGTCTCGCAACTGCGCAGCTCGTTCTGGCGATCGATCTTCACCACCAGATCCACTGTCCCTACCAACGCCTGGCTGTTGGCGGCAAAGGCATTGCGCACCATCAAGGCCCTGAACTGATCGCTGAAGGCCTGGGCGTTCTGCTGTAGCGATGCTTCTGCCGTGGGCTGAAGGGTCGGCGCGGTGCTTTTTGGCGTCTGGCAACCGGCCAGGGACAACAGGCTGGCCAGGATCAACGGTAGCCTCAGCCGGGGTGCGACAAGACGGGATGGGCTGGACAACGGGCTCAATTCCATTTGTTCGAAACTCTCGGATAAAGGGGAATGTCGTGCGGGTGCGCAGGAGTTAATGCTTCATTTCACTAACGATTGAAGCGCGCGCTA
Organism: Pseudomonas sp. FW305-25; assembly: GCF_017351415.1. Classification (NCBI taxonomy): domain Bacteria; kingdom Pseudomonadati; phylum Pseudomonadota; class Gammaproteobacteria; order Pseudomonadales; family Pseudomonadaceae; genus Pseudomonas; species Pseudomonas sp. FW305-25. Next base: position 204,203 of record NZ_JACNDE010000007.1, on the reverse strand, counting down.
TTTAGCACTCGACCCGGCAACCGCCACAGGTCGCTGTGTCGACCGGTCGTGGCCAATCTGTAGAAACATCAGGTGGTTACTTCTGGGGGAAGCCAGGGTTTGTGCTTTTGTCAGGGGCGACAAGCCGATAGCATAGCGCCACTTTTTTGCCGATCGGCGATCTTACATGGATGTATTTATGAGTTCCTTGCTCGCGTTTTGCGATTTCTCTTTCCTTGCTGGTGGCAGCATCAAACAACAGATCGCTCCACTCGCAGAGGGGCACCCAGGTTTTACCGAGGCCTATCGCGACGCCGTGCAGGCCAAAAGCTTGCAGATTGAGGTACTGCCTAGCGGCACGCGCCAAGTCAACGGGATGGCTAAATGATCCCCTCTCGTAACCGGATGCCATATGAGCTTCAGCATTTGAAGCCAGCCGAAAAAAAACTGCTGAGGTGTGCGCTCTCAGGAAAAATAGCCAGCTTCGACAACCACCGACCAGAACAGGCGACATCGGAAAATACCATCCGTGCCGACTTCCTTCGTTTTCTTATTCTGGGCGGTAACGAGGAAAACATCTTGCATGAGCAAGGTGTAAGGCTCCGTGGAGCTTACATCGAGGGAACATTGGACCTTCGCTCAAGCAAGATACCTACAGCCTTCTTGCTGCAAAACTGCCTTTGCTTCAATACGCTCTTTTTGAACAGTGCGTCCATCGATGGTCGAGTGAGCCTGGACGGTAGTGCCTGGGCAGGAATCCAGGCCCCACTCGCGTCAATAACTGGCTCCCTTTCCATGCGACAACTGTTCTCTTTCGGTTCAGTAAACTTGACAGGCGCCAGAGTTGAAGGCTCGTTAACCCTCAGTGAGAGCACTATTAACGGCCAAGGCTCTAGTGCCATACGGGCAGACCGCATATATATCAGCGGAAACATAAACATGCGTGGAGGGTTCACCGCCTTTGGCGAAGTTCGCCTGGCGGGTATTACCCTCAACGGCCAGTTGAATTGCACCTCCTGCCACATCATTGCAACAAGAGACGTCTCATTGGCAATGGACAGCTCCGTGATTAAAGGCAATGTCAATCTATCAACTGACTTCAGATCTGAAGGTACCGTTCGACTATCTGCTATCAAGATAGGAAGCCAACTTAACCTCGAAGGAGCCCGACTTGATGGAAAAGGCGGCTATGCCTTGGTCGCCCAGCATGCACATATCGCGGGCTCATTGATTGTTAGAAAGCTAGCGATTCCCCTTCAGAAAGCCCTCCTCGACAATACAAAAGTAACAACCTTGAACGACGACACTCGATCCTGGGGTAAGGGCTTGCAACTGGACGGGTTTTCCTATGACTTCCTGAGCAATGGAACAAAAGCCAAAGCCCGACTTGCCTGGCTAGACAAACAGACACCGTTTACAGCAGGGACCGATGGTTTAAAAGGCGAAAAGAGCGGATTTCGCCCACAGCCCTGGCGACACCTGAAACACAAGCTCGAAGAAATGGGACATGCCGATGAAGCCCAGGAAGTCGGGATCGCCTTCGAGAGGCGTTTGCGCGAGGTAGGCTCCGTGGGCAAGAGAACGGCTCACTGGCCTCGGGGATTTCGCTGGCTTGGTATTGTCCCCCATGTGCTCTATGGCGCCCTCACCGGCTACGGCTATCGCCCCATGCGCCTGCTGGCCTGGATTCTCGGCATCTGGCTAGCCTTCACCGCCGTCTACTGGTACGCCGCCGTCGAGCAGAACGTGTTCGCCCCAAGCAACCCGCTGGTGTTCCAGAGCGACGCCTATACCACTTGCCGAAAGGAGTATGGAGAAGGCTGGCAAAAGCGCTCACCCGATACACCCATCCCTTCAGGGATCGGCAACTGGTACACCTGCGATGCCTTGCGTGGTGAGTACACTGGCTTCAGCCCTGGTGCCTATTCGCTGGACATCCTGTTGTCACTGGTCGATCTGCAACAGGAGAAGGACTGGGGACCGATCACCACGACGCCCTCCCCCAACGCCTGGGTGGAGTTCTGGAACTGGGACTGGGGGCATAGCATCCGCTTTCTGGTGTGGCTCGAAACCCTCATCGGCTGGGGCATCAGCCTGTTGCTGGTGGCGATCGTCTCCGGCCTGACTCGGCGCAAGGAATAAGCGTCTATACCTGCACGGGCCTCGAACGGGGCCTGTTCGACACCCTTCACGGTTCAAACAAGGAAGCTTCACATGAGCGCCATCGGCAATTTTCTCTGGTTTATCCTCGGCGGCATTTTCATGGGCCTGTGCTGGTGGCTGTGGGGCATCCTGGCCTTTATCAGCATCGTCGGCATCCCTTGGGGCCGGGCCTGTTTCGTGATTGGCGCCTTCTCGTTCTTTCCGTTTGGCAAGGAGGCGATCAGCCGACGCGAGCTGAACAACAAGGACGATATCGGCACCAGCGGCCTGGGGGTGATCGGCAATGTGCTGTGGTTCGTGTTCGGCGGGATCTGGCTGGCGCTGGGGCATGTGATGTCGGCGCTGCTGTGCTTTATCACCATCATCGGCATTCCCTTCGGCATCCAGCACCTGAAGCTGGCGGGTATTGCCCTGGCGCCGATCGGCAAGACCATCGTGCGCAAGGAAGTGGCCGCCGCGGCGCGCACTTTCAATGCCCAGGATGCGGCGCTGAAACAGCGTCAACCAGGCTGAAGCCCAGGCGCAGAGGTCTCGTCGAGGCCTCTGCTGCTGCGCATGTCGACCGGCATGCTCCGCGCGCTTACGCGCTCCGACGGCGACCATCACGTATCTGCGTCGCCCTCAAGCGCGTAACCTGATCGCCAAGCCGCCCCACCTTGAACAAACCGCACCGCGACGTTGAAGGACGCCCACACCGGTGCCCGCCGCGGTTGGACAAGTCCCACGCCCACTGCTTTCATTCAGCCCCGAGGCCCTGCGCAGTCCGCGCGCTCGCCAGGAGGCTTATCGCTCCCGTCCACCCGTTCACGTCCAAGGCCCGTAATGCTCAAGACCATTGAAGCGCAAGTGCTGAAACAGGCCACGCCGCCGGCCCTCAAGGCCGAGTTCGCCCAGTACGACTTCGAACGGCTGCACGGTTTCTGCCTGCTGATCTACGTCGCCAGCATCAGCATCTGGCTGCTGTTCAACCTGATCGTCAGCTTCCCCGGCAAGCAGGGCTTCACCCTGTACTCGATGGCGTTCCTGGTCGCCCTGGCGATCAACGCGATCATGCTGGCCTTCATCAAGAACGCCCGGTACTTCCAGTGGCTCAACCTGCTTTTCGTGCTGATCATCGGCGCGGGTATCCGCCTGGTGATCGAAGGCATGCCGCTGGACCTGCGCCCCGACTGGCTGATCCTCGGCGCCTCGAGCATTCTCTACAGCGCCTCGGTGCTGCCCCTGCGGCGCTGGTCGTTCTTCGCCACCCTCGTGCTGACCTGGGTGGTGCTCGACCCGTTCATCATGACCCAGACCTCGGTGCTGGAACTCAAGGGCGCCATGCTGCTGATCTACGCCCTGTTCCTCACCGCCCTGACCCTCTACAGCTTCATCAAGCTGCGCCAGGCCAAGCTGCACACCTACATCATGTCCAAGCTGTTGCTGGAACAGGCCTACAACGACAGCCTGACCGGCATCCCCAACCGCCGCTCGTTCATGGCCCGCGCCGGCGAACAACTGGCGGCGCAGCCCCGGGAGCATGACCACTACCTGGCGATGATCGACGTCGACAACTTCAAGAAAATCAACGACCTGTATGGCCACGACATCGGCGATGAGGTGCTCAAGCGGGTGGCCACGGATATCCGCACGGTCATGGCCGGCTTCGATTACGCGCGCCTGGGCGGCGAAGAGTTCGCCATCTACCTGGGCGGGGTACGGCGCGACGACGTCGAGCAACTGGCCGAACGCCTGTGCCAGGTGGTGCGCCAAGCCCGGGCCCGGTACCCGGTGACCGTCAGCATCGGCCTGGCCCGGGTCGAGGACGACGACAGCCTGAACCAGGCGCTGCTCAAGGCCGACAAGGCGCTGTACCAGTCCAAGCACACGGGCAAGGATCGCTACACCTTTCACCCATGACCCCTGCGGCAACGCACCAACGCGACCGGCCGATCAAATAAGATAAACTGCCGCCCTCTCTTGATCAGGCGCCCCCGTCATGCCCGCAGAGCACGCCCCCAAGCCCTATACCCTCCTGGCGATCGACGACGACCCGCAGTCGTTGATCGTGCTCTCGAAAACCCTGACGAGCGAATATGAAGTGCTGCTGGCGAAGAACAGCGAGCGTGGCCTGGCCCTGGCCCGCAGCGCCAGCCCCGACCTGATCATCCTCGATATCCTGATGCCCGAGATGGACGGCTTCCAGGTGCTCAGCGAACTCAAGAGCCACCCGGCGACCGCGGCCATCCCGGTGATTTTCCTGACCTCGCGCAGCAGCGTCGAAGACGAACGCCTGGGCCTGCTGCTCGGCGCCGCCGACTACATCGCCAAGCCGATTTCGCCGCCGGTGGTGCTGGCCCGGGTGGCGACGCAACTGGGTTACCGCGACAAACCCCTGCACAGCCCGCAACCGGCGGCCGAGCCCTCGGCCGGCAGCGACATGCGCGACGGCTTTATCGGCGCCCTGGCCTTGCAGCTGGCCGGCAACCCGCGGATCCGCCTCGAGGCGCTGCTCGACACCCTGTCGATCCTGCTCGACAGCGGCGTGACCCAGAGCGACCCCGCGGCGTTTCGCAGCGCCGCCTGCCTGGCCCTGATGGGCCTCAACCAGCCCGGCGGCAGCATCGGCCAGGCCCTGGCCCACAGCCGGGTGCTGATCGAGGAGATTCTCGCCCACGCCGACCCGGAAGACCGCATCCTCAACCTCGCCTGGAAAATCACCCATGCCGAGGCGCTGCTCCAGGGCGACCGCAGCCCGGCAAGCCTCGATCTCCCGCTCTCGGCCCGCCTGTTCGCCCTGGCGCTGGACTACCACCTGAGCCTGCTGCAACCCGGCGGCGACCTTTCCGGCCGGCACGCCCAGGCCATGGCGCGGATGTATGAACAGCCGGGGTTCGAGCAATGCATCGCCTGCGGCCCGGCGTCGCTCTCGGCGGCCTTGCTGAGTTCGTCACAGAGCTTTTTCGGCCCGTGAACGGACAGTGAGCCTTGCCCATGCCTAACCTCGCCGACCTGGAACTGTTCGTGCTGATTGCCGAGCTGCAGGGCCTGTCGCCCGCGGCGCGCATCATGTCGATCACCCCGGCCGCCGCCAGCCTGGCGCTCAAGCGCCTGGAAAACCGTCTCGGCGTGCGCCTGTTCACCCGCTCCACCCGCACCATGAAACTCACCCCCGAAGGCGTGCGTTACCTGGAAAGCGCGCAGCACGCCCTGAAGATCCTGGCCAACGGCAAGCGCTCGTTGACCCACGACGACGGCATGCTGGAGCTCACGGTGTCTTCCGACCTGGGCCGCAACCTGCTGCTGGAGCTGCTCGCCCGGCTCAAGCAGGAACGCCCGCGCCTGTATATCAAGCTGGCCCTGAGCGACAAGGAAGAGGACCTGCTCAAGGGCCGCTTCGACGCGGCGCTGCGCTACGGCAAAAGCCTGGCGCTGGACCTGGTCGAACTGCCGGTGCTCAAGCAGCACCACTTCATCGCCTGCGCCGCGCCCGGCTACCTGGTCGAACATGGCACGCCCGAATCGCCGGAACAGCTGAGCGAGCACGAATGCATCATCTGCCACAGCATTGGCCGGCCGGAGAGCCGCTGGCGTTTCCATGCGCCGGGTCAGGTCGAGGACGTGCGGGTACAGGGGCATTTCTGCTGCGACGATGGCGACGCCGCGCGGCGCTGGGCGGTGGCCGGCCACGGCGTGGTCTACCTGCCGTTGTTGAACGTGGTCGAGGACCTGCTCGCCGGGCGTCTGCTGCCCCTGCTCCCCGGCTGGCAGGCCGATGCCGCGCCGCTGAGCCTGGTGGTATCGCACCGCTCGCAAATCACCGAGTCGCTGCGAGCCCTGCACCAGTGCCTGGTGGAGCACTGCACGGACCGGATGGCCCGCTACCTCGAACTGACCCGCGCCGCGCGCTAGCCCTGGGCCGCGCGCAACTCGACCAGCAGCGCATAGGCCTGCTGGAACTCCAGCCGGTAGATCCGCTCCTGAATCGCCCGCAGGGCACCGCTACGGCTCTGCTCGCACAGCTCATCGATCAGCGCCAGGGCCTGCGCATTATGGTTGTGCAGCAGCTTGGCCAGTCGCTCCAGTTTTAACAGCTGCTCAGTGCCCAGTGCCTCGTTCTCCCGGACCGGAGGCTCGGCACCCGCCGTTGGCAAGCCCACCAGGCCGGCCAGCAGCGGTTCCAGGCACTGCGCCAGCTGGCGGATCAAGGGCACCAGGTCGGCCTGCCCGGCACACTGTTCCTCCAGTTCCCTGGCCGCCTGCCTGACCGCGGTGGCGCCGATGTTGCCGGCCGCCCCTTGCAGGCTGTGGGCCAGAAAGCCGATGGCCTGCAGGTCCTCGGTGGCATGGGCCAGCCACAGGCGCTCGATGACCTGCTGCTGGTCATCGCGAAAATCCGCCAGCAGCTTCTGGTGCAGCGCCAGGTCCTGGTTCACCACCGCCAGCCCCAGCGCCGAGTCGATGCCCTCGTAGCCCGGGGTCGAGACGCCGCTGGGCAGGCTTGTCGCAATCTCCCCCGCGGGCAGCTCCAGGTGCTTGATCCAGCGCACCAGGGTCCGATAGAAGGCCGTGACCTCCAGCGGCTTGCTCACCAGATCGCTCATGCCGGCGGCCAGCACCCGGCCCTGGATATCGATCTGGCTGCTGGCGGTCACCGCGATGATCGGCAGCGAGCGCAGGTGCGGGTAACCGCGGATCTTGCGCGTGGTGCCGTAGCCGTCCATGACCGGCATCTGGCAATCCATCAGCACCCCGTCGAAGCGCCCGTCCTCGAGCAACCTCTGCAAGGCCTCGGCGCCGTTGGCGGCCAGCACCACCTGGACCCCGGCGCGCTGCAGCAGGCCCTGCAACACATCCTGGTTCAGCCGGTTGTCCTCGACCACCAGCACCCGCGTCCCCGCCAGCAATCGCGCATAGTCGTTGACCGTGCACAGCCCCGCCGCACCGGCCACCGATGGCGTGGCCGGCGCGCTGCAACTCGCCGCGGGCAAGGCCTGCGGCCGCTGTTGCGGCACGTTCAACTGCACGGTGAATTTGAACACCGCGCCCTGCCCCGGCTTGCTGTGCACCCAGATGTCGCCCTGCATCATCTGCACGATTTTTTTCGAGATGGTCAGCCCCAGGCCGCTGCCGCCGTAACGCCGGCTGATCGACAGGTCGGCCTGGACAAAGGCATTGAACAGCCGCGCCTGCTGCTCGTCGCTGATGCCCACCCCGGTGTCGGTGACGCTGAAGCACAGCAGGGCCTTGTCGTTCCACTGACGCACCAGGCACACGCCGATGCACACATGCCCGGCCTCGGTGAACTTGATCGAGTTGTCCACCAGGTTGGTCAGCACCTGGGCCAGGCGCAGCGGATCGCCGACATAGCTGCGCGGCAGCAGGGCCGGAATGTCCAGGCGCAGCTGTAGCGCCTGTTCTTCCGCGCGCTGGCGCACCAGCAGCAACACATCGTCCACCAGTTCGCGCAGGTCGAAGCAGACCTGCTCCATGCTCAGCTTGCCGGCTTCGATCTTCGACAGGTCGAGCACGCCATTGATGGTGCCCACCAGGTTGCGCGCCGCGCGGTCGATCTTCTCGATGTAGTCGCGCTGCACCCGCTCCAGGGGCATGTCCTGCACCAGGTGGGCCATGCCGATGATCGCGTTCAGCGGCGTGCGGATTTCATGGGACATGCTGTCGAGAAACTCCGACTTGGCCTGGGTCGCCAGCTCGGCGTCGCGCCGCGATTGCTGGACCTGGGCTTCCACCGCCTTGCGCTCGCTGATGTCGAAAATCACCCCGTCCAGGTACTGCGGCACCCCGTCCACGACAATGGTCTGGCCCTTGTCGTAGACCCAGCGCACCTCCTGGCTGGCGGTGATGATCCGGTATTCGAGCATGTAGCTGGCGCTGCCCAGGCAGCCGGCAAAAATCTCCAGGTCGTCGGGGTGGACCAGGTCGCGATAGCTGTGCCCGGCGAGGAAATGCGCCGCCGCAAAACCGCTCAGGCCCTCGATGGCCTCGCTGACGAACACCATGGTCCGCGAGGCGTCCGGCAGGCTGCGAAACACCACCCCCGGAATGTTGGCGATCATTGATTGCAACTTGGTCTGGCTGTCGACGATCGACTGCTGCACCTCGACCGCCTGGGTGATGTCCTGCAGCACGCCGGTGACCCGCGTTGGAGTGCCATCGGCATCGCGCTGCATGACCCGGCCGATGTCCAGCACCCACAACCAGCGTCCGCTTTTGCTGCGCATGCGGTACTCGGCGCGGTACTCCTCGACTTCGTTGTTCAGGTGCGCCCTGAGCCTGGCCATGACCGGCTCATGGTCCTGGGGATGAACCAGGCAGGCCCAGCGATCCAGGCCATTGCCAAAGGTCTGGTCCAGCTCCTCCTTGCTGTAGCCGAGGATCCGCAGCCAGACATCGTTATTGATGACGATCCCCAGGCTGACGTTCCAGTCCCACAGCCCCAGCGCGCCGCTTTGCAGGGCCATGTCCAGGCGTCGCTCGCTTTGCTCGATCCGCGCCACGTCGGCCTTGTGCCGCCGGGCATCGGCCAGGCGCCGCAGGCCGCCCCACAGCAACAGCAGGAACACCACGGCGCTCAAGCCCTTGATCAGCAGCACCTGCTCGGCCGGCAGCACCGTATCCAGGTCGCCCAGGGTGACCAGGGTCCAGGGACCGCTGGGGTCGTTCCAGTCGAAATCGACCCGGGACAGGCTATAGCGCCGGCCGTCCAGCTTGACCTGCGGCTGACGGGTATCGAACGGCAAGCGTTCGGGCACCCCGTGGGCGAACGGGTAGTCGCCGAACTGGCGGCGGATCTCGCCGCCGAATTCACGCAGCGACCAGGCGCGATCGGCCTTGAGCAGAAAATCCGTGGTGCTGGCGGCCAGCACCACGCCGCTGGGCGACAGGATCATTTTCAGGTCGTCGCCATACTGCTTGCTCAGGCTGGTGTCGAGCATCTTGCCGTCGAAACGCGCCACCAGGACCCCGATCACCTGGTCCTGGCGCGTGCGCGACTCGTAGACCGGGACCGCCATGTAGAACATGCGGGTGCCGGTGGTGACGCTGATCGCGCCATAGACGCTGCTGCCGCCGTTGAGCGCCACCTTGAAGTAGGGCCGGAAGGCCACATTCAGCCCCAGCGGCGCCTGGCCCTGGTGATCGTGGGCCGCCACCACCACCCCGTCGCGGTTGAGGACAAAGGCGTGGTTGGCGCCCACCACCATGGACAGCGTCTTCAACGGGATCGCCGCCTGCGCCATCAATTCCGCGGAGGGCTCGCGCTCCAGGATCACCCGTTTCAGCGAGGGGTTGTGGCGCCCCAGGATCGACAGCGCGCCAATGGCAAAACCGTCGGACTTCCACTGCTGCAGATCCGCCGCGTACTCCTGGGTCTGCATCTCGATACTGGCCTGGTAGACGTCCTCGACCTGCAGGCGGTAGTAGTTGCCCAGCGCCACCGCGGCGCCGACCGCGAGCACCACGCCCAGGGCGTAGCAACACCGTCTGTGGCTGTCGAAGAAGTTGGTTAGCCTGTGCAACACCTCGCCCCTTTACCTGATAAACCCGTGCGCATACGCCTGTGCCCTGACAAACAGCTCAACGCGCCGCCAGCCGGCGTGGAAACTCCGGCGGCAGGAAATCGCGGTCGGGATCGTAGTCGGCCTTGAGGTAATCACCAAGCGCCTTGAGGTCCTGGGGCGACAAGGTTCCCACCGACTGCTTGAGCCGCAGGGTGTCGAGAATGTAGTCATAACGGCTGTCGTTGTACTGGCGCACGGCGTTATACAACTGGCGCTGGGCTTCCAGCACATCGACGATATTGCGGGTGCCGACCTGGAAGCCCAGTTGCGAGGCCAGCACCGCGCCCTGGTTGGAGATGATCGACTGGCGCCGGGCCTTGACCTGATCGACGCCGCTGTTGAGGCCGCGATGCAGGTTGCGGGTCTGCTCCACCACCTGGCGCCGCAGGTTGTCGTTGAGGTACTCGCGCTGATTCATCCGCTGGTGGGCCTCGCGCACCTGGGAAGAGGTCTGGCCGCCGCTGAACAGCGGAATGTTCAACTGCAGGCCAACGGAGCGCTGCTCGACATTGCCGCCGTAGCCGCTGCCACGGATATCGCTGTTGCCATACCCCAGGTTGTCGTTGTCGCCGGTCTGGTAACGCAGTACCGCGTCGAGGGTCGGCGCGTGCCCGGCCTTGCGCGCGCTCAGGGTCTGCTGCGTCGCGTCCAGGGCTTGCTGGCTGGCCAGCAGGGTCAAGTTCTGGCGCACCGCGGTATCGACCCAGCGCCGGGCATCGTTGGGCTCGGGCAACAAGATCGGCATGTCATGCCGCACGCCCTGGATCGCCGCGTATTGCTGGTGCGTCAGGGTGTCCAGGGCTTCGAAGGCATCGTCGGTGCGCTTCTGCGCGACGATCCGGTTGGCCCGCGCGGTGTCATGCCCGGCCTCGGCCTGGAGCACATCGGTACGGTCCGACAGGCCCAGCTGCAAACCCTTCTCGGCCAGTTCCAGCTGGCGCTTGAGCGCCGCCTCTTCCGCCTTGGCCGCCGCCAGGGCGTCCTGGGCCTTGAGCAGGCCGAAATAGGCCTGGGCGCTGTCGAGCATCAGTTTCTGTTCGGCTGCCGCCAGCTCCAGCTGGGCCTGCTGGTCCTCGGCTTCGGCGGCCTTGAGGCTGAACCAGCGATCGGCACGGAAGATCGGCTGGTTCAGCACCGCCTGGTAGCTGGTGCCGCTGCGCCGGGTGTCCTGCCGTGGCTGTTGCAGGGAGGTGCTGGTGCCGTTCAGCTCGGCGCTGGCCGACAGCGTGGGCAGCAGCCCGGCCCGGGCCTGGGGCACCGCCTCGGCGCGGGCGGCCTGGTCGGCACGGGCCGCCGCCAGCTCGCTGTTGTTGTGCTGGGCATCCAGGTACACCCGCCACAGGTCGCTGGGCAGGGCCTTACGCGGCTGTTCGGCGGCCACCGCCAGGGAGGCCGCCGGCAACGCGGCCAGCGATAGCAGGACGGGCAGCCAGCCGGCAAGGGCTCGCTGCCGCGAAATCATGGGGTTGGTCATGGTCTGTTTCTGTTTCCAAACAAGGTGGGCCAGGAGACAGGAGAGGCTTGGCGCCCCTCCTGTGGTTGCTCCCGCGTGGTCAGGTCAGTGAAGGCACCAGCACCGCCTGGGCGGCCTGACGGTTTTGCGGCAGGTGCTCACGCGCCCCGCCGGTGTCGGCGAAGGCCGCCATGGCCCCGCTCAGTTTGGCCAGGCTGGGCCCCTCGGCCTCCGTCACCGAGGCGATGTCGTTCGCCGTCGGCACGGCCTGGCGCTCGCGCGAGGACAGCTCGAACAAAACGTCCTTGGCCGATCCCGCCTGGGCAAAGCCCTTCACCAGATGATCGACACTGATCACCGACGAGTCGCCTTGCAGCTCGATCTGCAGATGCCGGTGCGCCGCGGCCTCACTGCCCAACACCTGGCGCAGCACCAAGGCCGTGCCGGTGCCGGCGTCGGTCAGCAGCACGTCCTCGCCCCGACGGCTGACGAGGATGTTCTTGCCATCGGCCACCGGCAGGATCAGGCGGTCCAGGGCCTGGCCCGGGTCATCGTTGTCGATCACCACCGTGCGGTAATGCGCCCACATCGCGGGGCTGAAGCGATAGGTGTCGTTGGCACCGCCGCCATGCAGCACCACGCTGTCGACCCCGGCGATCAGCGGCGGCGCCAGCTCGTCCTGACGACCGCCGCCGCCCTGCAGCAGCAGCGACGAGCCGATACGCTCGACATTGGCGTAGTGACCGAGTTTCTGCGCAGCCCCTTCCTTGACCTTGTACAGCGCCTGTTCCGTCGGGCTGTAGACGTACGCCGAGCGCTGCGATTCGGCAGCCACCCCGATAAAACGCAGGTCGCTCGCGGCGGGAATGCCCGTGCTGGCGAACATCCGCCCGCTGGCGACATCGAACCAGCCCTGGCTCTCGGCGCCTTGCAAGGTCAGCACGCCTTTGGCTCGCCACTGGCCAGCCACTTGCGCCAGCGCCTGGGGCAGATTGCCCAGGTGTTGCTGCTGCCAGCCCTTGTCGAGCGCCACCAGCTGCACATCGCCGTTGTTGGCGCGCAGCAGGATCTCCCCCTGCACCGTCGTCAACCGCAGCCCGGCATCCACCTGGACCGCCGAGCGCAGTTGCACCTCGGGCATCGGCAGCGTGGCGGCGGGCAGCTGTGCCGAAGCCTCAAGCACCTCGTCGCCGCCGAACGCGGTCGCCAACGCCTCGGACGTCATCGGTGCCTGGAGGTAGAGCTTGCCGCTCTCGGGCTCGAACAGCCGCGCGCTGGAGCTGGCGCTGTCGAAGCCGAGAAATTGCAGCGGCTTGCCTTGCAGCGAGGACGCCGCCACGATCACCTGGCCGTTGTGGTACCACACCGGCAGCGCACTCTTGCCGTCGGCGGCCTTGGCCCCGAATACCGCCAGGGTGGCGCTGCTACCGTTGACACTGGCCAGGTCCTGCCACCAGGTGCTGCGGCCCTTGAGCCAATGCTCGTTGACCGCTTCATAACTCAGGCGCCCTGTCGCCTCGATCCGCGCGACCAGCCCATCCTCGGTCACGGCCACCAGATGGCCGTTGAGTTCGAGCACATTGGCCAGGGCCGGCGTGGCCAGGCGCAAGGCGCTCGGCTGGCTACCGTCGAGGACCTTCTGCCCCGGCCCTTCCTGGCGGAACAGCACCTTCTGCTTCTGGCTGTAGAAGAAAAACACCTCCTGGCCAGCCGGCTGCGGCATGCTGCCGGCGAACACCAGGTCCGCCGGAATCGGCCAGGCGCTCTGGGGCTTGCCCTGGGCATCCGGCGGCGGCTGCTGACCCGCCGGGGGCGCCAGGTTCGGCTTGATCACCGTGCCGTCGCTAGTGCGCACCCAGTAGCGGTGCGCGACTTTCGCGTTATCCAGGCCAAACACCGTCACCAGCGCCGCAGCGCTCGGTTCCATCATCGGCGCGCCCAGGCTGTACACCGGGGTGGCCCGCTGCGTGACCTGGCTCTGGTAGCCCTGGAGCAGGGCCTTGAGCGCATCGCCATGCTGGTCGGTGCGGGCCGACAGTTGCAGCAATGCGTCATCGCCGACCACCCCGACCAGCTCCATCCGGTCACCGGTGATGCGGAAGTTCAGTTCGGCCTCGCGCTCCTTGAGCTGATAACGACGGGCCAGGTAGACCGCGTCGCCCTCCTGCCAGAACCGGCTGATCCGGCCCGCGCTCTGGTTGAACGACGGGGCGAACTGCGCGTCGACCTTGCCGGTGGCGATCTCGACCCGCCACGCCGCGGCGTTCTCGGCGTCGACGAAGTAGGCATGCTCGCCGATGACCGCCCCCAACTGGGCGTTCCTGGCCTGTTCCACCTGGGTGTCGGTGAACAGCATGCGGTCCTTGGCGACGTCGTAGAACGCCCGGCCGACATTGCGCCCCTCGTGGCGGTAGTTATCGACGACCACGTACTGACCGTGCAGCTGATGGGCCTTGGCCAGCTCGCTCAGGTGCTGTTCGATACGCTGGCCAGGCAGCTGCCATTTGCTCGCGTCTTCCTCCACCACCCGAGCGCTCATGCCGGCGAAATCGACTTCGCGCACCTCGCCCCTGGCGTTGACCACCAGCACCTGGCCGTTGCTTGCCGGGTCGAGCTTGACCACCACGCCACCGACCACCAACTGGTCCTTGGACACGCTGATGCTCTCGCTCGCCAGCTGGCTGCTGTCGATGATCCAGCGCGACGGCGTGCCTGCCTCGCTGGACAGATCGACCCGGGTGCCTTCATTGAGGCCGACCAGATAACGCCCGCCCGCGCCCTTGATCTGGTAGTTCAGATAGCCGTGCAGTTCCTTGGGCAGCTCGGGTATCACCAGTTGCCGGTCGCGCGAGTCGAGCAGCACCTCGATCGGGGTCTCGACGTACTCCTGGCGAATCCTCCGGATCGTCTCCTCGCTCGGGAAGATGTAGAAGTCGTAGTCGAAACGCCGGTCCTCCTCGAGCCTGCGGATCACGTCGAAACCGGGGTCATGCCGGGTGGTGGACCCCGGCAGGATCATGTACTCGTAGCTGATGTAGGACTTGGGCGTGCCCGGCAGGATCACCGCTGTGCTGTCGCCATGCTCGAGCGTACGCGTGGCGTCCTTGTAGCCGATGCCGCTGCGCACCTCGATCGCCTGGCCACGATCGTGGATCATCCGCGGGAAATCCCCGGCCCAGAAGAAGTAGTTGATCGCCCCGGAACCGGTGGAGCCGTGGTGGGTGCGGTAAATGTACTGGCTGTCGAAACCGATCTGGTTGTTACGCAGGTCCAGGCGCTTGACCACCGCACCGGCCAGCGGCACCAGCACTTTCTTGTCCGCGTCATAACGGTAGCCGTTGCCTTTGTAGGCCTTGTCGAGCGTATCGAAATAGCGCCCGACCGCCTTGGCGTCTTCGGCCACCGCGCCAAAGGCCTGGGCCAGCGCGGTGAAGCCCACCGCCAGGCCGCCGAGGATCACCCCCGCGCCGCCGAGCACCGCGGCCGCCGTCGAGGCGCCGAGCAGCCCGGCGCCGACCCCGGCCGCGCCGGTGACGAAGCTGGCCGAATCGAACGCCAGCTGGGTGCCGAACACCGCCTTCTGCACATCGTTCTCCGCATGGGCCAGTTCATAGGCATCGAGGCCGACCATGGCCCCGCCAAATAGCACGCCCGCGCCTTCGTTGACGGTGTGGCCCAGGGTCGAGGCAAAGTCCTTGAGCGAGGTTTCGGCAGCCATGGCTTCGCCGCGCAACGCGGTCTGTACCAGTTCGGTGACCTTGACCACGTCCTGCAAGGTGCCATGGCCGATCTGCGCCAGGCCCAGGTAGCTGTGGATCTTCAGCGCAGTGGCCAGGTCCGGCGAAACCGTGCCCTGGGCTGTGTCCTTGCGGTTCTTGTCGGCGAACCACTGGATCAGCGTCTGCACCGCGAAGCCGGCGTTCAAGCCATCCACCGGCGCCGCTTCGCCGACTCCGGCACGCGGCCGTATCTGCCCGTGCTCCAGGGTGAAGTGCTGGTTGAACACCCGCATGTGCTCGTCGACGAAACGCCGGAACTCGACAAAGGTGCCATCGTCGGTGGCCAGCCAGCGGGTCTGCTCGGGCTGGTCACGGTTGATGAACTGGACCCGATAGCCGCCCTCCTGCTGTGCCTCGATGTTGGCAATGATCGGTATCCATTGGCTGCCCAACTGGTGTTCCCGGGCCAGCCGGGTGCTGGCGACTTCGAAGCGCGCGCCCCACTGCTCGGCGTCGAAGGTGGTCAACGCCGCCCCCAGGCGCAGGTCTTCGCTGACGCGCTGCCGGGCGTCTACTGCCTGCTCGACCTGGCGGCGCTGGCCGATGACTCCGGCCAGCTCCTCGGGCCGCGACAGATCGGCCACATTCAGCCCGTTGCCCACCGGCACCTCGGCCATCTTGCCGGTATCGATCTCGATCAGGTTGAACGCCGGCAGCGACTTTGTGCCGAACGAGCCATAGTGCGCGGCCAGGTTGCGCGTCACCAGGTGCTGCTGCATGGCCTTGGTCAAGCCCTTGCTGGAGTCGAAGGCGAAGATCCCCACGTTCGGGTCATAGAAGTAGTAGCGACGGCCCTCGGCGGTCTGTGTGCTGCCCACCATCATCGAGTGGTTCTGGGTATTGAGGGCGAACATCGAGGTGCCGCTGCTGGCGGCCAGCCGCGACACCACCTCGGACAACTTGACCTGCCCCAGCTCCCTGGAAGCCTGGACCGCTTCGACATTGGAATGCAGGCGGATCAGGCTGTTCTTGAGCAGCGTCGAGCTGCCCGCCTGAGGGTCGGCGGAGGCCAGGAACAGCTTCTGTACCAGGCTGTTGACGCCCGCCTCGCCACCGCTGGCCAGGGCCACGGCCATCGCCCGGACCAGGGGGTAGCAACGGCCGCCGGAGCGGTCGCCCACCAGCGACAGGTAGAAGTCCTGCGGCGCCAGCCGGTCGAAGACACTGCCGGCCTTGTGGAAGTCTTCACTGAACACCGCGGTCTGGCGCAGCACCTTGTCGATGTACTCGGCCTGGGCGGTTTCCGTGATGCGCCCGCTCAGGGCGCCACGCTCGCGGGGCGTGAGGGTGCCGTCGAGAAACAGCTGCTTCATCTTCAGGGCCGACATCCGGTCGTCCACCCCGGGAATCTTGATCTCGCGGAAATCGCGCAAGCCGTCGCTGAACGCCGTGCCCCGCGCGCCGCGCTGATAGGCCTCGGCAATCGCATAACGCTCGCCGACGCTGCTGGCGCGCTCCTCGCCTGCGCCCTGGATCGCCGTATCGTCGGTGCGCACCACCGCGGCGCTACCCTCCTTGGCCTTGATCTGCTGCCAGAGCCAGGTCTTTTCCACCGAGCCGGCTTCGCGCAACACCGGGTCGTACTGCGCCCGATAGTAGTCCTGGGTGAGGTTGAGCTGCTTGATCTGCTGGTCGATCAGGCCCTTGTCGCTGGCCCCGCGCCGGTCTTGCTGGAGTTGGTAGCGCTTGTCGGCCAGCTGTTGGATGTCGGCGTTGACCTTGGCCTGGACCGCTTCGCGCAGCTGGTTCCAGGCGGCGATCGCCGGATGCTCGGGAGAAAAGGCGCCATCGCGGTAGACACCGTCGGCCACCCCGTCGACCGACACGCCGAACTGGGTCGCGACTTTCTTCAGGTTCTGGTGCACCTGCTCGCGGTAGGCGGCGAACTCGGCCCGGTTGCGTTCCACCACCTGAGGGTCGGCGTTCTGGATCTGCAGGGGTTGCGCGCCGTCGCGCAGCTTCGGCCAGACCATCTGGCCGTCGCGCTGGTACTCCTGGCGCTGGAACACCAGCTGCCACTGGCCGTCGACGTACTGCATGTAGGCCGCGGCCAGGCCCTCGGCGGTGCCGGCGACCTGATAGTCCTTGTAGTCGACCGCCATCACCACGTTGTCGTACAGCAGCGAGCTGTTGACCCGGCCGTCGTGGTAGACCCGGAAGGTATTGGCGTCCAGGCTGGTCACCACCAGCGAGCAGCCCGACAAGGTGCCGGTGAAGAGGAAGCTGCCCGCGGCCGCGTGCTTGGGAATGTCCACATAGGCTGGCGCGGCATTGGCCTGGTTCGGCCCGTTGTAGCCGAGAAAGTACGCCGGCACGCTGTCGACGCCGCTGCCGGCAATGTCATTGGCGCTGTGCTCGGTGTATTCGAGCTCGTACAGGTTCGGCGCGACCTTGACCAACTGCACGTTGCCCTGGGCCGGCAGGCGTCCCGACTTGACCAGGGCCTCGGCACTCAGGGTATGGGTCTTGGCGAACTGCACAGGGTCGGCGGCGAACTGACGAATGTCGGCGCTGCCCTGGCGCGGTTCGAACCCGGCGCCCAGGGACGCCAGCCCGGTCTTGAGCTGCAGGTCTTTGGCCGCCTGCCCCAGCAGCGCGGGCAGCGGGCCAACGCTGGTGAAACGCGGCGGATGGAACTCCTCGGCCGCCGGCAAGCCTTGGTTGACGATGGGCAGCACGCGGGCCATCACCCCGTCGTACAGCTCGCCGTGCAGCGCCTCCTGGCTGCCTTCGGCGCGGTAGCGGTCGAACATTTGCAACAGGTCCTGGCCGATGCTGCCCGGCCCCTGGGGTTCATAACGGGCGGCGACGTACAGGGTCTCGAAGAACGAGTGATAACCGTTGCGGATCATGAAGGCCGCGTTGGCCATCTGGAACTGCCAGTACTGCTTGACGCTCAGCGCACCGCCGAACAACTCCGGCAAGGCATTGCTGACGGTCTGGGTGGTCCCGGAAATGCCGCCCACGAAGGGCGTGTCCAGGTCGTTCATGTAGCGGGTGGCGGCATTGCCCGGGTCGGGACGGAACTGGCTGTAGCTGCGGTACTTGTCGTCCGCGATCAGGAAGGTGGTATCGGCCTGGACCTGCTCCGGGTGGGTATTGAGGATCAGGTAAGGGTCAGGCTGATTCAGCCGGTTGTTGATCATGACCTTGTCGGCGCCACTTGGCGGCGCCAGCGCGGCATGGGCATTGACCGGCACTGCGGCCTTGGAAAAGCTGTCGGCCACCGGGCGCAGGGCATGGAACAGCGCCTGCTTGCGCAGGCTGCGGCCCTGGTCGCTCGACAGCAGCGCCTCGACCGTCGGGCGCAGTTTGCCATCGGCCGGCGCAAGCCCTTCGGGGCCGCGCAGCAACAGGGTCAGCAGTTGGCTGTCCAGGGAACGCTCGACCGCCACCTGATCGAAGACATGCACTTTCGGGTTGCCAGGATGCTGCGCCGCGTTGGCCGCGGCGACCCGTTGGGTTTCCGCGTCGATCGCCCGGGCCCGCCATGGCTCGTACAGCGGCGCCAGCAGCAACTTGGCCTGGGCAATGTCGCTCTGCACATAACCGCCTTGCAGGACCTTGGCCACCGCCTGGTTGTTCACCAGCTTGTCGGCCAGGCCGAACAGCAGCGCGTCGTTGTCGCGGCTCTGCCAGACCGACGCGGCGAAGGCCTGCTCCCAGAGCACCTTGTTCAGGTTGTTGCCCTTGATATCGCGCAGGCTGGCGCGGCTGTGTTCCGGCATCAGCACCCCGGCCGGGGTGATGTGGTTGCGTTCGAGCAAGCGGGTCAGCTGCTGCGTGAAGGCCGCGCGTTCGCGGCTGCCTTCGAACAGGCGGCTGGCCTTGATGCCACCATCGCGCAGCTGCTCCAGCTTGTCGAAAAACGCCGCGTTGTATTGATACAGGGCGTCGGTCTGCGCCTTGCTCAGGTGGCTGCTGCTGACCTTGTCGCCGTCGACGGTCATCAGCGCAAAAGGCGTCGCAGCGCGGTACTCGCCGCCCTGAGGCATTTCCAGCAGGTACTGGCGCTCGGCAAGGCCCACCGAGCGTTCGAGCTCGTGGATATTGACGAAGACGCCGTCACGGTCGGGGTGGTAGCTGTTCTGGCGAAAACCCTCCAGGCCAATGGTCTGGAAGCTGGCGATGTCGGCGTTCTGGTTGATCAGCTCGCTCAAGGCGCCGGCCAGGGGCACTTCGCGGGTAACGGTGGTGGTGGGCGACTGGCCGGAAACCTGGATGCCGACCTGGTTCGGCACCTTGCGATCGACGCTGGTCAACAGCAGCTTGTGGCCGTTGCCCAGCACCTGGGCCTTGAAGCCTTCGCGCAAGGAGCTTTCCGACACCAGGTGGTTGGCGAAGTACTGCTCGACAAAGGACGTCTTGACCAGCACCGAGCGAATCGGCGCGTAGGTCGGCGAGCGGAAGGACGGCGGCTCGTTCTTCAGCCGGTACTGTTGCTGCCAGGCCAGGGAGCGGGCCGCGGTGCCGAAGGAGAAGTTCAGCACCCCGTCGGTGGGCACCACCAGCCTGCCGTTCTCCAGGAAGAAGTCCTTGAAACGCCCATCGGTGCTGGCATTGACCAGCGCCACGTTCATGCGGATATAGCCGGGGCGCTCTTCCATCATCAGCAGGGAAATGTTCACCGGCAGATCGTCGGAGGCCCGGGGCGCCTTGGCCAGCGCGCCGAGGCTCGCGGCCTGCTG
This sequence comes from Pseudomonas sp. FW305-25, assembly GCF_017351415.1. NCBI lineage: Bacteria > Pseudomonadati > Pseudomonadota > Gammaproteobacteria > Pseudomonadales > Pseudomonadaceae > Pseudomonas > Pseudomonas sp. FW305-25. Next base: position 184,582 of record NZ_JACNDE010000007.1, on the reverse strand, counting down.
CTCGGGCGCGGCCTTGAGCAAGGTGTTGTAGCGGGCGCTGACGTCCTTGTAGGCCTGCAGCTCGGAGAACAGTGTCACGTAGGCCTGGCTGAAGGTGGAGTCGGCCACCTGGATGGTCAACTGCTGCTCCAGGCGCTTGATCCGCCCGTCGAGCTTGTCCTGCTTGGCCAGCGCATCGGCCTTCAGGCCCTTGATGTCCAGCTGCTTGGCGCCACCGGGGCTGAGCATGCCCAGGGCCTTGTTCCAGGTGCTGTCATAGTGGGTGATCGCCGTCTGCTGGCGGCTGTACAACTGGATGTCGCGGTCCAGTTGCAGCTTGTAGGCGCTGGTGGCCGGGGTGTCGGGAATGGCGTTCATCTGTTTGCGGCGTTGTTGCAGGGTCTGCAACTGGTCGCCGACCGAGACCGGGTTGTCCTGCATCTGATAGTGCTGGGCGGCCAGCACGCTCAGGGTGCTCTGCTGCATTTCCAGCAGGCGCTCGCCGACCTGGGCGATGTACGTGGCGCGCTCGTCGGCGCTCATGTTGAACCATTCGGTTTGCCTGCCTGCCGCCTTGACCTGTTGATCGATCAGGGTATTGAGCAGGCGCGTGAAGTCCTTGGACATGGAAGCCATTGCAGTGATCCTTTGTCTGTTTTGAGCGAAGCCCTTCGTGTCGCGAAAGGCTGCCTGTCGCTATGAATATCCGGGATGGGGAGGCATGCCTGGTTCGTGCGTACTCCTGCCGTCAGTGGGTTCAATCCTTCATCTGCAAGGCCCACTGCCGGGCATACAGCCCGTCCAGGGCGAGCAGTTGTTCGTGGGTGCCCTGTTCGAGCACCCGGCCCTGATCGATGACCAGGATCCGGTCGGCGTGGCGCAGGGTATTGAGGCGATGGGCCACGCTGATCACCGTGCGGCCCTGGGCGATGCCTTGCAGGTTGGCCATCACCGCCGCTTCCGACTCGTAGTCCAGGGCACTGGTGGCTTCGTCCAGGAGCAGGATTCCGGGGTTGCTCAGCAGGGCCCGGGCCAGGGCGATGCGCTGGCGCTGGCCGCCGGAAAGCTGGCCGCCGCGCTCGCCGACCTGGGTCTCGTAGCCCTGGGCCAGGGCTTCGATAAAGGCCGCCGCTCCCGCCAGGCTGGCCGCATGCTGCACCTCGGCATCGCTGGCCTGGGGCCGGCACAGGCGGATGTTCTCGGCCACGCTGCCGGCGAACAGCACGCTTTCCTGCAGCACCACGCTCATGTTGCGGCGCAGGGCCACCGGGTCGGCGATAGCCAGGTCGATGCCGTCCACCAGCACCCGGCCGTGCTGGGGCACATAGAGGCGCTGCAACAGGCGGGTCAGGGTCGATTTGCCGGAGCCGGAAGGCCCGGTGATGCCGACGAATTCCCCCGGCCGGATCTCCAGGTCGAGGCTACGCAGGACTTCCTGGCCGTCCTCCTCATAGCGAAAGCGCACGCCCTGGAAACTCACCCCGCCCTGCAACGCCGGCACCGAAGCCAGGCCGCCGCTGCCGCTTTCGCACTCAGTGTCGAGAATGTCGCCCAGGCGCCGCAGGGAAATCAGCGTGTGCTGGAAGTCCTGCCAGACCTGGGCCAGGCGCAGGATCGGCTCCACCACATGGCCGGCCAGCATGTTGAAGGCCACCAGCTGGCCGGGGCTCAACTGGCCGTCCAGCACCAGCATCACCCCCCACCACAGCAACAGCGCCGCGGTGAGTTTCTGGATCACGCCGATGCCCTGCCCGGCCCAGATGCCGACGATGCGGGTGTGGAACGCCGCGCGCACATAGGCCGCCAGCTGGCGTTGCCACTGCTGCTGGAAGCCGCTTTCGATGGCCCCGGTCTTGATGGTCTCGATGCCGGTCACGGCCTCGGTGAGAAAGGCCGTGTTGGCCGCATTCAACTCGTATTCGCGCAAGGCCCGGCTGCGCAGCAAGGGCCCCACGCACAGCCAGAACAGGAAGTACAAGGCCAGGGAGCCGACCACCACCCAGGTCAGCAGCGGTGCGTAGGCATACATCACGGCGATGAACAGCCCGCAGAAGGCCAGGTCCAGCACCAGGGTCAGGGCCGAACCGGTGAGGAACTGGCGGATCTGCTGCATCTCGCCGACCCGGGCGATGATCTCGCCGGTCTGCCGCCCCTGGAAATAGCCCAGCGGCAGCTGGATCAGGTGCTGGTACAGGCGCGCGGACAACTCGGCGTTGATCCTGCTCGCCACGTTGCTGAACAGCCAGGAACGCAGCAGGCCGAACAAGGGCTCGAACAGCGCCAGGGCCAGCATGGCGATGCCCAGCACCTGCAGGCTGGACAGGCCGCGACTGACCAGGACCCGGTCGATAATGTTCTCGAACAGCAGCGGCGTGACCAGCGCCACCAGTTGCAGCATCAGCGACACCAGCAGCACGCTGCGAAACTGCCGCGCGTGCTTGAGGATCGACGGCAGGAACCAGCCGATGCCAAAACCGCGCGCCCTGGGTTCGACATGCCGCTCGGCCAGCAGCAGCACCTGGCCCTGCCAGAGCGCTGCCAGTTCCTCGCGAGACAAGCTCTGGCACTGCCCCTGCAACGGCCAGAACAGCCGCACCTGGTCGCCGTCCACCGCGTCCAGCACCGCCCAGCCCTGGGAGGTTTCCAGCAGGGCCGGCAACGGCAGGTGCTGCAAACGCTGCACCTGGCTTTGCAGCGCCCGCGCCCGCAGGCCGATCCAGCCGGCGCAGCGGCGCAAGTCGAGGCTGTCGGCCAGGCCCTCGACCCGCCCCAGGCGGTGGTTCAGTTGCGCCACGCTGATGCTCAGGTCAAACCGTCGGGCAGCCCAGGCCAGTGCATGCAGGCCGGTATCGAGGATAGTCGGCGACTGTTCGGCCGCGGGATTGAAGGCGGTGGTCATGCTCAACGCTCCCGCAACGCTTCGGACTGATACTCGCGAATCGGACTCAGCAGGTAGTTGATCACCCGCCGCTCGCCGGTGCGGATCTCGCCGGTCACGCTCATCCCGGCCTGCAAGGGCATCCACTCCTGCCCCGCGGCGATCGCGGCGCGCTCCAGGCGGATCCGAGTGGGGAACACCAGGCCCAGTTGTTCGTCCTTGATGGCGTCGCCGGAGACATGCTCGACCGTGCCGCGCAAGGTGCCGTAGCGGGTGTAGGGAAAGGCGTCGACCTTGATCTCCACCGGCTGGCCGGCCCTGACGAAACCGACGTCCTTGTTCAGCACCATGACCTCGGCATCCAGCTCGGCGCCCTCGGGCACGATCACCAGCAGTTGCTGCGCCGGCTGCACCGCGCCGCCCAGGGTATGCACCGCCAGTTGCTGGACCACCCCGTCCACCGGCGCCAGCAGGGTTTGCAGGCGCTGCCGGTCGCGGCCGCGGATCAGTTGCTGTTCGAGCACGGCGACATCCTGGTGGCTGCGGTTGAGCAGGTCGTGCTGTTCGCGCTGGGTCCTGGCCAGGAAGCTGTCGCGCTGCTCCCGGCGGTTCTGCGCCTGGGCCTTGAGTACCTGCAACTCGGCATGTTGCTGGGCCAGGGAACGCTCGACCTCCAGCTGCTCCTTTTCCTGTTCGAGCAATTCGACCCGGGGCATCAGTTGTTCGGCCGCCATCGCCCGGCGCGCATCGAGGCGCCGGCGGACGTTGCTGGCCAGCTTGCCCAGGGCGGCGATCTCGCCATTGCGGGCCCGCTGGTTGGCCTGGTTGATGGCGATCTCGGCATTGAGGCTGTCGAGGTTGGCGCGGATCTCCTTCCAGGTACTCGCCAACTGTTCCCGCGCCGCCGCGAGCTGTTCCGCGTCCAGGCCGTCCGGCGCCTGGTAGCTGCCCAGCGGGTCCGGGGTCAGCAGCGCGCGGGCCCGGGCCAGCTCCAGGCGCTTGAACGCCAGTTGCGCGCGCAACTCGCTCAATTCGGCGTCGATGCCGATCGGGTTCAGCGCCACCAGCACGTCGCCGGCCTTGACCCGCTGCCCGTCCCGCACATGGATGGCCCGCACTTCGCCGGCCTCATGGGCCTGGATCACCTTGGTGTAGCTGGAGACCATCAGGCGCCCGGCGGCGCTGGCATGAATGTCGAGGAACCCGAGGATTGCCCAGCCCAGGGCCAGCAGGATCGACAGGATCAACACCAGTGCCGTGCCGCGGGCCCAGGGCGCGGGCGGGCGCTCGACGATCTCCAGGTAACCGGGCTGGAACTCGTATTCGTCGCGGCTACGCCCCCGCAGCGCCGGCGCCTCGCGCAGCTGCTGCCAGGCGCGCCGCAAATGGGTCAATGCGCCGCGCATCATTGGGCCTCCTTGCGCAGCGCCTGTTGCAGCGCCCACAAGCGCGCATAACAGCCGCCGTTGGCCAGCAGTTGCTGATGGCTGCCCGACTCGCTGATACGCCCCTGTTCCAGGGCGATGATGCGTTGGCAATGGCGGACCGCGGACAGCCGGTGGGCGATGATGATCACCGTGCGGCCCTCGGCGATGCGCGCCATATTGTCCTGGATCAGCGCCTGGGATTCGTCGTCCAGGGCGCTGGTGGCTTCGTCGAAAATCAGGATCCGCGGATCGCCCATCAGCGCGCGGGCAATGGCGATGCGTTGCCGCTGGCCACCGGACAGGGAACTGCCGGCTTCGGCCAGCACCGTGTCGTAGCCCAGCGGCAGGCGCAGGATGAAATCGTGGGCGCCAGCCAGGCGCGCCGCGGCGATCACACTTTCCAGGGACGCCGTGGGATGGCGCAGGGCGATGTTGTGCCGCACGCTGCGGTTGAACAGGTAGTTTTCCTGCAGCACCACGCCGATCTGGCTGCGCAACCAGGCCGGCTGCAGCTGCTGCAGCGGCATGCCGTCAATGAGGATGCGCCCGGCATCGGGGGTATAGAGTTTTTGCAGCAGGCGGGTCAGCGTGCTCTTGCCCGACCCGGACGGCCCGACGATGCCCAGGGTCTGGCCGGCGGCGATGTGCAGGTCCAGGCCGCGCAGCACCAGCTCCAGTTCCGGGCGGTAGCGGAACGTCACTTGCTCGATGCGCACCTCGCCGCGCAGGGCCTGCGCCGGGCGTTGGTCGCCCTCGGCCTGCTCCACCGGCAGGTTGAGCATGTCGCCCAGCTTGTCCACCGACACCCGCACCCGGACGAACTGTTGCCAGACCTCGATCAGCTTGGCCAGGGGCTGGCTGACGTGGGACAGCATCATGTTGAAGGCGATCAGTTGGCCAATGGTCATCTGCAGGTCGATGACCTTGCTCGCGCCCCAGCAGATCACCGCCACCGCCGTGACTTTCTGCAACAGTGTGACCATCTGGCTGATCGCGCTACCCAGGGTCTGGCTGGCAAAACCGGCCTCGACCATCTCCGCCGTCTGCGCCTCCCAGCGCCGCTGCATGCGCGGCTCCACCGCCAGGCTCTTGATGGTTTCGCTGCTGCTCACGCTTTCATTGAGAAAGGCCGTGTTGCGCGCGGCGCTGTAGAACTGCCGCTCGATGCGCTTCTCCAGCGGGCCGCTGCTGGCCCAGGCCAGCAGCACATACAGCGGCAGGGTCAGCAGCACCAGCAGCGTCAGCGGCCAGGAGATCCAGGCCATCACCGCGAAAAACACCAGGGTGAAGGCCACATCCACACAGAGGGTCAGCAAGGAGCCGGTGAGGAACTCGCGGATGCTGTCGAGCTCCTGGACCCGGGTGATGATCGCGCCTACCTGGCGCTGCTTGAAGTACAGCAGCGGCAGGCCGAGCAGATGGCGGAACAGCTTGACCCCCAGGCCGATATCGATGCGATTGGCGGTGTGCGCCGAGAGGTATTCGCGCAGGCCCTTGAGCAGCACCTCGAACAGGCCGACCACCACCAGGGTCATCACCAGCACGTCGAGGGTCGACAGCGCCCGGTGCACCATGACCTTGTCCATCACCGCCTGGAAGAACAACGGGGTCGCCAGGGCCAGCACTTGCAGCAGCAGCGAGCACAGCAGCACTTCGCCGAGGATCCGCCGGTGGCGCAGCAGCTCCGGAACGAACCAGGACAGATCGAAGCGCAGGCCGCCCTGGCGCAGGCGAATCACCTCGCCACTCCACTCTTCGGCCAACTGTGCGCGGTCGATCACATCCGGGGTATGGGCTGAGGGTCGCTGGATCAGCGCCTGCGCGTCGGACAACCGGGCCAGCAGGATGAACGCGCCGCTGCGGTCGCGCCAGACCAGGGGCAGCATCTTCGGGGTCAGCCGGGCCAGCGCCAGACGCTCCAGGCGCAGGTCGGCACCGGCGCCCCGGGCGTAGTCCTTGAGCGCCCGGCGCAGGTCGCGTTCGGTTCCCGGGTCGGCGGCCTGTGGCGCGCGCTCCTGGGTCAGTTGCAGCAGCAGTTGGCAACAGGCCAGGGCCGAGTGGACGGCCGCCGTGGCGGAAAGCTCCGCCATGGCCGGGCATTCGACCCGGGCTGGCTGCGGGGGTATTGCGGGATTGACTGACATAGACCGCTCGTTTCAAGACCCGCGCTGCAAGAACGAGGGTGCATGGAGATACGAAACCAGTCTGCGGCAGCCACCCGGCAATGATAATCAGCCACGGGGTTGAAAGCTTTTAAGTAAAACTTAATCAGCCGGAGCCTGGCCTTGGCTCGGGTCATGCTCCAGGCAAAAAAAAGCCGGACTCGCGTCCGGCTTTCTGTCAGCTCATGGCTCAGGCGGCATCCTGCCGGTGCAGCAGCACCCGGGTCACTCGCCGCTCTTCCACCGTCACCACCTGCAGTGTCCAGCCCTGCCATTGCAGTCGGTCGCCAATCACCGGCAAGCGGTCCAGCAGGCTCATCACCAGCCCGGCCAGGGTCTGGTAGTCCTCGGTCGGTTCGGCGTCGAAGCCGGTGCGCTGGCGGATCTGCGCCAGGTTCAAGGCGCCGCTGACCATGAAACCGCCCTGCTCTTCGACAATGTCCGGGCCTTCGATCTCGCTGGCGTCGGGCAACTCGCCGGCGATGGATTCGAGGATGTCGGTCATGCTCAGCACGCCGACGAAATCGCCGAATTCGTTGATCACGAACGCGATGTGGGTCGAGGCCTTGCGCATCTGCTCCAGGGCGTTGAGGATCGAGAAGCTGTCCAGCAGGTTGATCGCCGTGCGCGCCAGGTGTTCCAGGTTCGGCTCGTTGCCGGCCAGGTATTCCTTGAGCAACTCCTTCTTGTGCACGAAGCCCAGCGGCTCTTCCACCGCGCCGTCGCGAATCAGCGGCAGGCGCGAGTAGGACGAATGCATCAGCCTGTTGCGGATGGCTTCGGCATCGTCGGCCAGGTCGATATAGTCGACGTCGGCGCGCACCGTCATCAAGGTGCGGATCGGTCGCTCGGCCAGTTGCAGCACGCCGCTGATCATCACCCGCTCGCGGCGGTCGAACAGCTCGGTGCTCGGCGCTTGGCCATTGTCCAGCAGGTCGGCGATCTCTTCGCCCACCTCCTCCACCGCCAACTGGCGACCGCCGAGCAGGCGCATCACCGCGTGGGCCGTGCGCTCGCGCATCGGCCGCAGGCCCTGCATGGATTTCTTGCGGCGGGCACGGGCGATCTGGTTGAACAGCTCGATCAGGATCGAGAAACCGATGGCCGCGTACAGGTAGCCTTTCGGGATGTGGAAACCCAGGCCTTCGGCGGTCAGGGCAAAACCGATCATCATCAAGAAGCCCAGGCACAGCATGATCACCGTCGGGTGGGCGTTGACGAAGCGGGTCAGCGGCTTGCTGGCGACGATCATCAGGCCGATGGAAATGATCACCGCGATCATCATCACCGCCAGTTCGTCGACCATGCCCACGGCGGTGATCACCGCGTCCAGGGAGAACACCGCATCGAGCACCACGATCTGCGCGACGATCGGCCAGAACAACGCGTAAGCGGCATTGCCGGCGCGTTGGCTGACATGGCCTTCCAGGCGCTCATGCAACTCCATGGTGGCCTTGAACAGCAGGAACACACCGCCGAACAGCATGATCAGGTCGCGACCGGAGAAGCTCTTGCCGAACACCTCGAACAGCGGCGCGGTCAGGGTCACCAACCAGGAAATGCTCGCCAGCAGGCCCAGGCGCATGATCAGCGCCAGGGACAGGCCGATGATCCGCGCGCGGTCACGCTGGTGGGGCGGCAACTTGTCCGCGAGGATCGCGATAAACACCAGGTTGTCGATCCCCAGCACCAGCTCCAGCACGATCAGGGTCAACAGGCCAAGCCAGGCCGTGGGGTCCATTATCCATTCCATAAAAACGACTCTATCTCTCCAGTGAAATCAAACAGCCGGACACGGCAAGGCAAGGCCACAGGGCCTTTGAACGGCGAACGCAGGCCAGCGCCCAACGGTCACGACGACCGGCGGCGAGCAGCGAAAAACAGCGAGTTCGGGGTAACGGCCGCGCCTTATGACTGGCGAAAGGCACCGTGAGGCGGATCGAGCGGGGAAAGGCTGAGGCGTCCAGGGATAAGGACGACTGGGAGGCTCCGAGAGGGTGTTCATGCAAGTCCTGTGAAGAAAAACGGACTTGAATCCTACAACCCCAAGGGGAATTTCCCATGGGGAAATCATTTCAAGATCTTATCGGGGGCTGCCTGGACCCGCGCTATCGTGAACCGGCCTGCTCCTGCAAAGGCGATTTTTTGCAGGAGCAGGCTGGTTCATGAAGCACTCCACCGACCTCAGCCCTTACGCGTCGCATCGTCCAGCGCGAGGATGGTGTGGGCATTGGTCACGGTGGTCGCCAGGGTATTGATCACCCCGGAGCGCAAGGCGCCGAGGGTCGCGGCGGCCTTGGTGTTCTCACTGGCGATGGCCACCACATCGGGAATGCGCACCAGCTCCTGCACGGTCAGGCCGATCACCCGGCCCTGGATGGCGTTGACCGCCGGCTGGCCATGAATGTCGATGAAGTCGTAGCCCATCATGTCGCCCACGGTGCCGGACAGCCGCGCCTGGGCGATTTCCTGGGGCGAGAACCAGCCCATGCGCACCATGTTGCTGTTTTCGCTCATGTCGCCGATGCCGATCAGCGCAATGTCGGCGCGCCGGGCGCGGTCCAGGGTCGAGCGCACGGTGTCGTTGCTGATCAGCACGCTGCGCAGTTCCGGGTTGGCCACCAGCGCCGGGGCGTACAGGGTTTCGCTTTCCGCGCCGAAACGCAGGGCCAGGCGCCGGCAGATATGGTCGGGGTTCATGTACTCGCCGGCGCGCAACGAACCGCCGATGGCGCAGACGAAGGTGCAGTTGCGGGTCACCGGCAGGAACACGTTGTCGGCCACCGCGCCGACATTGCGGCCCATACCGACGGCGACGATCATGCCGTCGCTCAGGGTCTTGTTCAGGTAGTTGGCCACCAGGCTGGCCACCGCCGAGCGCTGGGTGTCGGGGTCGCTGTGGTCGACCGCGATCAGCGCCCGATCCAGCTGGAAGCGCTCCACCAGCGCCTGCTCCAGCTCGTTGTTCATCGCCGGATGCTGCAACACCCGGACTTCGACTATGCCTTCGTCCCGCGCGCGCTTGAGCAGGCGGCTGACCTTGGCCCGGGACAGATCGAAGCGCTTGGCGATGGCCTCCTGAGTGACGTTCTCAAGGTAATAGAGCATCGCCACCTCGGTCATCAGATCGATGTCGCTGGCTCCGCGCGGGGTACTGTCACTCATGTGGACTGGCTTCCGTATGGGCATCAAAGGCGCATTCTCTCTAGTCGATGCAGGTCGCGTCTACAACCGCTTCCGCCACATGGGCAGTCGGTTCCATGGGAGTCGGCGCCTACCGGTGGCCATCGCGCTCGATGGCGTTGATCCGCTCGACCTTGGCCCCCGAGCGCGCGGACTCGAACTCCGACTCGAGGAACGACTTGACGATGCTCTTGGCCAGCTCGGCCCCCACCACCCGCGCGCCGATGGAGAGAATCTGTGCATCGTTGCTCTTGCGTGCGCGCTCGGCCGAATAGGTGTCGTGGGCCTGGGCCGCGCGGATGCCCGGCACCTTGTTGGCCGAGATGGCCATGCCGATGCCCGTGCCGCAGACCAGCACCCCCAGGCGGTGATGCCCGGCGCCGATGGCCGTGGCCACCGCCAGGGCAATGTCCGGGTAGAGCACCGGCTCCAGGGAATGGGTGCCGAAATCCTCCACCGCATGGCCCAGGGTCTCGATATGGCGCTTGAGCAACTCCTTGAGCTCGAAACCCGCTTCATCACATCCGATGGCCACTGAAAAGGCTGTGTTCATGGCATTTCGCTCCGCTGTCTGGGTGAGAGCAAGAATGATCATATGATCACTATATGAAACTTTGTTCAGTCATTTCTCAAGCATTACCCCCCTCACTGTCAAGCAGGATTTACCTGACAGCCGAGTCAAAGCCCTATACAAAGGGTTACGAATGCATGAGTGACCGCCGATACAGATTTACCCTGAAAGAGATTGACTGATCAGAATTTCATTTGATACACATATGATCACAGCGAAACATGACTCTGCGACCTAATAAGAATTCACAGCACGAGGACACGCCGATGGCCACGCCATTACTGCTCCAGGCTGAACATGTCGCCAAGGCCTATGCCGGGATCCCTGCCCTGCGCGATGGCCGCCTCGCCCTGCGCGCCGGCAGCGTGCACGCCTTGTGCGGCGGCAATGGCGCCGGCAAATCCACCTTCCTCAGCATCCTGATGGGCATCACCCAGCGTGACGCCGGCAGCATTGCGCTCAACGGCCGCCCGGTGCAGTTCAATCGCCCCGGCGAGGCGCTGGCCGCCGGGGTAGCGATGATCACCCAGGAACTGGAACCGATTCCCTACATGAGCGTCGCCGAGAACATCTGGCTCGGCCGCGAACCACGCCGCGCCGGCTGCATCGTCGACCGCAAGTCCCTCAACCGGCGCACCCGCGAGCTGCTGGAAAGCCTGGAGTTCGAGGTCGACCCCGACAGCCCCATGCACCGCCTGAGCGTGGCCCAGGTGCAACTGGTGGAAATCGCCAAGGCCTTCAGCCATGACTGCCAGGTGATGATCATGGACGAACCGACCTCGGCCATCGGCGAGCGCGAAACCGAGACCCTGTTCAAGGCCATCCGCCGCCTCACCGCCCGCGGCGCCGGGATCGTCTATGTCTCGCACCGCTTGAGCGAGCTGGCGCAGATCGCCGACGACTACAGCATCTTCCGCGACGGCGCCTTCGTCGAAAGCGGGCGCATGGCCGACATCGATCGCGCCCACCTGGTACGCGGGATCGTCGGCCAGGAACTGCAACGCATCGACCACAAGGTCGGGCGCGAATGCACGGCGCACAACTGCCTGGAAGTCCAGGGCCTGAGCCGCGACGGCGAGTTCCAGGACATCAGCCTGCAACTGCGCCAGGGCGAGATTCTCGGCATCTACGGTCTGATGGGCTCGGGCCGCAGCGAATTCCTCAACTGCCTCTATGGCCTCACCGAACCCGACGCCGGCACGGTCAGCCTGCAAGGCCGGCCGCTGCCGGTCGGCGCACCGGCGGCGACCATTCGCGCCGGCCTGTCGCTGGTCACCGAAGACCGCAAGGACAGCGGCCTGGTGCTCAGCGGCAGCATCCTTTCCAACATTGCCCTGTCGGCCTACCGGCAGCTGTCGAGCTGGTCGCTGATCAACGCCCGCAAGGAACAGGCGCTGGCCCGGGACATGGTCAAGCGCCTGCAGATCAAGGTCTCCTCCCTGGACCTGCCGGTGGCCTCCATGAGCGGCGGCAACCAGCAGAAGGTAGTGCTCGCCAAGTGCCTGTCGACCCAGCCGGTGTGCCTGCTGTGCGACGAACCGACCCGGGGCATCGACGAGGGCGCCAAGCAGGAGATCTACCACCTGCTGGACGAGTTCGTGCGGGCTGGCGGCGCGGCCATAGTGGTCTCGTCCGAAGCCCCGGAACTGCTCCACCTGAGCGATCGCATCGCGGTGTTCAAGGGCGGCCGCCTGGTCACCATCAGCACCGATACCGCTCTTTCCCAGGAAGCCCTGCTGAGTCTCGCCTCATGAATGCCAAGACCCTTGTCACCCCCGCCGCCACACCCGCCTCCACCGCCGTCGGCCCGGTACCCCGCAGCCGCCTGCGTCTGGCCCTCGACCGCTTCGGCCTGCCGCTGGTATTCATCCTGCTGTGCGTGGTCATGGCCTTTGCCAGCGAGTACTTCATGACCTGGCGCAACTGGATGGACATCCTGCGCCAGACCTCGATCAACGGCATTCTCGCGGTGGGCATGACCTACGTGATCCTGACCAAGGGCATCGACCTCTCAGTGGGTTCGATCCTCGCCTTCGCCGGCCTGTGCAGCGCCCTGGTGGCCACCCAGGGCTACGGGCTGCTGGCCGCGGTCAGCGCCGGGATGTTCGCCGGGGCGATGCTCGGAGTGGTCAACGGTTTCATGGTCGCCAACCTGTCGATCCCGCCCTTTGTCGCCACCCTAGGCATGCTCAGCATCGCCCGCGGCATGACCTTCATTCTCAACGACGGCAGCCCGGTCACCGACCTGCCGGACAACTACCTGGCCCTGGGCATCGGCAAGATCGGCCCGGTGGGCGTGCCGATCGTGATCTTCGCCATCGTCGCGCTGATCTTCTGGATGGTCCTGCGCTACACCACCTACGGCCGTTACGTGTACGCGGTGGGCGGCAACGAAAAGAGTGCCCGCACCTCGGGGATCGGCGTACGCAAGGTGATGTTCTCGGTGTACGTGGTCTCGGGCCTGCTGGCTGGCCTGGCCGGTGTGGTGCTCTCGGCCCGCACCACCTCCGCCCTGCCCCAGGCCGGCACTTCCTATGAACTGGACGCCATCGCCGCGGTGGTGATCGGCGGCACCAGCCTCTCCGGCGGCACCGGCAGCATCGTCGGCACCCTGTTCGGCGCCCTGTTGATCGGCGTGATCAACAACGGCCTGAACCTGCTCGGGGTGTCTTCCTATTACCAGCAAGTCGCCAAGGGTTTGATCATCGTGTTCGCGGTGCTCATCGATGTCTGGCGCAAGAAGAAACCTTGACTCCCCCCGTCCTTTCCATGGCACGACTACAACAATAACGGAGTTCCCCATGAAGCTTTCTCCTACCACCTTTGGCACCTCCCTGTTCGCCCTGGCCACGGCCTCCCTGCTCGCCAGCGGCATGGCCCTGGCCGAGGGCAAGACCTACAAGATCGGCGCCGCGGTCTACGGCCTCAAGGGCCAGTTCATGCAAAACTGGGTCCGCGAGCTGAAACAGCATCCGGCGGTCAAGGACGGCATGGTGCAGATCACCGTGTTCGACGGCAACTACGACGCCCTGACCCAGAACAACCAGATCGAGACCATGGTCACCCAGCACTACGACGCGATCATCTTCGTGCCGATCGACACCAAGGCCGGCGTCGGCGCCGTGGCCCGCGCCCAGGAAAACGACATTCCGGTGATCGCTTCCAACACCAAGGTCGCCAGCGCCAGCGTGCCCTATGTCGGCAACGACGACGTCGAGGGCGGCCGCCTGCAGGCCCAGGCCATGGTCGACAAGCTCCAGGGCAAGGGCAACGTAGTGATCATCCAGGGCCCGATCGGCCAGTCGGCCCAGATCGACCGCGAGAAAGGCGAGATGGAGGTGCTGAAGAACAACCCCGGGATCAAGGTCATCGAAATGAAGACCGCCAACTGGTCCCGCGCCGAGGCCCTGTCGCTGACCGAGGACTGGCTCAATGCCCACCCCAACGGCGGCATCTCCGGGATCATCGCGCAGAACGACGACATGGCCCTCGGTGCCCTGCAGGCCGTGAAGTCCCGCGGCCTGTCGCCGAGCGACGTGCCGGTGACCTCCATCGACGGCATGCCGGATGCGATCCAGGCGGCGAAAAAAGGCGACATCACCACCTTCCTGCAGGACGCCCAGGCTCAGTCCCAGGGTGCCCTGGACGTGGCCCTGCGCACCTTGGCCGGCAAGGACTACAAGCCGCAGTCGGTGATCTGGGAGCGTTATGCCCAGGACCTGAAATGGGGTGACGGTACCGACAAGCTGTACATCCTGCCGTGGGTGCCGGTGACCAACGCCAACGCCGATGCGCTGTACCAGCAGGTCGCCGGCAGCAAATAACTCCCTCTGTAGGAGCGAGGCTTGCCCGCGATAGCGTCCTTGCAGTCGACGCATACGTGGCTATGAATCCGCCATCGCGGGCAAGCCTCGCTCCTACGAGACAGCGGTATTTCCAGCCATTCGTTTGCCATACAGGAGTCAACATCATGTCCGGATTCTGGGATCGGGCCTTCGACCTCAGCGGTCGCTGCGCGGTGATCACCGGCGGCGCCGCCGGGATCGGCCTGGCCTGCGCCACACTGCTGGTGGAACGCGGCGCCAAGGTGGCGCTGCTGGATCGCGACCCGGAGGTCGTCGAGATCGCCGCCCGCTTCGGCGACGGGCACCTGGGGCTGGCCCTCGACCTGCGCCAGCTGGGCCAGGTGCAGCATGCCGTGGACCGGGTCGCCGAGTACTTCGGGCGCCTGGATTTCCTGGTCAACAGCGCCGGCGTCGCCCTGCTGGACAAGGCCCTGGAGGTCAGCGAAAGCGCCTGGGACAGCACCCTGGACATCAACCTCAAGGCCAGCTTTTTCGTTGCCCAGGCCTGCGCCCGGCACATGCTCGAGCGAGGCAGCGGACGCATCGTCAACCTCGCTTCACAGGCCGCCGTGATCGCCCTGGACCGGCACGTGGCCTATTGCGCGAGCAAGGCCGCGGTGGTGGGCATGACCAAGGTCCTGGCCATGGAATGGGCGGCCCACGGCATCAACGTCAACGCCGTCTCGCCGACCATAGTCGAGACCGCCCTGGGCAAGCAGGCCTGGGCCGGCGAACTGGGCGAGCGGGCCAAATCGCAGATCCCGGTCGGCCGTTTCGCTCAGCCCGAGGAAATCGCCGGGCTGGTGCTGTACCTGCTCAGCGACGCCGCGCAGATGATCACCGGAGAGAACGTGGTGATCGATGGCGGCTACAGCATCCAGTAATCGAGCGTTACTCCCATTCTTGCAGTGAGGCCCATCGTCATGTCCACCTTGCCCGCCGAACACCTGTCACCCGAGATTCCCAGCACCATGCAGGCCGTGGTCTGCCACGGCCCCGAAGACTACCGCCTGGAACAGGTGCCGGTGCCGACCCCCGGCCCGGACGAAATCCTGACCAAGGTCGAGCTGTGCGGCATCTGCATGGGCGACATCAAGACCTACCGTGGCGCCCCCTCCTTCTGGGGCGACGCCGAGCAGCCGCGCTACGTCAAGCCGCCGATGATTCCCGGCCATGAGTTCGTCTGCCGCGTGGTGGCCCTGGGGCCGGGCGCGGAAAAACGCGGGGTGCGGGTCGGCGACCGGGTGATCTCCGAACAGATAGTGCCGTGCTGGGGCTGTCGCTTCTGCAACCACGGCCAGTACTGGATGTGCCAGAAGCACGACCTGTACGGCTTCCAGAACAATGTCCAGGGCGCCATGGCGCAGTACATGATCTTCACCAGGGAAGGCATCGTGCACAAAGTGCCGGACGAAATTCCGCCGGACGAAGCCATCCTTATCGAACCCCTGGCCTGCTCGCTGCACGCCGCCGAGCGCGCCGATGTCGGTTTCGACGACATAGTGGTAGTGGCCGGCGCCGGCACCCTGGGGCTGGGCATCATCGGCGCGGTGCGGATGCGCAACCCCAAGCGCCTGATCGTCCTCGACATGAAGCCCGAGCGCGCCGAGCTGGCCCTGCGCCTGGGCGCCGATGAGGTCTGGAACCCGGCCCATGAGAATGTGCTGGAGAAGATTCGCGCGATCACCGACGGCTACGGTTGCGACATCTATATCGAAGCCACCGGTCATCACAAGGCAGTCAACCAGGGCCTGGCGATGCTGCGCAAGCTCGGGCGCTTCGTCGAGTTCAGCGTGTTCAACGACGAAGCCACGGTGGACTGGTCGATCATCGGCGACCGCAAGGAGCTGGACGTGCTCGGCTCGCACCTGGGGCCCTACATGTACCCACGGGCCATCGACTTTATCGGCAAGCGCAAGATCGACATGCGCGACGTGGTCACCCACACCTTCGCCCTGGCCGACTTCAAGCAGGCCTTCGCGGTGATGGAGCGCGGCGACCGATCATTGAAGGTGGTGCTCAAGCCCTGAGGCCCCACCGCCTTCCAACCGGTTCGTCGACAAGCCCGCCGCCCGCGGACTCTCCCACTCCCTCCACGGGAGGCGAGCTTGCCGGCGACTCACTGCACAGCCGTGCAGCTAACAGGAACAAGGAAACCGCGTCATGAATCGAGTGATCAACGATCCGGACCAGGTGGTCGAGGACATGCTGCAAGGCATACTCGTGGCCCACCCCGAACTGGCCCAATACGAGGCCAACCCACGGGTCATCCGCAAGCGCCGCCTCTCTCCGAACGGCCAGGTGGGTATTGTCACCGGCGGCGGCTCCGGCCATGAGCCGGCCTTTCTCGGTTATGTCGGCCCCGGCCTGGTGGACGCCGTGGCGGTCGGCGAAATCTTCTCCTCGCCCACCGCCAAGAGCTTCTTCGACGCCTTCCGCGCCGCCGACCAGGGCGCGGGCGTCGCCTGCCTGTACGGCAACTACGCCGGCGACAACATGAACGTCAAGCTGGCGATGAAGATGGCCGCCAGCAAGGACATGCGGATCCGCACCGTGGTGGCCAACGACGACGTGGCCTCCGCGCCCCGTGAGGAGATCGGCAAGCGCCGCGGCGTGGCGGGTGAGATCTTCATGTGGAAAGTCGGCGGCGCGGCCGCCGCCCAGGGCTATGACCTGGACGGGGTGATTGGCGTCGCGCAAAGGGCCGTCGACCAGTGCCGTTCCATTGGTGTCGGCCTCACGCCCTGCACCATTGCCGCGGTGGGCAAGCCGAACTTCCAGATCGCCGACGGCATGATGGAGCTGGGCATCGGCCACCATGGCGAACCCGGCATCCAGGTCGTGCCGGTCGAGTCCGCCGCCGCCATGGCCGAGCGCATGCTCGCGCCGATCCTCGCCGATCGCGACTTCAGTCGCGACGACAGCGTGGTGGTGCTGGTCTCCGGCCTCGGCGCCACGCCGTTGATGGAGCTGTATATCTTCTACGCCGAAGTCGAGCGCCAACTCAGGGCCAGGGGCCTGAAGATCCATCGCTGCTATGTCGGCAACTACTTCACCTCCCTGGAAATGATGGGCGTGACCCTGACCCTGCTGGGCCTGGATGCCGAGCTGAAAACCCTGATCGACCAACCCTGCCGCTCCATCGGCATGACCCAGGCGGAGTGAACCATGAGCCAGCATTTTTCCAGCCTCGACGGCGGCGCCATCGTGAACGACCTGGTGACGGTGATAGTCGCCAACCGTGAGTACCTCAGCGAAGTGGACGGCGCCATCGGCGATGGCGACCACGGTATCAACATGGCCAAGGGTTTCGCCCACTGCGGCCGGGCCCTCGCCGGTCGCCAGCTGGACCTGGCCGAGGCCCTCGACGAATTGACCCTGAGCCTGATGGAAGGCATCGGCGGCTCCATGGGCCCGCTCTACGGCAGCCTGTTTATCGGCATGGCCGACGAAGTCCGCGGCTGCCAGCAGATCGATGCCGCCCGCTTCGCCCGGCTATTGCGCGGTGGACTGAGCTCATTGCAGGACATCACCGACGCCGGGGTGGGCGACAAGTGCCTGATGGATACGCTGATTCCCGCGGTGGAGGCGTTCGAACAGGCCGCGGCCGGCGGCGCCTCGTTCAAGCAAGCCCTGCTACGGATGAAAAGCGCGGCCTCCCAGGGCCGGGATTCGACCCGCGACCTGGTGGCGAAGATCGGCCGCGCCAGCCGCCTGGGCGAGCGCTCGCTGGGGGCACTGGATGCCGGCGCCGTGTCCTGCTGCCTGATCCTCACGCAGTTGGCGGACTCGCTGGAACCGCGCCTGGTCTGAAGTACCGCGCGAGCAAGCTCGCTCCTGCAAAAGCGAGCCTGCCCGGGCCGACTCAATAACGTCCGGGCAACAGCCCGAGTTCCACCAGCTTGATATCGGTGTCCCCTACCACCTGCACATGCTGGACGTTCTTCTCGTCCATGATGCCGGGGCAGGCAACGACAATGGTGCCCTTCGATTGAGTGGGACGCAGCTCGGCGACCTCCGGAAAATCGGCCGCCGATAGAGGGTGCGGGCAATAACCGATCCAGCCGATGGCCTGCCGGTCCTGGAACACCCGCTGCTTGCGAAAGTACTCGTTGGGAGCAGCCACGCCCCAATAGATTTCCGGCCAGAGATCGACCGCTGCGTTCATCAACTCGACAATGCCCTGTCGAGGATCCGGCAGGCAACGGACCAGTGTCCCGGCTTCGGAAAACTCGATGCCCGCGGGCAACGAACCGCCGCTTCGTGCGTGATAGGTGATCGAAAGCCCGCCCTTGAGCGGGTCGGGTATCCCGTTCCACAACACAAAACTCATGTCGTTGACGTCGAAGTCCGAGTCTTCCCAGGAGGCTATATCACGCCGCAAGTTGCTCGGATCGAGGAGCACATTGTGCGTCAGGCCGTCATCCTTGCCTTCGGCGCACAAGAACCAGTTCTTGAGAATGGGGTCGATCTCGCCTATCGCCTTGAGAAAGGCCAGGCTCCTGTCGATTTGTTGCTGCTCGGTAACCTGGGCAATCTTCTGCTTATCAAAGCTCAGCTTAAAATTGAAACGCTTGAATGTGTCCATGAGTACTCCGTACGGTCTCAAGTCATCTTGCGTAGGCGCAAGAAACACAGATAGAACGCCGCCACCTACCCCCGCAATGGGCTTCTGACCTGCTCGATATACCGCGCCACCGCTGGCGCCTTTTCGAAGCGGCGGTGGATCAGCGACAGCCAGGAAGAAGCCGTGCTGCCCTGGATCGGCCGGTACAACACATTGGGCAGCCCCACGTGCCCGACCACCGATTCCGGCACCACGGCCACCCCCTGCCCCAGGGAGACCAGGGCCAGCACCGCCACCAGGCCGCCGGGTTGCGGCCCCAGTTTCGGCGCGTAACCGCCCTCGGCGGCGACCTGCAAGGTGCCGCTGATCTGTTCCGGAAGCACGAAGGTCTCGTTGTGCAGATGGGCCGGGGCGATCTCCGGCAAGCGCCCCAGCCAGGACTCGGCGGGCAGCGCCAGGACAAAACCTTCGCCATCCAGGCGGACCGCCTCCACCCCTTCGGGCAGGGTCATGGGCGAGCGGATGTAACCGATGTCGAACCGCCCCTCGGCCACCAATCCGGGCAATGCCGCCATCGGGCTTTCGCGCACGCTCAGGCTGACGTCCGGGCAGTCCTGGCTGAAGCGCTGCACCTGTTTTTGCAGCAGCCCCGAATACACCGCCGAGGCCACGTATCCCAGCTCGATATGGCCGATTTCGCCACGCCCGGCGCGCTGGGCGTTACGTTGCGCGAACTCGAACTGGCGCACCGTGGCCTCGGCCTCGCGCACCAGGGCCGCGCCGGCCTCGGTCAGGCTGACCTCGCGCTGCTGGCGCACAAACAAGCGGGTGCCCAGGGCCTGTTCCATGTCCTGGATCTGCCGACTCAGGGTTGGCGGCGCGATGCCCAGCTGTTCGGCGGCGCGGGTGAAATTGCGTTGCCGGGCCACCGCCAGGAAATAGCGGAAATGACGGATTTCCATAAGTGCGTTAGCTCAAAGGTAATGAAGTGCTCCAGCTCGCCTAACAGAACGGGCGAAAGCCCGGGATAAGCTGGCCAGACCTTCACAGTAGAGAGCCCACGCCATGCACGTCAAACCACTGTTTCTGGCCATGATCACTTGCTGCAGTGTGCCCACGACTTTCGCCGCCGAGAAAGACGCCGACATTGCCCAGAAGGCAATCCTCAATTTCGCCACCGCCCAACAACTGCTCAAGGCCGCCCAGGAAACCGCCTCGGCCAAGGGCTGGCCCTGCGCCGTGGCGATCGTCGACGACGGCGGCTGGCCGATCCTCAGCGCGCGCATGGACGGTGCGCCGGTGGTGGCCGGTATCGAACTGGCCCAGGGCAAGGCGCGGACCTCGGCATTGTTCAAGCGCCCTTCCGGCGACCTGGAAAACGCCATCAACGGCGGGCGCCAGGCGGCCATCACCTCGGGCCTGCTGATGATGAAAGGCGCGCAGCCGATCCGCGTCGACGGCCAGGTGATCGGCGCCATCGGCATCAGCGCCGACACCCCGGCCCACGACGATGAAATCGCCCAGGCCGCCCTCGCCGCGCTGGGCGAACGGGTGCAGCCATGAGGCCGGCCAGCCCGCGGCTGACCCTGCTCACCGCTTCCGGGGTGTGCTCGCTGATCGTGCTCGACACCAACATAGTCGCGGTGACCCTGCCGAGCATCGCCCGCGATCTAGGGGCCAACTTCGCCGATATCGAATGGGTGGTCAGCGCCTACATGCTGGCCTTCGCCGCGCTGCTGCTACCGGCCGGCAGCCTGGCTGACCGCTTCGGGCGCAAGCGCACCCTGCTCTGCGGCCTCGGGCTGTTCATCCTCGCCTCCCTCGGCTGTGGCGCCGCGCCCAACGTGCTGTTGCTCGACATCGCCCGGGCGATCAAGGGGGTCGGCGCGGCGCTGCTGCTGACCTCGGCCCTGGCCACCATCGGCCACACCTTCCATGACGAGGTCGAACGGGCCAAGGCCTGGGCGTTCTGGGGGGCCTGCATGGGCGTGGCGATGACCGCCGCGCCCACCGTCGGCGGCCTGATCACCGAGTTCATCGGCTGGCGCTGGATCTTCTACCTCAACCTGCCGGTGGGCGGGCTGCTGGTGCTGATGGTGTTGCGCGCGATACCCGAGTCCCGCGACACCCAGGCCGCCCGCCTCGATCCCTGGGGCAGCCTGGCCTTCAGCGCCAGCCTGCTGTGCCTGATCTGGGGCCTGATCGAAGCCAATCGCATCGGCTGGAGCCACCCGCTGACCTACGCCCGACTGCTGGGCGGCGTGGCGTTGCTCGGGCTGTTCGTGCAGATCGAGCGGGTGCAGCGCCGGCCCATGGTCGACCTGCAGCTGTTCCGCCATCCGCGCTTTATCGGTGCTCTGCTGGGAATGTTCGCCTACGCCGGCTGCGCCCAGGTGATGATGACCCTGCTGCCCTTCTACCTGCAGAACGGCCTGGGCTTCTCGGCGATCGCCTCGGGGCTGGGCATGCTGCCATTTGCCCTGACCATGCTGATCTGCCCGCGCATCGGCGTGCGCCTGGCGACGCGTTATGCCCCGGCGACCCTGATGGCCGCCGGCCTGACCCTGGTCGGTTGCGGCAACCTGCTCGCGGCCTGGGCCGTGCAGGCTGGCGGCTACCTGAGCTTTGCCCTGGCCATCGCGGTGACCGGTGCCGGCGCCGGCCTGCTCAATGGCGACACGCAGAAAAACATCATGGCCTGCGTGCCCCGCGACCGCGCCGGCATGGCCTCGGGCCTGAGCACCACCATGCGCTTCAGCGCCATCATGCTGGCCATCGGCGTGTTCGGCGCCCTGCTCGGCAGCCATACCCAGCAACGCCTGCTCGCCAGCCTGGGCAAAAGCGCCGCGCAATGGCTCGACCAGGTCCAGGCCATCGCCTCCCGGGTGGTGGCCGGCGACATGCCCGCAGCCCTGGCATTGCTGCCCGACTCCGCGAAAGAACTGGTCGAACCGCTGGCCCGCCAGGCCTTCGTCGACGGTTTCGGCGTGGTGCTCGGGGTGGCCGGCTTGCTGGCGCTGCTGGCGGCGGTAACGGTCGGTACGCTGATGCGCAACCCCATCCCGCAGCCACGGCCTTTGACGCTGAGTGTGGAGTGAACACTCATGGGGCTCGCCCCCTCTCGCGTTCAAGGTGCGGCAACTCTGTATCAGGCCAGTCATGATCTGCCCGGCACCAATAAAACCTCAGGGTGTTCTATCGCCCATTCTTTTGAGGCCAACTGCCAGGCTATTAGATAAATACTCACAACTTGTAAGCCTACCCGCCCTCTTATGGGGCACCGATAAACTTCCATATGGCAAACAGGCCGCTTTGCCATCCGAACAGCAATAGATAAGGCGAATTATGAAGGTACGGTTAAATTCATATATTTATCCTCCCGAGCATTCCTGTAATATTCCCCCACTTAACGTCTTCACCATTCGTAAATGGCAAAGTGCCTGCAGGATTCAGAGTTACGTTAAAAGCGCTCGGCATCGAAACAGCCATTTCCGGGACCTACCTCGGAAAGCGGCCTGCCAACTATCTCTCGCAAGAAAACAGCCCCATCTCATGGTTTTTTCTGGCAACGAGTGGCGCCCATCGGCAAGGAGCCTCATCACGGGGGCGGCCCTGCATGCGTGCCCCCTCTGGGGTACGGCATGACAGGGTTAGGATTCACATGAATTAGAGGGTGTGCTGATTTGAACATTATTCCCCGGCCTCAGATGAATGCTGAAGCGGATGAAATTGATTTGTTTGCGTTGTTCCAATCCGTCTGGCAGCAAAAGAAGCTGGTAATTGGCTGTACTCTGGCTGTGACACTGGCAGGCCTGGCTTATGTGATACTGGCTCCCCGCGTATATGAGGTCAGCAGCGTATTACGCCCCGCTGCGCTGAATGAACTCGACGCCCTCAATCGCTCGGAAGTCTACAAACTGCCGCCCGCAGATGCCTTGTCCAAGGTCGGCGCAGCACTTGAATCCTATGAAACACGATTGGAGTTCTTCCGTTCTCATCAGGATCTGTTCCAGGCCTTCAAACGCCCAGGACAAACACTCGAACAAAGCTTCGAGGACTTCAACCGCGACTCGATAAAGCTGGTTCAGCCAGATCCGAAAAAAGACAATGCCCTGAGCAGTTACATCAAGCTGGAAATGCAATATCCCAAGGATATAAACGGGGTAGCGATCCTCAACGGCTTTGTCGAATACGCCATCGACGCCGAACGCGATCGCATTGCTGCCGACCTCAAGGTCATCGTCAACAACCGGCTCAATGAGCTCAAAGGCAAGATTGCCGCGGCGCGCTCCAACTATGAAACCGACAAGGAATCGAAAATCGCTGCCTTGCTCGAAAGCGATAATATTCGCCGCGCGCAGCTCGAGGACGAACTCAAGGCCTTACGCGGGCAGTTGAAAGAACGACGTAAAGATCGTCTGGCCGAACTGGCCGAAGCGATCTCCATCGCCAAGTCAATGGGGATCCGCACTCCGACCACACCGTCCTCGATGTCTGATGCTGCCCACGCTGGCTCCGTCCAGGTCATGCGCACCGAGGTCAACACTCAGAACATCCCGCTGTACTTCATGGGTTATGAAACCCTCGAGGCGGAACGCGCAGCCTTGCAGAAGCGCACCTCTGACGATTTCACCGAGAAACGTATCGCCGAAATCGGTAAGGAATTGCAGATGCTGCAGGTCAACCGCCAAGTGCAGGAATTGAACAAACGTTCCAACGAAGACATTTTCCTGAAGGACGTCTTTCCGCTCAGGGCTGAAGTCACCCGTCTGCGTAACCTGAACATCGATATGGATCGTCTGAAACTCGTCACTATCGATCGCAAGGCACTGCAACCGGTGAAACCGGTCAAGCCGAGAGCAGCACTGATCATGGTGCTGTCCGTCGTACTGGGCTTGATGCTCAGTGTGATCATCGCTCTGATTCGTCACTTCATCCGCTCGCACCGTGCATCGGAACATGATGGCTTGCTCGCAACCCCAGTACTCCTGGACCAGTCCGGCAAGGTTCGAGGCAAAGACGACCACACACCACAGTAAGCCGTTCGGCCTACGAATCTGAAACACCCTTTGGGCGACCGCAACGGTCGCCCAAATTGTTTTCAGTACCCGCAAAGGCAGACCTGCTCAGGACTTCCCACCCTTGATCGACGCCATGACCCGCTCGGCGTTCTCGGCACAATCCATGCCTTCCGGGCGGTCGCGGATGTTGTCGATGATCTCCAGCAGTTGCGCCTTGCTCTGGGCCAGGTGCCGCTGCATGTCCTCGATCTGCCCGACCTTGCGCTCCAGGCTTTGCAGCAGGGCCTGATGGTCAAGGTCACTCGACTCGCAGCCCGGCAGCAGTTGCTTGAGTTCGTCCAGGCTGAACCCGGCCTGCTGGGCGCACTGGATGATCTCCAGGGTCTGCAGGATCTGCGGAGGGTAACGGCGATAGCCGTTGGCCTGGCGCTGGACCTGGGGCAGCAGGCCCTGAGCTTCGTAAAAACGGATGCGCGATGCCGCCAGCCCGCTGAGTTGTGCCAATTGGCCAATGTTCATTTCGACCTCGATAACCTGCTTGACATTAAAGTTAACTTTAAGCTTAGCCTCAGGCCTCCACTGATGAGGAGTCAAGCATGTCACCCTTTCAAGCCTTGAATTTGCCCAACGGCCAGACGATCGGCAATCGCATCGCCAAGGCGGCGATGGAGGAGAACCTCGCCGACCGCCGGCAGGCACCCTCCGCGGCTTTGATCCGGCTCTACCAGACCTGGGCCGAGGGTGAGGCCGGGCTGATCCTGACCGGCAACGTGATGATCGACCGCCGCGCGATGACCGGCCCCGGCGGCGTGGCCCTGGAAGACCAGCAGCACCTGGAGCAGTTCCGCCAGTGGGCCCGTGCCGGTCGTGCCAAGGGCGCGCAGTTCTGGATGCAGCTCAATCACCCCGGGCGCCAGACCATGGCCAACCTCGGCCAACAGGCCCTGGCGCCATCGGCAGTGGCCCTGGACATGGGGCAGTTCTCGAAAATGTTCGCCGAACCCAGGCCCATGAGCGAAGAGGACATCGCCGAGATCATCCAGCGCTTCGCCAACAGTGCCTGGCTGGCCGAACAGGCCGGTTTTTCCGGGGTGCAGATCCATGCCGCCCACGGCTACCTGATCAGCCAGTTCCTCTCGCCCCTGACCAATCGCCGCACCGATCAATGGGGCGGCTCGCTGGAGAACCGCGCGCGTCTGCTGGTAGAGGTGATCAAGGCGGTACGGGAGAGGGTTTCGGCCACGTTCTGTGTCTCAGTCAAACTCAACTCCGCCGACTTCCAGCGCGGCGGCTTCGATGCCGGGGATGCGCGCCAGGTCATCGAGATGCTCAACGGCCTGCCGGTGGACCTGCTGGAGCTGTCCGGCGGCAGCTACGAGTCCCCGGCCATGCAGGGCGAGGTGCGCGACGGCCGGACCCTGGCACGCGAAGCCTACTTTATCGAAATGGCCAGCGAACTGGCGCCCGTGGCGCGGATGCCGGTGATGGTCACCGGCGGCATCCGCCGCCTGCCGGTGGTGCAGCAAGTGCTGGACAGCGGTATCGCGATGGCCGGCATCGCCACCGCCCTGGCCCTCGAACCAGCCCTGCCCCGGCTCTGGCGCAGCGGCCAGCACAGCCATCCGCAACTGCCGCCGCTACGCTGGAAACGCAAGCCCCTGGCCTCCCTGGCGACCATGGCCATCGTCCGCCTGCAGATGCATCGCCTCAGTCGCGGGCGCGCGCCCAAACCTCAAGTACGCCCCTGGCTGGCGCTGCTGCTCGACCAGTTGAACAGCGCCAGGCGCACGCGCCAGTACCGGCAGGCGATGGCCAAGTAAATACGATGATCGTGGGCACCGCCGAACCTGTAGGAGCGCAGCTTGCGCGCGATGCAAGCGCTGCGCTGAGTCAGGTGCAGCGCTATCGCGGGCAAGCCTCGCTCCTACGGAAGCTGGGGCTGCGAAGGGTCGTCGATATGCTGGTACTGCGCGTTGAGTTGCTGCGCCAGTTCGCGGGCGCGGCCGAGGCGAATTGGGCCGCGTTCGATATCGATCAGCAGGGTCGGGCAACCCAGGCGCGCCAGGGGAGTCAAGCTTTTCAGCCGGCCATCGGTGAGCAGCAGCACCCGCTGCTGCTCGGCCGGGTAACGTTTCTGCCGGGACAGCAGCCACCGCCCTGCCTCGGCCAAGGCCGCCAGCAACGGCGTGCCGCCGCCCGCTCCCAGCCCGTCGAGCCAGTCGCGCAGATCCTTCGAGGCCTTCAGGCCCTGCACCTGCCAGTTCGGCGCGCGGCCGCTGGCGGTCAGCAAGGCCAGGCGTGCGCGCTGCCGGTAGGCATCGTCGAACAGCTGGGCCAGCAGGCCCTTGGCATCGCTCAACGCCTGATGGCGGCGGGTCGAGGCCGAGGCATCGACGACCACCAGCCACAGCTCATGGGGCGAACGGCTGCGCAGGTGCCACAACAGATCGTCACGCTGGCGGGGACGACCGTTGAGCAAGGTGCCCGGCCAATTGATCGAGCCGTGGACGGCCGCGCGCGCGCGGCCTTGTCTGCCCTTGTCCAACCGCCCGGCGCGGGACTTGGCATTCGCCCCCGCGTCGGACCGGGGACGAATGCCTAGGGCTTTTTTGGCCAGCTCGGCACTTTACGCCGGGCGCCGGTGGCCAGCGCCTGGGCCGGCAATTCGCCCCATTGGCCCTGGCCTTCGGCGGGGCTGGATTGGGCCGGGGATGGCGCGGGAGACGGCTGCGGCGGATGCGCTGCGCTCGGCGGGTGGTCACGACGGCGATGGCGCAGGGCGAATTCGGCCACGGCGTCTATGTCCTGTTCCTCGATGGCCCGGGCACCGCGCCAGGCCGCATGGGCGCGGGCGGCACGCAGCCACACCAGGTCCGCGCGCAGGCCATCGACACCGGCGGCGAAACAGCGTTCGGTGATCCGCTCCAGCGCTCGATCGTCCAGGGCAATCTCCGCCAGCAACCCCCGCGCCTGCTGGCAGCGTTGGCGCAGCGCCTCCTGATCGGCGGCCCATTGCTGGCAGAAGCCCTGGGGATCGCTGTCGAAATCCAGCCGCCGGCGAATGATCTGCCCCCGCTCAGTGGGCGGCGTCTGCCCGCTCAGGGCGACATTCAGGCCAAAGCGGTCCAGCAGTTGCGGACGCAGCTCGCCCTCTTCCGGGTTCATGGTGCCGATCAGCACGAACCTGGCCGAATGCCGGTGGGAAATACCGTCGCGCTCGATCAGGTTGGTGCCGCTGGCGGCCACGTCCAGCAGCAGGTCCACCAGGTGGTCCGGCAGCAGGTTCACCTCGTCGACGTAGAGCACCCCGCCATCGGCCTTGGCCAGCACGCCCGGGGAAAACTGCGCCCGGCCTTCGCCCAGCGCCGCGTCCAGATCCAGGGTGCCGACCAGGCGCTCTTCGGTCGCGCCCAGGGGCAAGGTGACGAACTGCCCGCTGGCCAGCAGGTCCGCCAGGCCGCGGGCCAGTGTGGACTTGGCCATGCCCCGCGGGCCTTCGATCAACACCCCGCCGATTTTCGGGTCGATGGCCGTCAGGCACAGCGCCAGTTTCAGGTCATCGGCGCCGACCACGGCGGACAGCGGGAAATGTGGGGTATCGCTCATGTCGGTTCTCGGTAAAGGGATGCACGAACATCAATAGTTGTAGCCGCTGCCGCAGGCTGCGATTGACGACGCAGTCGGCATAAAACAGACGACGCATTGCTATCTGACAGGCTGCGTCGCCTGCCCCAGCGGTCCCTGCGGGCCCGATCGCAGCCTGCGGCAGCGGCTACAGGGGCATCAGCCATCTTCTTCGATATCCAGCAACAGGTTTTCCAGGGCCTCGCGGTACTCGCCGGGCGCCTGCCACATCCCGCGCTGCTGGGCTTCGAGCAGGCGTTCGGTCATGTCGCGCAACGCATGGGGGTTGTGCTGCCGGATGAATTCACGGGTCGCCGGGTCCAGCAGATAGGCGTCGGCCAGCAGGGCGTACTGGTGATCGTCGATGAGCTGGGTGGTGGCGTCGAAGGCGAACAGATTATCCACGGTGGCGGCCATTTCAAAGGCGCCCTTGTAGCCGTGGCGCTTCACCCCTTCGATCCACTTCGGGTTGGCTGCGCGGGAGCGGATCACCCGGTTCAGCTCTTCCTTGAGGCTGCGGATCTTCGGCAGGTCCGGCTGGCTGTGGTCGCCGTGGTAGCTGGCGGCCTTTTCGCCGCTGAGGCTCTCCACCGCCGCGAGCATACCGCCCTGGAACTGGTAGTAGTCGTTGGAATCCAGCAGGTCGTGCTCGCGGTTGTCCTGGTTCTGCAGCACCGCCTGCACCTGGCTCAGGCGCTGGGCGAACTGGCCACGGGCCGCGGTGCCTTCGTCGGCTCCGCCATAGGCGTAGCCGCCCCAGTTCAGGTAGACCTCGGCCAGGTCCTCGCGGCTCTGCCACAGGCGAGCGTCGATAGCGCCCTGCACGCCCGCGCCATAGGCCCCGGGCTTGGCGCCGAAGATCCGCCAGCCGGCCTGGCGCTGCGCGGCCTCGGCATCAAGACCGGACTGCAGCAGCGCTTCACGCTCGGCGCGGACCTTGGCCGCCAGCGGGTTGAGGTCGTCCGGCTCGTCCAGCGCGGCCACCGCCTGCACCGCGGCGTCGAACAGGCGGATCAGGTTGGCGAAGGCATCGCGGAAGAACCCGGACACCCGCAGGGTCACGTCCACCCGCGGGCGGTCCAGCAGGCTCAGCGGCAGGATCTCGAAGTCGTCGACCCGCTGGCTGCCGGTGGCCCACACCGGGCGCACGCCCATCAGCGCCATGGCCTGGGCAATATCGTCGCCGCCGGTGCGCATGGTCGCGGTGCCCCACACCGACAGGCCTAGTTGGCGCAGGTGGTCGCCATGGTCCTGCAGGTGCCGTTCGAGGATCAGGTTGGCCGACTGGAAACCGATGCGCCAGGCGGTGGTGGTCGGCAGGTTGCGCACGTCCACCGAGTAGAAATTGCGCCCAGTGGGCAGCACGTCCAGGCGTCCACGACTCGGTGCGCCGCTGGGCCCGGCCGGCACGAAACGCCCGCCCAGGGCATCCAGCAAACCACGCATTTCCGCCGGGCCGCAGGCATCCAGGCGCGGCGCCACTACTTCGCGCAGGCTATCGATGATCGCCTTGACCTCGCTCCAGCCGGGCTCGTTCAGTTGCTCGACCTCACCGACCAAGGCCGCTTCTATCAAGCGCCCGGCAAACAGCTCCAGACGCTCGCGGGTATCGCCGGCGGTGCGCCACAGTTGCTCGCTGATGTCCTGCAATAACTGTGGCCGGCGCCCGCCCCAGGGCTCGGCCAGGGCGCAATCCAGCGGATCGAAACCCAGCTCGAAAGCCTTGGCCAGGGCCCGCAACAGGCTCGACTGCGCGCCCCGGCCATCGCCACGGGGAATGCGCAGCAAGGCCAGCAAGGTGTCGATACGCAGACGGCCCACCGGTGATTCGCCGAACACATGCAGGCCGTCGCGGATCTGCGACTCCTTCAGGTCGCACAGATAGGTGTCCAGGCGCGGCAGCCAGAGCGCCGCGTCGGCCTCGCCGTCGAGCTGTCCGTCCAGTTGCAGTTCACGGTCGATCCGGGTCACCCGCACCAGCTTGAGAATGTCCTTCTGCAACTCGCGGGCGCGGCGCGGATCGAGCAACTGGGCTTCGTAGTACTCGTCGGCCAGCAGTTCCAGGTCGCGCAGCGGGCCGTAGGTTTCGGCGCGGGTCAGCGGCGGCATCAGGTGGTCGATGATCACCGCCTGGGTCCGGCGCTTGGCCTGGGCGCCCTCGCCCGGGTCGTTGACGATGAATGGATAGATATTCGGCAGCGGCCCCAGCAGCACGTCCGGCCAACAGCTTTCGGACAGGCCGACGCCCTTGCCCGGCAGCCACTCCAGGTTGCCGTGCTTGCCGACGTGGATCAGCCCGTGGGCGCCGTAGGTCTGGCGCAGCCAGAAGTAGAACGCCAGGTACCCGTGGGGCGGCACCAGGTCCGGGTCGTGATAGACCGCGCTCGGATCGACCTGATAACCGCGCGCCGGCTGGATGCCGACAAAGGTCAGGCCAAAACGCAGGCCGGCGATCATCAGCCGCCCACCGCGGAACATCGGGTCGTTTTGCGGCCCGCCCCAGCGTTCCGTCACCGCCAGGCGGTTGGTTTCGGGCAGCGCGTCGAACATGGCCTGGTACTCCTCCAGCGCCAGGCTTTGCTGGCACGGGCGCAGGTCGAGGCTGTCCAGGTCATTGCTGACGCCACCGAGCAGTTGCTGGATCAGCGCCGTCCCGCTGTCCGGCAACTCGGCCGGCAACGGATAACCCTCGGCGTGCAGCGCGCGCAGGATATTCAGCGCCGCCGCCGGCGTATCCAGGCCCACGCCATTGCCGATACGGCCGTCGCGGGTCGGGTAGTTGGCAAGGATCAGGGCGATGCGTTTTTCAGCATTCGGCAGCCGGGCCAGATCGACCCAGCGCCGCGCCAGTTCGGCGACAAAATCCATGCGCTCGGGGGCGGAGCGGTAGCAGACCACGTCCGACTGGCTGCGCTCGCTGCGCCAGGCCAGGTCCTTGAAGCTGATGGGCCGGCTGATGATGCGCCCGTCCAGTTCCGGCAAGGCGATGTGCATCGCCAGGTCCCGCGGGCCCAGGCCCTGCTCGCTGGCGCGCCAGCCGGGTTCGTTGTCCTGGGCGCAGATGGCCTGGATCACCGGGATATCGCGGCGGAACGGCCGCAGGTGCGGCGCCTCCGGGCTGGACTGGGCAAAGCCGGTGGTGTTGAGGATCACCCCCGCCTGCACTTCATCCAGCAGCTCCTCGACCACCGTCAGGCAACCGGGCTCTTTCAGGCTGGCCAGGGCAATCGGCAGCGGGTTCAGGCCCGCCGCCAACAAGCGCCGGCAGAACTCATCGATAAAGGCGGTGTTGGCCGCCTGCAAATGCGAACGGTAGAACAGCAGCGCCGCCACCGGCTGGCCGGCCCGCCAATCGGCGTGCCAGTCGCTGAGGGCGGCGCTGCTTTTGTGCGGGTGGTAGATCGCCGTGCGCGGCAGGGTCTGCGGCTCGGACCAATGGTAATCGCGCCCCAGCCAGGCACTGGCCAGGCAGCGGTACAGGTTCAGCGCATTGCCCATGCCGCCCTGGCGCAGGAAGTGCCAGAGGCGCTCGCGGTCGGCGGCGGGCACCGTGCTCAGGTCGCTCAGCTCCGGGTCCGGACGATCGTCGCCCGGCACCAGGATCAACTGCACGCCGCGCTGCGCCAGCTGCACCAGTTGCTCGATGCCATAACGCCAATAAGCGATGCCACCGTGTAGGGAAAGCAGGATCACCTTGGCGTGGCGCAGCACCTGGTCGACATACAGGTCGACCGAGGCATGGTTCTGCACCTGCATCGGGTTGGCCAGGCGAAAGCTCGGGTAGTCCTCTGGCAGTTGCTGCGCCGCTTCGGCCAGCAGCGCCAGGCTGGAGTCGCCGCTGCACAGGATCACCAGCTCGGCGGGGGTTTGTCCAAGGTCGGCAATGTTGTCATCCGACACGAAACCGCCGGGCTGGGTCCTGAGCAGGTGCATGACTTACACGCTAAGCGCGGCGCGCAATTGCGCTTCGAGCAGGATCGCGTCCAATTCCTGGCCGATCAACACCAGGCGCGTGGCACGGGCTTCATCGGCGCCCCACTGGCGGTCGAAGTGCTTGTCGAAGCGGGTGCCCACGCCTTGGATCAACAGGCGCATCGGCTTGTTGGGGATCGCCGCGAAGCCCTTGACCCGCAGGATGCCGTGCTGCACCACCAGTTGGGTCAGGGCGTCCAGCAGCAGGCTTTCGTCGGCCTGGGGCAGCTCGATGGAGATGGAATCGAAGGCGTCGTGGTCATGATCATCATGATCGTCGCCATCATGGTGATGGTCATGATGGCTGTGGCGGCCGTCGATGTGTTCTTCCGAGCCGTTGCCCAGGCCCAGCAGCACGTCCAACGGCAGGCGACCGCTGCTGGCTTCGATGACTTTCACCGCCGGCGGCAGCTCCTCGGCCACTTCCAGGCGCACCTTGGCCAGGTCTGCCGGGCTGATCAGGTCGGCCTTGTTGAGGATCACCAGGTCGGCGCTGGACAGCTGGTCGGCGAACAGCTCATGCAGCGGCGACTCATGGTCGAGGTTCGGGTCGAGCTTGCGCTGGGCGTCGACCTGGTCCGGGAAGGCGGCGAAGGTGCCGGCGGCCACGGCTGGGCTGTCGACCACGGTGATCACCGCGTCGACGGTGCAGGCGCTGCGGATTTCCGGCCACTGGAATGCCTGGACCAAAGGTTTGGGCAGGGCCAGGCCGGAGGTTTCGATGAGGATATGGTCGAGGTCGCCGCGACGGGCCACCAGCTCGCGCATCACCGGGAAAAACTCTTCCTGCACGGTGCAGCACAGGCAGCCGTTGGCCAGCTCAAAGACGCGACCGCTGGCTTCTTCCTCGGTGCAACCGATGGAACACTGCTTGAGGATCTCGCCGTCGATGCCCAGCTCGCCGAACTCGTTGACGATCACCGCGATGCGTCGGCCCTGGGCGTTGTCCAGCATGTGCCGCAGCAAGGTGGTTTTGCCCGAGCCGAGGAAGCCGGTAACGATGGTGACGGGAAGTTTGGCCAGTGTTTTCATCGGATGCCCTTTGGCAAGGTGGCGGGCATACGGGACGAGAACCGCGCAGGCAACTGCACGGAAGGGTTCGCCACCGGATCACCCCGCCCGGTTGTAGTGAGAATCAGGTCCGAGGCAGGTCTCCTGGCTGACGGCGTGCCGGTCGTTCGACTGGCCAACGATGCGCCTTCCCGCCGCCTGGCAGTGGCCTTGCATCGTTCATCACCGTTTACAGTTGCGGGGGCAGCCGCGGCTTGAACCGCGTTCCCTTCTTAGCTTCGACAGACGCCGAAGAACCTCGAAAGCGCAAGGCTACGCAGAGCTTGGGGGGCGGTCAATGTTCATGCAGCGCGAGGACAGGCCAATTGCGATCGAAAACGAGAACCCTTGCCAATTGACGCCCCTCCCTCGCCCATGCTCTCCTACACACCTTGTTACGGGTGCCCTTCACAGGGTGAAACGGGAAACCGGTGCGTCACAGGCCAAAAGCCTTGATCAGTCCGGTGCTGCCCCCGCAACGGTAAGTGAGCGAAGAATCAGATCCACTGTGCCAGCAGTCCGGCATGGGAAGGCGATTCTTGCAGGCGTGGCGCAAGCCCCGCCCCTCGCGAGCCCGGAGACCGGCCCGCTGCACAGTCATAACAAACCCGCGGTGGGCGGGCGCTGTTAATTCCCCGCGAGCCCGTCTCGCGGGGTTTTGCTGCGCTCGATTCACCCGCTGACACACCAGAGGGAAGCGCCATGTCGATCATCAGCAGCACCAGCCACTCCAGCAGCAGTACCGCCACCCTGAGCCAACGCCTGGTCGCCGCCATCGGCGCCTCGATTCTCGGTGCGTGCCTTGTGTATTTCGCCGGCTTCTCCCATATCGAAGCGGTGCACAACGCCGCCCACGATACCCGCCACAGCGCCGCCTTCCCTTGCCACTGAGACCTGCCGACATGATCAAGCGTATCGCGCAAACCGCGGGGTTCACCGGGTTGCTGGCGGCCCTGTTGCTGACCCTGCTGCAAAGCTTCTGGGTCGCGCCGCTGATCCTGGAGGCGGAAACCTACGAGAAGGCCCCGGCCGCCCAGCATGAAGAAGCGCATGAGCATGCCGCCGGCACCGCCGCCCACAGCCACGACGCCGAAGCCTGGGAACCGGAAGACGGCTGGCAGCGCGTGCTGTCCACCACCGGCGGCAACCTGGTAGTCGCCGTGGGTTTCGCCCTGATGCTCGCCGGCCTCTACACCCTGCGCGCGCCGAACCGTACTTCCCAGGGCTTGCTCTGGGGCCTGGCCGGTTATGCGACCTTCTGCCTGGCGCCGACCCTCGGCCTGCCGCCCGAACTGCCGGGCACCGCCGCCGCGGACCTGGCGCAACGGCAGATCTGGTGGGTCAGTACCGCCGCTTCCACCGCGGCCGGCATTGCCCTGATCGTCTTCGCCCGGAACTGGCTGCTGAAAGCGCTGGGCGTGGCCATCCTCGCCGTGCCGCACCTCATCGGCGCGCCACAGCCGCCAGTGCATTCGATGCTCGCCCCGGAGGAGTTGGAGGCGCAGTTCAAGATCGCTTCGCAGCTGACCAACGCCGCGTTCTGGCTGGCCCTGGGCCTGATCAGCGCCTGGCTGTTCCGCCGCAAGAGCGACGATCAGTACTCGGCATGACGCAGGCCAGCACAGCTCCGACCCTGGTGGTCGGCCTGGGCTGCCAGCGGGGCTGCCCGGTGGAGACCTTGCGCGCCCTGCTCGACCAGACCCTGAGCACCCACCGCATCGACCCCGGGCAGATCAAGGCCCTGGCCAGCATCGACTTGAAACGCGAGGAACCCGGGCTGCTGGCCCTGGCCGCGCAACTGGACTTGCCCCTGACCTGTTTCAGCAGTACCCAGCTGACGCCTTATGTGCTGCAACTCAGCCATCGTTCGCAGATCGCCTACGAGCGCACCGGCTGTTACGGCGTCGCTGAAAGTGCCGCCCTGGCCCTGGCCGAACGCCTGGCCCGAAGCCCGGCAAGGCTGCTGGTCCCGCGGCAGAAATACGCCCAGGCGACCCTCGCCTTGGCCTGCTCCGGGTAAATCTTCGATAATCCCCGCCGCTGATCATGAGCAATCTTCATCTGTGAGGTTGCCTCGCCCCTTTTTTCACAGGAGAACGCCATGACCGTCTTTTTTATCGGCGCAGGTCCCGGCGACCCGGAACTGATCACCGTCAAGGGCCAGCGGCTGATCCACAACTGCCCGGTCATCATCTATGCCGGCTCCCTGGTGCCCGAAGCGGTGCTCCAGGGGCATAGCGCCGAACAGCTGGTCAACAGCGCCGAGCTGCACCTGGAGCAGATCATCGAGCTGATCAAGGACGCCCATGGCAAAGGCCAGGACGTGGCCCGGGTACATTCCGGCGACCCGAGCCTGTACGGCGCCATCGGCGAGCAGATTCGCTGTCTGCGCGAGCTGGGCATCCCCTTCGAGATCATCCCCGGCGTGACGGCCACCGCGGCCTGCGCGGCCTTGCTGGGGGCCGAACTGACCCTGCCGGACATCGCCCAGAGCGTGATCCTGACCCGTTATGCCGACAAGACCTCGATGCCCGCCGGCGAGGCGTTCGCCAGCCTGGCCGCCCACGGCACCACCATGGCGATTCACCTGGGGGTCAACCACCTGCACAAGATTGTCGCCGAGCTGCTGCCCCACTACGGCGCCGACTGCCCGATTGCCGTGGTGCACCGGGCGACCTGGCCGGACCAGGACTGGGTGCTGGGCACCCTGGCGGACATTGCCGAAAAGGTCCAGGCCAAGGGCTTTCGGCGCACGGCGCTGATCCTGGTGGGCCGGGTGCTGGCCACGGACAGTTTCAGTGAGTCGTCGTTGTATCGCGCGGGGCATGCGCACCTGTATCGGCCTTGAGTGTGTATCGCGAGCAAGCTCGCTCCTACAGTTGATCGTGTCCCTCCAGTAGGAGCGAGCTTGCTCGCGATCAAGGCGCCGCAAGACACCTGGAATAATGGGCATAAAAAAACGGCGCTCACGGGGCGCCGTTTTTTATGTTCGCAGCGAACGCCTTACTTAGTAGTAGGCGTTTTCTTTCTGCGTGTGGTCGGTGACGTCACGTACACCCTTGAGCTCGGGAATGCGCTCGAGCAGGGTGCGCTCGATGCCTTCCTTCAGGGTCACGTCGGCCTGGCCGCAGCCTTGGCAACCACCGCCGAACTGCAGCACGGCGATGCCGTCCTCGACCACATCGATCAGGCTGACCTGGCCGCCGTGGCTGGCCAGCCCCGGGTTGATCTCGGTTTGCAGGTAGTAGTTGATGCGCTCGTTGACCGGGCTGTCGGCGTTGACCATCGGCACCTTGGCGTTGGGTGCCTTGATGGTCAGCTGACCGCCCATGCGGTCGGTGGCGTAGTCGACCACCGCGTCATCGAGGAAACCTTCGCTGAAGGCGTCGATGTAGGCGGTGAAGCTCTTCAGCCCCAGGGCTTTGTCTTCGGGCTTTTCTTCACCCGGCTTGCAATAGGCGATGCAGGTCTCGGCGTACTGAGTCCCTGGCTGGGTGATAAAGATGCGGATGCCAATGCCCGGGGTGTTCTGCTTCGAGAGCAGATCAGCCAGATAATCGTGGGCGGCGTCGGTAATGGTAATAGCGGTCATGGAAATTCCTCGCAGGCGTGGGCGCAGTTTACGCCAATCGGCGTGCCGGACAAAGTCCTAGTATTTTTGTCGGGATAGACCTTGGTCGATAGGCCCGCGCTGCGTGGTCGACGCAACGCCTGGGATTTTTTACAAGGCTTTTCCGGGATGGGCCGGGCCGCAACCTGAGGGCTGCGGCCCGGAATTTCAAGGGCCTGGCGCCTTCAGAGGTTCTCGTAGCGGTTCATGTCCAGTACGCCCGCCTCTTTCGGATCGGTCTCGAGGATGTACTGGGTCTGGTCATGGAAGTACTGCCAGAACTGCGGATGGCTGCGACGAATCCCCCAGCGCTCGACGATTTTCTCGAAACGGTGGGCGTCCTTGGCGTTTTCCATCTCGGCCACGAACTCCGGCACCTGCCCGGCGGGAATGTTGAATATGAAGTTCGGGTAGCTGCTGAGCACGCCCGGATAGATGGTCAGGGTGTCCAGGCCCGGCTGGTAACGCAGCGACTCGCCCAGCAGGAACGCTACGTTACTGTGGGCGCGGTTGCGCAGCATGCTGTAGAACACCCGCTTGCCGCTCGGTGCCTGGATGCG
Organism: Pseudomonas sp. FW305-25; assembly: GCF_017351415.1. Classification (NCBI taxonomy): domain Bacteria; kingdom Pseudomonadati; phylum Pseudomonadota; class Gammaproteobacteria; order Pseudomonadales; family Pseudomonadaceae; genus Pseudomonas; species Pseudomonas sp. FW305-25. Next base: position 148,133 of record NZ_JACNDE010000007.1, on the reverse strand, counting down.
CAGCATGGTGGCCTCCGGCAACAGGTCGATGACCCGCATGCCGGCCGCCGGCCGCGAAACCAGTCCGCTGAGGGCCTGTTCGGCGTTCTGCAGCGCCGGGTCGATATTCGGCCGCGAGCAATAGGCGCCGTCACAGCGGTTGATCGGATCGGGCCGCGCATTGAGGTCGCCGTAACGGTTCAGCAACTGGTTGGCGAAGTCGCGTTTCGGGTCCTTTTCGTCCAGCACCAGGGCGCTGGCCTTGTCGTCGTCGATGGACTCGTAGTCCAGCCACATCTTGAACTTGCCACTGTTCTGGTACCAATCGTCGAGGAACTCCTCGCGGGTGCCGGCGGGCATCAGGCGCAAGAAGTTCTGCTCGGCGCCGTTGCGGATCAGGTCGAAGTACAGCCGGGTCTGCGCCTGGTGCGAGACATTGCCGAACACATCGAAGTTGACCGCCAACTGGTAATAGGTGCGCTCCAGCAGCGGGTAGTCGAACAGCCACATCGTCTGCGGCACCTCGCCGATCAGACCCTTGGTCACCGAGGCGCTGTCGAAGTGACGGAAGATGCTCAGCAACGCATTGTCGTTGCCCGCCCACAGGGTCGACCAGCTTGGCGGCGGCGCATCGGCGTAGGAATCGCGACGCAGGATCTCGTATTCGTTGCGCTTGTCGCGGTAGGCCAGCCACAGGCTCAGCACGCTGCCGACGTCATCGTTCTGCCCGGGCATGGCCAGCAGCGGCGTGGCCTGGCCGCGGTAGGCCGGGTCGGTGATATAGAGATCGTGCTCCGGGGCCTGGAACAGCGCCCAGAAGTTGTCGCGGATCACGTCGGTGGCGATCTGCCCGCGACACACCGGGCCGCGGATAAAGGTGCGCACGAAGTACTCGGCGTTATCCAGCATGAACTGGTAGCGGGCCTTGGCCGGAATCGCCTCGAAGGTCTCGAACGGGTTGGCGCGGCGGCCCGGGCCATAACCCGGCAGTGCGCTGACCTGATAGTCGCCGCTGTAGAACAGGGTCTTGATCCGCGCCATCTTCGCCGCGCTCAGCGGGTAGGTGATGTGGGTCTTGTGCACAATCACCCCCTGCACCGGCCACAGGCGGTAATACACCTGGGTGCCCGGGTCATCGTTGGGCCGGCGGGTGTTGATCAGGTCGATCGGCTGGCCGCTCGGCGTGCGCGAACGCACCCACTGGAAGAAATGCCCCGGCTCGCCGCCCTCGAAGTAGATATGGGCGAGGAACCAGTGCTCGAACAGCCAGCGGGCCACCAGGCTTTCCCGGGCGCCCGGGGCATTGAGCAGGTTTTCCCACTGCAGCACCTGCATCGCTTCCCTGGCGCTCGGCGCCAGGCCCTGCTCGTCGATCGGCGCACCGGAGGCCAGCCAGCGTTGCAGGGTCTGGTATTGCTGATCGGTCAGGCCGGTCACCGCCAGCGGCATGCCTTCGCGCGGATGGGCCCGGGCATAACCGTCGAATTCGGCCGGTTGCGCGCACATGTTCTCGCGGTTCAGGCCCAGGACAATGTTGTCCGGCAGCTTGGCGTTGGGTTGCAACGGCGTCTTGTGGCCCAGTTCCAGCATGCGCGCCATCAGCGCCGCCTGGCTGCCCTGGGCGTCGAGCACCGAGTAGAAGCCCATGCCCTGCCAGGCGTGCTTGCCGGAAGCGTCGTAGAACAAGCGGGTCGGCGTCTGCGCCTTGCTGCGCTCGCCGTCGTACACCGGGATCTTCGAGGCGCCGCGGGCCGCGCCCTCGCCGCTGCCCAGGTTGAGCTGGCAGGCCGAGTCATAGCAGGCGTGGCAGGCCACGCACTTCTCGGTGAAGATCGGCTGGATATCGCGGGTGTAGGAGATCGCTGGCGCGGGACCCTGGGCGCTGGCGAGCGAACTTAAAAGCAGCAGCACACTGCCGATGACAACGCGGTAAGACATATCCCTGGTCCAATCCATAAGAAAATCCGGCGATTCTACCGGGCCAGCACGGCCACCAACATGAGCGATATTCATGCAAAAGCGCCGCATGCTCTAAAAGCGCACAGGTTTGCTATGATCCTCGCCCTTCGTAATGGCCCTTCCAGGTAGTCTTTCATGTCCGATCGCAGCACGCGCCTCCAAGCCCTTCAGCAAGCCCTCAAAGAGCGCATCCTGATTCTCGACGGCGGCATGGGCACCATGATCCAGAGCTACAAGCTCGAGGAGCAGGACTACCGTGGCAAACGCTTCGCCGACTGGCCGAGCGACGTCAAGGGCAACAACGACCTGCTGGTGCTGACCCGTCCGGACGTGATCGGCGGCATCGAGAAAGCCTACCTGGATGCCGGCGCCGACATCCTCGAGACCAACACCTTCAACGCCACGCAGATTTCCATGGCCGACTACGGCATGGAAGCGCTGGTCTACGAGCTCAACGTCGAAGGCGCGCGCCTGGCGCGCAAGGTGGCCGACGCCAAGACCCTGGAGACCCCGGACAAGCCGCGCTTCGTCGCCGGCGTACTGGGCCCGACCAGCCGCACCTGCTCGCTGTCGCCGGACGTCAACAACCCAGGCTACCGCAACGTCACCTTCGACGAACTGGTGGAGAACTACACCGAGGCCACCAAGGGCCTGATCGAGGGCGGCGCCGACCTGATCCTGATCGAGACCATCTTCGACACCCTCAACGCCAAGGCGGCGATCTTCGCCGTGCAGGGCGTGTTCGAAGAGCTGGGCCTCGAACTGCCGATCATGATCTCCGGCACCATCACCGACGCTTCGGGCCGCACCCTGTCCGGGCAGACCACCGAAGCCTTCTGGAACTCCGTGGCCCACGCCAAGCCGATCTCCGTCGGCCTCAACTGCGCCCTCGGCGCCAGCGAACTGCGCCCCTACCTGGAAGAGCTGTCGAACAAGGCCAGCACCCACGTCTCCGCGCACCCCAACGCCGGCCTGCCCAACGAATTTGGCGAGTACGACGAACTGCCGGCGCAAACCGCCAAGGTCATCGAAGAGTTCGCCCAGAGCGGTTTCCTGAACATCGTCGGCGGCTGCTGCGGCACCACCCCGGGGCACATCGAGGCCATCGCCAAGGCCGTCGCCGGCTATGCCCCGCGGCAGATCCCGGACATTCCCAAGGCCTGCCGCCTGTCGGGCCTGGAGCCGTTCACCATCGATCGCCAGTCGTTGTTCGTCAACGTCGGCGAACGCACCAACATCACCGGTTCCGCCAAGTTCGCCCGCCTGATCCGTGAAGAGAACTACACCGAAGCCCTGGAAGTCGCCCTGCAGCAGGTCGAAGCCGGCGCCCAGGTGATCGACATCAACATGGACGAAGGCATGCTGGACTCGAAGAAGGCCATGGTGACCTTCCTCAACCTGATCGCCGGCGAGCCGGATATCTCGCGCGTGCCGATCATGATCGACTCCTCCAAGTGGGAAGTGATCGAAGCCGGCCTCAAGTGCATCCAGGGCAAGGGCATCGTCAATTCCATCAGCATGAAGGAAGGCGTCGAGCAGTTCATTCATCACGCCAAGCTGTGCAAGCGCTACGGCGCCGCCGTGGTGGTGATGGCCTTCGACGAAGCCGGCCAGGCCGACACCGAGGCGCGCAAGAAGGAAATCTGCAAGCGCTCCTACGACATCCTGGTCAACGACGTCGGCTTCCCGCCGGAAGACATCATCTTCGACCCGAACATCTTCGCCGTGGCCACCGGCATCGAGGAGCACAACAACTACGCGGTGGACTTCATCAACGCCTGCGCCTACATCCGCGACGAGCTGCCCTATGCGCTGAGTTCCGGCGGCGTGTCCAACGTGTCGTTCTCCTTCCGCGGCAACAACCCGGTGCGCGAGGCGATCCACTCGGTGTTCCTGCTGTATGCGATCCGCAACGGCCTGACCATGGGTATTGTCAACGCCGGCCAGCTGGAGATCTACGACCAGATCCCGCAGGAGCTGCGCGACGCCGTCGAGGACGTGATCCTCAACCGCACCCCGGAAGGCACCGACGCCCTCCTCGCCATCGCCGACAAGTACAAGGGCGACGGCAGCGTCAAGGAAGCCGAGACCGAAGAGTGGCGCAACTGGGACGTCAACAAGCGCCTGGAGCACGCCCTGGTCAAGGGCATCACCACCCATATCGTCGAAGACACCGAAGAGTCGCGGCTGTCCTTCGCCCGCCCGATCGAAGTGATCGAAGGCCCGCTGATGGCTGGCATGAACATCGTCGGCGACCTGTTCGGCGCCGGCAAAATGTTCCTGCCCCAGGTGGTCAAGTCCGCCCGGGTGATGAAGCAGGCCGTGGCCCACCTGATCCCGTTCATCGAGCTGGAAAAAGGCGACAAGCCACAAGCCAAGGGCAAGATCCTCATGGCCACGGTCAAGGGCGACGTGCACGACATCGGCAAGAACATCGTCGGCGTGGTCCTGGGCTGTAACGGCTACGACATCGTCGACCTCGGCGTGATGGTGCCGGCGGAGAAAATCCTGCAGGTGGCCAAGGAACAGAAGTGCGACATCATCGGCCTGTCCGGCCTGATCACCCCGTCGCTGGACGAGATGGTCCACGTCGCCCGGGAAATGCAGCGCCAGGACTTCCACCTGCCGCTGATGATCGGTGGCGCCACCACCTCCAAGGCGCACACGGCGGTGAAGATCGAGCCCAAGTACAGCAATGACGCGGTGGTCTACGTCACCGACGCCTCGCGTGCCGTGGGCGTGGCCACCCAGCTGCTGTCCAAGGAACTCAAGGCCGGTTTCGTCGAGCGCACCCGCGAAGAGTACGTGGAAGTCCGCGAGCGTACCGCCAACCGCAGCGCCCGCACCGAGCGCCTGAGCTACCCGGCGGCCGTGGCCAAGAAGCCACAGTTCGACTGGAGCAGCTACCAGCCGACCGTGCCGACCTTCACCGGCGCCAAGGTGCTGGACAATATCGACCTGCGGGTCCTGGCCGAATACATCGACTGGACGCCGTTCTTCATCTCCTGGGACCTGGCCGGCAAGTTCCCGCGCATCCTCGAGGACGAAGTGGTGGGTGAAGCCGCCACCGCGCTGTACCAGGACGCCCGGGAAATGCTCGACAAGCTGATCGACGAGAAGCTGATCAGCGCCCGCGCGGTGTTCGGCTTCTGGCCGGCCAACCAGGTGCAGGACGACGACCTGGAAGTCTATGGCGCCGACGGCCAGCCCTTGGCCAGGCTGCACCACCTGCGCCAGCAGATCATCAAGACCGACGGCAAGCCGAACTTCTCCCTGGCCGACTTCGTCGCGCCCAAGGACAGCGGCGTGACCGACTACGTCGGTGGTTTCATCACCACCGCCGGCATCGGCGCCGAAGAAGTGGCCAAGGCCTATCAGGACAAGGGCGACGACTACAACTCGATCATGGTCAAGGCCCTGGCCGATCGCCTGGCCGAGGCCTGCGCCGAGTGGCTGCACCAGCAAGTGCGTAAAAACTACTGGGGCTATGCCAAGGACGAAGAGCTGGACAACGAAGCGCTGATCAAGGAGCAGTACAGCGGTATCCGCCCTGCCCCGGGTTATCCGGCCTGCCCGGACCACACCGAGAAGAGCACCCTGTTCGCCCTGCTCGACCCCGAGGCATCCGAAGGCAAGGCCGGGCGCAGCGGCGTGTTCCTCACCGAACACTTCGCCATGTTCCCGGCGGCGGCGGTCAGCGGCTGGTACTTCGCCCATCCGCAGGCGCAGTACTTCGCTGTGGGCAAGATCGACAAGGACCAGGTCAGCAGCTACAGCGCGCGCAAAGGCCAGGACCTGGCCGTGACCGAGCGCTGGCTGGCACCGAACCTGGGCTACGACAACTAAAAGCCCAGCTCGCTTCACTATGCGGGAGCCGCCAGTCGGCGCTCCCGCAAGCTGGAACAAGCGGTATTGTCTATGCTTTCCCCACATCCATTTGTGTCGAGGGATTTATGGACGACCCCACCAACGACAAGCCGCCGACCCTTTGGCAGATGCTGCAAAGCGTCGCCGCTGCTGCCTTTGGCGTGCAGAGCGGCAAGAACCGCAAGCGCGACTTCACCCACGGCAAGCCCAGCCATTTCATGATCCTGGGCATTCTGTTCACCGCGGTGTTCGCCTTGACCCTGTTCGGTATCGTCAAGCTGGTAGTGCACCTGGCGGGGCTTTGAACGCCTGTCAGCGCAGCAACAGATCCAGCGAGAAGGGATAACGGTAGCCGGCCGGCTTGCCCTCGGCCGACAGCCCGCGAAAGTCCACGCCGTATTGCTGTGTCCCCTGCATCTCCAGCAGACGCTGCGCCTGGACCTTGTCCAGGAGCTGGAACACGCCCAGTTGCCAGCTCGGGCCACCATGGGTCGCAGGGTTCAGCCCCCGGGCATCATCGTTGAGTACCACCATTGCCCAGCCCCCCAGGGTGAAGTGCCCGGCGATCAGCGCCGTCAGGCGTCCGTCGATCAATGCCTGCAAGGCCTGCGGCGAGCTGTTCAGGGCGCTGAACAGCACATCCTTGCCCGGTCGCCGCCCCTGCTGCTCCAGCGCCTCCATCGCGCCCAGGGCCATCTCGTCGTTGGCCGACCAGATCAACTGCGTCTGCGGATAGCGCTTGAGCAACTGCTGGGCCTGCTCAAAAGCGCGTTGGCGATTCCACTCGCCATACACCAGCTGCCGCAAGCGCACCTCGGGGTGCTCCGCCAATGCCCGCTGCAAACCTTGTTCGCGGGATTGCGCCACCGGGGTGTTCTTCACTCCCGAGAACGCCAGCAGGTCGATGTACTGCCCGGGAGCGAGCGGGCCGTAACGGCGAATCAGCTCCTTGAGCATCAGGTAGCCGGCTTCTTCGTCGTTGCCGATCATGCTGCCGATCCAGTCGGGATAACGGCTCTGGCGCTCGCCGAGCAAGCGCTGCTGATCGGCGGTCAGCGCGTTGTTGACGACGAACAGCTTCACCCCGCTGCCCTGGGACAGGCGCAGGATCTCCGGCGCAACATATTGCTCGTTGACCACCACCAGGTAATCCGGCCGGTCCGGGCCCTGCAGGGCTTCCCGGGCCTGGCGGATGGTGGTTTGCGAATCGCGCTGCGAATAACGCACGCGCAAATCCAGGCCGAGGTCATTGGCCGCGGCCTGCATGAATTGGGAATACCCGACCCAGAAGGTTTCAGTGGAGTGGCCCGGATTCAAAAACACTACCGAGGTGGCATGGGCCATGGCCCAGAACGTTGGACTCAGTACAAGCAGCACCAGCAGCAGACACTTACCAAACGCCTTGAACATTGCGACCAGAGTCCCGGAATATTGCCCGCAGTATAACTGGCAAAATACTGGCCTATGTCGGCAAATCGTCATTTCCCACAGACAATTCGGACTCTGCTCATCGCTTGACCGCAACTATTGATGACTGACCCAGAACACCGCCGTTCCCACGACCAGAATGATCAGAAAGAGAATGGCCCAAGCATCGACAGCGCTGTCGCTTTTCCTTGCCTTGGTTGGATTGCTCATAGCATCGCCTCTTGTCGGTTTTATCGGTGACTGCACAAAGACTCGAGCACAGTTAAGCCGAGGATTGCCCTCACCACAAATGTGGGTTTGAGCCGGCCGGATACCGTTAGTCGTTTTGGTTCTTTGCATATACTCAAACATCACTTTTGCGCATAACTGCAAACTGGTATCTTCGCCCGGCTCCGTTGGGAGTGCGCGGCCGTGCGCGCAGAATTTCTTGGGTGACATCCGCCTCTGCGTCACCTGATAAGCCTGAGAACAGGATCTATATGTACGTATACGACGAGTACGATCAGCGGATCATCGAGGACCGCGTCAAGCAGTTCCGTGATCAGACCCGGCGCTATCTGGCAGGCGAGCTGAGCGAAGAAGAATTCCGCCCTCTGCGCCTGCAGAATGGCCTCTATATCCAACGTTTTGCCCCGATGCTGCGGGTGGCGGTGCCTTATGGCCAGCTGACTTCGCGCCAAGCACGGATGATGGCCAGGATCGCTCGCGACTACGACAAGGGCTACGCCCACATCAGTACCCGGCAGAACGTGCAGTTCAACTGGCCGGCGCTGGAAGACATCCCGGACATCCTGGCCGAGCTGGCGACCGTGCAGATGCACGCCATCCAGACCAGCGGCAACTGCCTGCGCAACGTCACCACCGACCAGTTCGCCGGGGTCGCCGCCGATGAACTGATCGATCCGCGCCCCTGGTGTGAAATCGTCCGTCAGTGGACCACCTTCCACCCTGAATTCGCCTACCTGCCGCGCAAGTTCAAGATCGCCATCAACGGTTCGACCTCGGACCGCGCGGCCATCGAAGTCCACGACATCGGCCTGGAGCCGGTGCACAACACTGCCGGCGAGCTGGGCTTCCGGGTCCTGGTCGGTGGCGGCCTGGGCCGGACCCCGGTGGTCGGCGCCTTCATCAACGAGTTCCTGCCGTGGCAGGACCTGTTGAGCTACCTCGACGCCATCCTGCGGGTCTACAACCGCTACGGCCGGCGTGACAACAAGTACAAGGCGCGGATCAAGATCCTGGTCAAGGCCCTGACCCCAGAGGTGTTCGCCGAGAAGGTCGAAGCGGAAATGGCTCACCTGCGCGGCGGCCAGACCACCCTGACCGAAGCCGAAGTGCATCGCGTGGCCAAGCACTTCGTCGATCCGGACTACAAGGCCCTGGCCAACCAGGACGCCGAGCTGGCCGAGCTCGACAAACAATATCCGGGCTTCGCCCGCTGGCGCACGCGCAACACCCTGGCCCACAAGAAGCCGGGCTATGTCGCCGTGACCCTGTCGCTGAAACCCACGGGCGTAGCCCCGGGCGACGTCACCGACAAGCAGTTGGACGGCATCGCCGACCTGGCCGACCGCTACAGCTTCGGCCAGCTGCGCACCTCCCACGAGCAGAACGTGATTCTCGCCGACGTCGAGCAGAGCCAACTGTTCACCCTGTGGGGCGAGCTGCGCGAACAAGGTTTCGCCACGCCGAACATCGGCCTGCTGACCGACATCATCTGCTGCCCGGGCGGTGATTTCTGCTCCCTGGCCAACGCCAAGTCGATCCCGATCGCCGAGTCCATCCAGCGCCGTTTCGATGACCTGGACTACCTGTTCGACATCGGCGAGCTGGACCTGAACATCTCCGGCTGCATGAACGCCTGCGGCCACCACCATGTGGGCCATATCGGCATCCTCGGGGTGGACAAGAAAGGCGAAGAGTTCTATCAGGTTTCCCTCGGTGGCAGCGCCAGCCGCGACGCCAGCCTGGGCAAGATCCTCGGCCCGTCCTTCGCCCAGGACGACATGCCCGACGTGATCTCGAAGCTGATCGACGTGTACGTGGAGCAACGTACCGAAGACGAGCGCTTCATCGACACCTACCAACGTATTGGCATCGACCTCTTCAAGGAGCGCGTCTATGCAGCGAATCATTAAGAACAACGAGGTCATCGACGAAACCTGGCACCTGCTGCCCAAGGACGCGACCCTCGACGGCATTTCCAACTGCGACGACCTGATCGTGCCGCTGGCCCTATGGCGCGAGCACGCTCACGCCCTCAAGGCCCGCGACGGCGGCCTGGGCGTGTGGCTGGACGCCGATGAAGAAGCCGAAGAGATCGGCGATGACGTGCAGCACTTCCAGGTCATCGCCCTGAACTTCCCGGCCTTCACCGACGGCCGCAACTACTCCAACGCCCGCCTGCTGCGTGACCGCTACGGCTTCAAGGGCGAGCTGCGGGCAATCGGCGACATCTTGCGCGACCAGCTGTTCTACCTGCGCCGCTGCGGGTTCGACGCTTACGCCCTGCGCGCCGACAAGGACCCGTACGAAGCCCTGGAAAGCCTCAAGGACTTCTCCGTGACCTATCAGGCCGCCACCGACGAACCGCTGCCGCTGTTCCGTCGCCGCTAAAGCCCGCGCCAATAAAAAGCCCTGGACCGGGAAACCGGTTCAGGGCTTTTTTGTATCCGGTATCTTTAAATGCAGCATCTTTAAACGCGGCATCTTTAACGCAGTGCCCGCGATCGCGGGCAAGCCTCGCGCCTACAGAAGAAACACGTTCCCGTGGTGCCCCTTACCAGAAACGCTGCTGGGTCAGGCGACTCCACCAGGTCAGCAGCACGCGGTCGATGGAACCGCTGGCCGCCAGCCCTACCCGCTCCTGCAGGCTCTTGCGCTCGGCGTAGTGCAGGTGGAACAGCTCGGCGCTCTTGGCGCGCTCGGCCAGGTACTCGTCGCTGGTTTTCAGCTCGTCGATCAGGTGCTTTTCCAACGCCGCGACACCCAGCCAGACTTCACCGGTGGCCACGTCGTCGATGACCAGTTGCGGCCGATAACGGGAAACGAAGTTCTTGAACAACTGATGGGTGACATCCAGGTCTTCCTGGAATTTCTCCCGGCCCTTTTCGGTGTTTTCGCCAAACACGGTCAGGGTGCGTTTGTATTCACCGGCGGTCAGCACTTCGAAGTCGATGTCGTGTTTTTTCAGCAGGCGGTTGACGTTGGGCAACTGCGCCACCACGCCGATCGAGCCGAGGATGGCGAACGGCGCGCTGATGATCTTCTCGCCAATGCACGCCATCATGTAGCCGCCGCTGGCCGCGACCTTGTCGATGCACACCGTCAACGGCACGCCGGCCTGGCGAATCCGCGCCAGTTGCGACGAGGCTAGCCCATAGCTGTGCACCATGCCGCCGGCGCTTTCCAGGCGCAGCACCACTTCATCCTTGGGCGTGGCCAGGCTCAGCAGCGCGGTGATTTCGTGGCGCAGCCCCTCGGTGGCCGAGGCCTTGATGTCGCCGCTGAAATCCAGCACGAACACCCGCGGTTTTTCCTCGTGCTGCTTCTTGTGTTTTTTCTCGGCCTTGGCCTCGGACTTGCGCAGTGCCTTGAGCTGGTCCTTGTCGAGCAGGCTCTGCTCCAGACGCTCGCGCAGGCCCTTGTAGAAATCGTTGAGCTTGCTCACATGCAACTGCCCAGCGCCCTTGCGCCGGCCTTTGCTACGCAGCGAGGCAGCGATGATCAGCACCACCAGGATGGCGATGACCAGGGTGACGGTTTTGGCCAGGAAACTGGCGTACTCGGAGAGAAACTCCACAGGGACTCCTTAAAGACGTGCATCACTGCCAACACGTGGCGGAATGGCTCCAGCATACCGGCGCAGCCAGGCGCCGGCCAGTCGCGAAACCTCCTGTTACCGTGCTCTAACGGGCATTTCAAACAAGCGTATGTTTTTTCATTGACAGCTCACCGGCATCCTCATAACCTCGCAAAACTTTCAACGTACCGGGATGACGCGGACGTGGGCAGCATCTATCTGATTCGACATGGCCAGGCCTCCTTCGGTGCGGACGACTACGACGTTCTGTCGACCACGGGTGTGCGCCAGGCCGAAGTGCTCGGTCAACACCTGGTCGAACTGGGCGTGAACTTCGATCGCTGCCTGGCGGGCGACCTGCGTCGCCAGCAACACACCGCCAATTCCACCCTGCAACAGTTCAGCGCCGCTGGCCTGCCCACGCCGATCCTGGAAACCGATTCGGCGTTCAACGAATTCGATGCCGACGCGGTGATCCGCGCCCTGCTGCCCGATATGTTGTCCGAGGAGCCCAACGCCCTGGACATCCTGCGCAACGCCGCGCAGAACCGCGCCGAATTCCAGCGCATCTTCGCCCTGATCATCGAGCGCTGGCTGGCCGGCACCTACGATCCACCGGGGCTGGAAAGCTGGCTGGGGTTTGTCGAACGGGTGCAGGCCGGCCTGCAGCGCATTCTGGAACAGGCCGACAACACCCAGAAAATCGCCGTGTTCACCTCCGGCGGCACCATCACCGCCCTGCTCCACCTGATTACCCGGATGCCTGCCGCCCAGGCCTTCGAACTGAATTGGCAAATCGTCAATACCTCGCTCAACCAGCTGAAGTTTCGCGGTCGCGAGGTTGCCCTGGCTTCCTTCAACAGCCATGCCCACCTGCAACTGCTGAAGGCCCCGGAACTCATCACTTTCCGCTGAGTCCGGATCACTGTGACCCTTGCTGTAACAACCCATAAAAGGATCGAACCATGACCTCCGTAGCCGACGCCGTACAAGCCATGAAAGCCAAGTTCAACCCAGCTGCCGCTGCCGGCCTGGACCTGGTATTCGGTTTCCGTATCGATGACACCAAGAACTTCTCGCTGATCGTCAAAGACAGCACCTGCGAGCTCAAGGAAGGCGAGAACCCGGACGCCCAGGTCACGCTGGTAATGGACGGCGAAACCCTGCAAGGCATCGTCAGCGGCGAAACCGACGGCATGCAGGCCTTCATGGGCGGCAAGCTGCGCGCCGAAGGCGACATGATGCTGGCAATGAAGCTGAGCGAACTGTTCCCGGCCTAAGTCAGCGCTTCCCCAGGGAAGCCCTTGTCTTGCCCACGAATCCCGCCTTCCGGCGGGATTCGTCGTTTCAGGCCCGCGCTTTCAGTCGGCGCCAAGGGGCTCGGCCAGCGGCAAACCGGTGACGGGAACCGCCATCACCGAGGACGCCGCCAGCAGCTCCCGGGTATAGGGATGGCGCGCCGTGCCGAACAGTTGCTCGGTCTCGCCGCGCTCCACCACTTCGCCCTCCTTCATCACGATCAGGTCATGGGCCAGCGCCCGCACCACCGCCAGGTCGTGGCTGATGAACAGGTAGGTCAGACCATGCTCCTGTTGCAGGCGGCGTAGCAGCGCCACCACCTGTTTCTGCACCGTGCGGTCGAGGGCCGAAGTCGGTTCGTCGAGCAGGATCAGTTCCGGCTTGAGTATCAGGGCGCGGGCAATGGCAATGCGCTGGCGCTGGCCGCCGGAAAACTCATGGGGATAGCGATGGCGGCTGGCCGGGTCGAGGCCGACCTCCTGCAAGGCCTCGACCACCGCCTGCTCGCGTTGCCACGCATTCAGCTCGCTATGCACCAGCAAGCCTTCGGCAATGATCTTCTGCACGCTGAGACGCGGGCTGAGGCTGCCGAAGGGGTCCTGGAACACCACTTGCAGCTGCCGACGCAACGGCCGCAGTTGCTTGCCGTCGAGGCTGTGCAGGTCCTGCCCCTTGAAGCGGATGCGGCCTTCGGACTCGATCAGCCGCAGGATCGCCTGGCCCAGGGTCGACTTGCCCGAGCCGGATTCACCGACAATGCCCAGGGTCTTGCCCCGTTGCAGTTGCAGGTCGATGCCGTTCACCGCCTTCAGGTAACGCCTGGGCCGCAGCCAGCCACCGCCCTGGCGGAACCAGACCTTCAGCCCGTCCACCGCCAGCAGGGTCTCGCTGGGCCCGCGGCGCAGCGCCTGGCCGCCAGGCTCGGCATTCAGCAGCTGGACGCTGTAGGGATGCCGAGGATCAGCGAACAGCTGCGCGCAGCCCGCCGTTTCGACTATCTCCCCGGCACGCATCACCGCCACCCGCTGGGCGATGCTGCGCACCAGGTTGAGGTCGTGGCTGATCAGCAGCAAGGCCATGCCCAGGCGCTGCTGCAAATCCTTGAGCAGTAGCAGGATCTTGCGCTGCACCGTCACGTCGAGGGCGGTGGTCGGCTCGTCGGCGATCAGTAGCTCCGGTTCGCAGGCCAGGGCCATGGCGATCATTACCCGCTGGCGTTGCCCGCCGGAGAGCTGATGGGGATAGGCCTGCAAGCGCTGCTCCGGCTGCTGGATGCCCACCAGACGCAGCAGTTCCAGGATCCGTTCGCGGGCCTGGCTGCCGGCCATGCCCTTGTGCAGGCGCAGGGTTTCCCCCAGCTGTCGCTCCAGGCTATGCAGGGGGTTCAGCGAGCTCATGGGCTCCTGGAAGATCATCGCGATACGGTTGCCGCGCAGCTGGCGCAAGCGCGCCGGGCTGGCGCCGAGCAACTCTTCGCCGCGATAACGGATGCTGCCCGCGATGCGCGTGCTGCCCGGGTCGAGCAATTGCAGAAGGCTGTGGGCTGTCACCGACTTGCCGGAGCCGGATTCGCCCACCAGCGCCAGGCATTCGCCGCAGCGGATCTCCAGGTCGATGCCATGCACCACCTCAGTGGCCTTGAACGCCACCCGCAGGCCGCGCAGTTCAATCAGTCGTTCACTCATCTCAATGCCTCGGATCGAAGGCGTCGCGGCAGGCTTCGCCGATAAACACCAGCAACGACAGAATCAGCGCCAGGGCGAAAAACGCCGTCAGCCCCAACCAGGGCGCCTGCAGATTGCTTTTGCCCTGGCCGATCAACTCGCCCAGGGACGCGCTGCCGGCCGGCATGCCGAAACCCAGGAAATCCAGGGCCGACAGGGTGGCGATGGCCCCGGTGAGGATGAACGGCAGATACGTCAGGGTGGCGCTCATGGCGTTGGGCAGGATGTGCCGCAGCATCACCTGGGTATCGCCGACACCCAGGGCCCGCGCCGCCTTGACGTACTCCAGGCCGCGGCTGCGCAGGAACTCGGCGCGCACCACATCCACCAGGGCCAGCCAGGAAAACAGCGCCATGATCCCCAGCAGCCACCAGAAACCCGGCTCGACGAACCCCGAGAGAATGATCAGCAGATACAGCACCGGCAGCGCCGACCAGACCTCCTGCAGGCGCTGCCCCAACAAGTCGATCCAGCCGCCGTAATAGCCCTGCAGGGCGCCGGCGGCGATGCCGATCAGCGCGCTGGCGGCGGTCAGCGCCAGGGCGAACAGCAGCGACACCCGGGTGCCGAAGATCACCCGCGCCAGCACGTCCCGGGCCTGGTCGTCGGTGCCCAGCCAGTTCTGCGCCGAGGGCGGGCTTGGCGCCGGTTCCGTCAGGTCGTAGTTGACCGTGTCGAAAGCGAAAGGAATCGGCGCGAACAGCAACCAGCCGCCCTGCCCTTCGATCAACTGGCGCACCGAAGCGCTGCGGTAATCCGGCTGGAACGGCAGCTCGCCGCCGAACTGCTGCTCGGTGTAACGCTTGAACGCCGGGAAATACCACTGGCCCTGGTAAGCCACCAGCAAAGGCTTGTCGTTGGCGATCAGCTCACCGCCGAGGCTCAGGGCGAACAGCGCGACGAACAGCCACAACGACCACCAGCCGCGCCGGTGGGACTTGAAGCGCTGCCAGCGCCGCTGGCCTATGGGAGACAAGGTCAACATCAGGCGCTCCTTGCACTGAAGTCGATGCGCGGATCGACCAGGGTGTAGCACAGGTCGCCGAGCAGTTTTATCAGCAGACCGAACAGGGTGAAGATGAACAGCGAGCCGAACACCACCGGGTAATCCCGCGACACCGCGGCGTCGTAGCTCAGGCGCCCGAGGCCGTCGAGGGAGAAGATCACCTCGATCAGCAGCGAGCCGCCGAAGAACACATTGACCAGGGCCTGGGGCAAGCCGGCGACCACCAGCAGCATGGCGTTGCGAAACACATGGCCGTACAGCACCTGCCGCTCGCTCAGGCCCTTGGCCCGGGCGGTGACCACATACAGGCGGGAAATCTCGTTGAGAAAGCTGTTCTTGGTCAGCAGGGTCAAGGTGGCGAAACCGCCGATCACCAGGGCGCTGACTGGCAGCACCAGGTGCCAGAAATAATCGACGACCTTGCCCCAGGCCGAGAGCTGGGCGAAGTTCTCCGAGACCAAACCGCGCACCGGGAACCAGTCGAGCAAGGTGCCGCCGCCGAACACCACGATCAGCAGCAGGGCGAACAGGAACCCCGGCATCGCATAACCGATGACGATCGCCGCGCTGCTCCAGACATCGAAGGCCGAGCCGTCATGAATGGCCTTGCGAATCCCCAGCGGGATCGACACCAGGTAGGTGATCAGCGTCGCCCACAGGCCCAGCGACAAGGTCACCGGCAGCTTCTGTGCGATCAGCTCGGTGACCTTGGCGCCACGAAAGAAACTGTCGCCGAAATCCAGCCGCGCATAGTGCTTGAGCATCAGCCACAAACGCTCTCCGGCAGGTTTGTCGAAGCCGTACTGGCGCTCGATATCGGCCAGCAGCTTGGGGTCCAGGCCACGGGTGGCGCGGGACTCGCCGCCCACCGTCTCGACATGCCCGCCGCCCACCGCCGCGGCGCCGCCAATGCCTTGCAGGCGGGCGATGGCCTGCTCCACCGGGCCGCCGGGCGCCGCCTGGACGATGACGAAGTTCACCAGCAGGATGCACAGCAAGGTGGGCACGATCAGCAGCAGGCGCCGCGCGCTATAAGCCAGCATGGACCGCCTCCCCGCTACGTTGGCGCATCTGGCTCAGGGTCAGTGCCTCGGCGCTGACCTCCCACCAGGTGTCGAGCCCGGCGTCGTACAGGGGGGCGATGGCCGGCCGGCCAAAGCGGTTCCACCACACCGAGGAAATGCCCGGCGGGTAGTAGTTGGGAATCCAGTAATAGCCCCACTGCAACACCCGGTCCAGCGCCCGGGCGTGGGCCAGCATGCTGGCGCGGCTGTCGGCCTGCACCAGGGCGCTGATCAGCCCGTCCACCGCCGGGTCGCGCAGCGCCATGTAGTTGTTCGAGCCCGGGTCGTCGGCGCTCACCGAACCGAAGTAGTTGAACAGCTCGCGCCCCGGCGCCTGGGACACCGGGTAGGCGGCGATGATCATGTCGTAGTCGCGGCTGCGCACGCGGTTGGTGTATTGCGCGGTGTCGACCTGGCGGATATCGAAGCCGATGCCGATCTGCGCCAGGTTGCGCTTGAACGGCAGGAGCAAACGCTCCAGGCCTTTCTGGCCGTTGAGAAAGGTGAAATGCAGGGGCTCGCCGGCGGCGTTGCGCAACTGATCGCCCTGGGGTTTCCAGCCCGCCTGTTCCAGCAGCTTCAGGGCCTGCAACTGCTGCGGGCGGATGATCCCGCTGCCGTCGGTGCGCGGCGCCTGGAACACCTGGGTAAAGACCTCGTCCGGGACCTGCCCGCGCCAGGATTCGAGGATCTTCAATTCTTGCGCGTCCGGCAGCGCCGCTGCCGCCAGTTCGCTGTGGGAAAAGAAGCTCTGCTGGCGCAGATACAGGCTGCGCATCATCTGCCGGTTGCTCCACTCGAAGTCCCAGAGCATGGCGATCGCCTGGCGCACCCGGCGGTCCCGGAACTGCGGTTTCTGCAGGTTGAAAATAAAGCCCTGGGCGCCCAGGGCCGAACCCGGCGCCAGGTGTTCGCGCACCAGCCGCCCCTGCTCCAGCGCGGCGCCGGCATAACCTATGGTGTAGCCGGTGGCGGAGAACTCGCGGTTGTAGTCGTAGCCGCCGGCCTTGAGGATCTGCCGCGACACATCGGTGTCGGCGAAGAACTCCACCCGCAGCCGGTCGAAGTTGTAGCGCCCACGGACCACCGACAGGTCCTGCCCCCACCAGTCCTTGACCCGCTCGAAGTCCACGCTGCGCCCGGCGTCCACCGCGCTCACCCGGTATGGCCCGCTGCCCAGCGGCGCTTCGAAGCCGCCACCGTCGGCGAAATTGCGGCCGCGCCACCAGTGCTCGGGCAACACCGGCAGCGATGCCAGGTCCAGGGGCAAGGTCCGGCTCTCAGTGTTCTTGAACACAAAACGCACCCGGGTCGGCGATTCCACCTGCACCTCGGCGACATCGGCGAACTGCTGGCGGTAGACGAAGCTGCCCTGGGTCATCAGCAGCTCGAAGGTGTAGCGCACGTCCTCGGCGGTGATCGGGCTGCCATCGTCGAAGCGCGCCCGCGGGTTGAGGTAGAAGCGCAGCCAGGAACGGTCCGCGGCCAGCTCCAGGCCTTCGGCCACCAGGCCGTACACGGTGTAGGGCTCGTCCTTGGAGCGATAGGCCAGCGGCGCGTACAGCCAGCCGTCGATATCGGCCACGCCGGTGCCTTTGTCGATGTACGGAATCAGATGATCGAAGGGCCCGCTTTCCAGGGAGGAACGGCGCAGGCTGCCGCCCTTGGGCGCGTCCGGGTTGACGTAGTCGAAGTGCTGGAAACCGGCGGGGTATTTCGGGGCTTCGCCGTAGACCGTCAGCGACGGTTGCACGGCGGCCAGCAGCATGGGGCTCGGCAGCAGGCAGAGCCAGAACAGCACAGCGCGTTGCAACAGCATGGAATGATGCCTCTTTGAACAGGGGCCAGGATGACGGTGTTCGTACCGGCGTCATCGCGAGCAAGCTCGCTCCTACAGAGGGCCTGTGCGCTTCTGTAGGAGCGAGCTTGCTCGCGAAAGATCGCCCAGCCGCCACTCGACTCCCAGCCTTATCTCTCCACCCGAAACACCCCGCTCCTGCCTGTCATGTGCAACTGACCGGGCATTTTTATAGAGCGGGTTTTAGAACCTTTGGTTACTAAAAAGCGTCCGGACCTTTTATTGCCGGTCGACTCAGAAGTTGTAACTGAGCCGCGTATACAGGGTCCGTCCGAACGGGTCCGAGTAGCGTGGGTCGTAGCCGCTCTGGAAGGTGTAGGTCTGGTTGCTGAACGGCGGCTCGCGGTCGAACAGGTTCTTCACCCCGAGGGTCACGCCCAGGGCCTGGCGCCAGGTGTAGGTGCCGGCCAGGTCCCAGACGTTGTAGGAGCCGACGCGGTTATGGCTGTCGCGGTCGGAGTCGTGGTAACCGCTGGTGTAGCGGTTGGTCAGGGTCGCACCCAGCGGCCCCTGGTTCCAGGTCGCGGTCAGGCTGTGGCGCCAGCGCGCCACCGCGCCAGCCGAGGCGAAGTCGCCGCCGCGAAAATCCCCGAGCTTGTCGATGTACTCGCCCTTGAGCTGTTGCTGATAGTCGTAGCGGGTGACGTAGGTGCCTTGCAGCCCCAGGCCGAACTCGCCCCAGGCAGTGGCCGGCAGGCGATAGTCGAGGCTGACATCGACCCCGCTGGTCTTGAGCTTGCCCAGGTTGGCCATGCCCGTGACCACATGATCGATGGAGCCGTCGGCCTTGCGCACCAGCCGGTCGGCGTACAGGTCGGGATTGTCGAACGGCGCCGACTCGGGAAACTCGGCGATCTGGTTGGCGACCTTGATCCACCAGAAATCCAGCCCGGCGTTGAGCCGCTCGAACGGCTGGTAGACGAAGCCGAATGTCACGTTGCGCGCGGTTTCCGGCTTCAGCTCGGTGTTGCCGCCGGTGCTGCGGTTGAACTGCTGGGCGCAGTCGCGGTTGCCGATCCCGCCATTGGCCGGGGTGCCGCCGGGGCATAGCCGCGGGTCGTTGTAGTTGGCGTTGGTGAAGGTGGTAAAGGTCGGGTTGTACAGCTCGTACAGCGACGGCGCGCGGAAGCCTTCACTGTAGGCGCCGCGCAGCACCAGTTCCTTGAAGGGCTGGAAGCGGAACGAATACTTGGGGTTGGTGGTACTGCCGAAGTCGCTGTATTTGTCATGCCGGATCGCCGCCGTCAGCTCCAGGCTGTCGAGCACCGGCACGTTGAGTTCGGCGTACTGCGCCTGCACGCTGCGGTCGCCCGACACACTGCCGTTGGGGTCGATGCCCAGGCTCTGCACATTGCCGGCGAACTGGGCGAAATCCTGGTGGAAGTCTTCCTTGCGGTACTCGCCGCCCAGGGCCAGGGCCGCGGGGCCGGAGCCGAACCAGTCGCCGATCTCGCGGCTGACCCGCCCGTCGATGGCCTTGACCCGCCCGACCGCCGTGGCGTAATCGCCGTCCACCGTATTGGCCGCCAGCAGCGCGCTGCCTGCCGCGGTCTGCGGGCCGAAGGGGTTGATCACGCCATTGGCGATGCCCTCGGACACTGCCACATCGTTCACGTAGCCGCTGCGGATGGTGCTGACCACCTTGTTCTGGTTGTATGAGGCGCCGATGTTGTAGTCCCAGCCCGCCGCGCTGCCATCGAAACTCAGCAGCAGGCGCTGGCCGGTGTTGTCGTCTTCATGGCGGCGGGCGCCGACATCGGTTTCCCGCCAGTTGGCCGCCACCGGTTGCGTCGGGTCGAGGGCAAAGCCGCTCGGCCCCGGGGTGATGCCATTGCCCGGATAGAACGCGGTGCCCGGGTTGACCTGATTGCCCATCAGGGTGCCGGGGCCGATCTGGGTGCGGTTCTCGTTGCGCGCCCAGAAGTATTCGAGGCTGACGTTGTGATCGTCGCTGAGTTTGCCGGTGGCCTTGGCGAAGGCCGAGGTCTTTTCGGTTTCCGGCACCAGGTCCAGGTAACTCCACAGGCTCTGGCGGCAAATGCCGTTGCGCGACAGCAAGCCCGGTGCGTTGCAGCCAGAGCCGGCCAGCGGGTTGGTGGCATTGGCGCCCTGGCTCCAGTTGGCCGGCGAAGCGGTGCCGGAGGTGTAGTCCAGGCCCCGGCCCGGCTGGTAGTTGTAGGTGTAGCCGCGATCCTTGGCGGCCAGGCGTTCTTGTTTGTCGTAGCTGACCACGCCAAACACGTTGAAGCGATCTTCCTCCAGGTCGCCGATGCCCCAGCTGCCGCTGAAGTTCCTGCTCTGGCCACCGCCGGAATGGCTCGGGGTGTCATAGCCGGTACTGATCTGGCCACGGGTCAGGCTCTTCTTGGTGATGAAGTTGATCACCCCGCCGATGGCGTCGGTGCCGTACAGCGCGGACGCGCCGTCGCGCAGCACCTCGACCCGGTCGATGGCGGCAAACGGAATGGTGTTGAGGTCGACCCCGGAGCCGTTGATGGCATTGGTCGCGTTGTTGCTCAGGCGCCGGCCATTGAGCAGCACCAGGGTCTTGTTCGGGCCTATGCCGCGCAGGTCGGCATAGGCCGCGCCGCCGCTACTGGAGCCCACCGAACGCCCGGAACCGACCGAGGACTGGTTGGCGGAAATCCGGTTGATCAGCTCTTCGGTGGTGGTCACGCCCTGCTCGCGCAGCTTCTCGACCCGCAGCACGGTGACCGGCACCGCGGTCTCGGCATCGACCCGGCGGATCGCGGTGCCGGTCACTTCCACCCGCTGCAACTGGGTGGTGGGCTCAGCAAATGCCGGGGCGCTGCTGGCGGTGCTGGTGTCCGCCACGAGGGTCACGCCCTGGGTGTCCTGCTGCTCCTTCAGGCCGCTGTCCTGCAAGGCCAGGGTCAGCGCCTGGTGCTGGTCGAGCTGGCCCTGGATCGCCGGCGCATAACGGCCGCTCACCAGTTTCTGCTCGAAGGAAATCGGCAGGCCGGTCTGCCGGGAAATCTGCAGCAGGGTCTGGTCCAGCGGACCCGCGGGCAGGTTGAACGGGGTGGTCGCGGCCCAGGCCGGCAATACATTCAGCGACGCCAGCAAGGCCAGGCTCAAAGGGGATCTACGGGGTACGAACAGACTCATGGACAACCATCCCTGCATTAGGTGTATGCAGGGATGTGCAACGGCCCGGAGGTTTTTATAGAGGCCGATCTAGACCGTTGGGTGATGAGCTTATGCCTGTTCGTCTGCCCCGTAGGAGCGAAGCTTGCTCGCAATAGCGGCGGGTCAGATACAACGCCATCGCGAGCAAGCTTCGCTCCTACAGAGGAATGACGCAAAGGCCTCCATTTTTGCAGGCGCAACAAAACCTGTAGGAGCGCAGCTTGCTCGCGATGCAGGCGCCGCGGTGCATCAGGCCAGACACCATCAGCCATAGGGAGGGTTCAGCCGCCAAAGTGATAACTCACATCCAGCCACCATTGGCGGCCGTAGGGGTCGTAGTTGCCGGTGGGGTAATACGGCCAGCCGCCGGAGTCGTCGCGCTTGACCTGGTTCAGCAGGTTGTTGACGGTCAGGCCGACGCTGGCGCGGTCGTTGACCTTGTAGCGGGCGCTGGCGTTGAACACGGTCCAGGGCGACAGGCGCCCGTCCGAGTTGCCATTGGTCACGCTGCCATAGCGGATGCCCAGCAGGGTCGCGGTGTAGTGCTGGTAATCCCAGGTCAGGCTGGCGTTGACCTTGCTGCGCCAGTCGTGATTGCTGCGGTCCACGCGCCAGTCCTGGGTCGGCGCGTCGTCCGATTCCTTGTAGAAATGCGAGAGCACCAAGGTGTAGCCCAGGGTCGAACTGAACGCCCCGTACTCCCCGGCGCCCCAGCGGATATTGCTTTTCAGGTCGAGCCCGCTGACCCGTTCGCTGGCGGCGTTGATCGCATTGATCTGCACCCGCTGCAAGCGGTTCGGGTCCACCGCGGCAGTGCCCGGGTTGCGCTGGATGCGCGCCAGCGTCGCCTGGCAGCTGGCCGAATTGATGTCCATGGCGCCACTGCGGCAGGCGTTTTCCTCTTGCAACAGGCGGTTCTGGTCGACGGTGGTCAGCAGGTCCTCGATCTGCACGCGCCAGTAATCCACCGACACATCGAAGTTGCGCGACGGCGACCAGACGAACCCGTAGGTCCAGGATTTGCCCCGCTCGGACTTGAGGTCGGCGGTGCCGCTCTGGGTGTAGTCCACCCGCCCGCGATCGCAGGCGCCCTCGACACCCTGGCTGCACCCGTAGTAGTCGATCTGGTCCGGCACATAGCCGTTGGTGTCGGCCTGGTAGA
The DNA here is from genome assembly GCF_017351415.1 of Pseudomonas sp. FW305-25. Lineage (NCBI taxonomy): Bacteria > Pseudomonadati > Pseudomonadota > Gammaproteobacteria > Pseudomonadales > Pseudomonadaceae > Pseudomonas > Pseudomonas sp. FW305-25. Next base: position 125,835 of record NZ_JACNDE010000007.1, on the reverse strand, counting down.
TGTAGTTCAGGTCCGGGGCGCGGAAGCTGGTGCCGTAGCTGCCGCGCAGCAGCAGGCTGTTCAGCGGGCGCCATTCCAGGCCCAGGTTGTAGGTCTTCTGCTGCTCGGTGCGGCCGCTGAATTTGTACTGGTCCCAGCGCCCCGCCAGCGACGCCAGCAGGCTGTCGCTGATCGGCACGCTGAACTCGCCGCCGGCGGCATAACGCTTGCGCGAGCCACCGGAACTCTGCGCCGGGGTGGTGCCGTAGAAGCTGCCGTCGTTGAGCCCATCGTCCGGGTCGACGCGGTATTCCTGCTTGCCCAGCTCAAGGATGCCGGCGAAGCCCACCGGCCCGGCCGGCAAGTCGAACAGCTCGCCGTTGAGCGAGGCGTTGTAGCTCTGCGATACCGACTTGCTGGTCTGGGTCAGGTTGCGGCGAAACTGTCGCCACTCCTCTTCGGTCAGCGGGCGGTCAAGCCGTGAGGCATCCGGGGCGAACAGCGGATACCCGCCCTGCTCGCCCAGCTGCGGCCCCAGGTAGAAATCGCGAATAGTGGCCGACGGCGTATAGCGGGTGGTGCGCACGCTGCGGTACTCCGAGCGGTTGGCCGCCAGCTCGTAGCTCCAGGCCGTGTCGGCGATCCGGTCGGACAGGCCCAGGGTGCCGGTCCAGGAGGTGTCGCGCCACTTGCTGTTGTTGCTGGTGCGGCCGCCGACTTCCTCCTCGGAGAAACGCCGGAACCAGCGCTCCAGGTTGCCCGTGTTCCGGTTGATGAAGTCGGGCGAGGTGAAGCTCGGCCCGCGGGTGTTGTTCTGGATATGGTCCAGGCCATACATCAGGTCGGCGAAGACCTTGCCGCTGTCGCTGAAATGCCAGGTGCCGCGGGTGTAGCCGTCGTAGTTTTCCTTCTGCGTCTGCAAGGTCCAGTAATCGTTGTAGACCTGGTCGGTGGTGCAGCGCCCGCCGCTGCCACTGAGGTGGTTGGCAAACACCCCGGAGTAGGCGCCGCAGCCGGGGCCGATGTATTTGCCGCTGTCGAGGTTGCGCCGGTAACCGACGTCCAGGGCCGGCCCGCGATCCATGAAGCCGCGGTCGTCGGCCCAGATCGGCTGGCGATGGGTCAGCTCCAGGCCGAACAGGCCATCGAAATCCCCCCAACTGCCACCGCCGCTGATCTGCAGGCGCTGGTTATCGCCGCCGCCGCGCTCGGTGGTGCCGCCACGCAGGTTGACGTCGATGCCGCTGGCCTTCTCCTTGAGGATGATGTTGACCACCCCGGCGATCGCATCGGAGCCGTAGATGGCCGAGGCGCCGCTGCTGAGAACCTCGATACGGTCGATGATCGCCGAAGGAATGTTGGCCAGGTTGGTGAAGTTGACCTGGCCGCCATAGGCCGTCGGATAGTCCGCGACCCGCCGGCCGTTGATCAGCACCAGCGTGTGGTTGGGGCCCAGCCCCCGCAGGTTGAGGGCGCTGGCGGCGGGCTGGAAAGTGTTGCCGTAGTCCTCGCCCTGGGTCATGCCGGTGTTCTGCGTCTGGGTCGCCAGGGCGTCGTAGACGTTGCGGTAACCGCGGGCCTCCATCTCTTCATGGGTAATCACGTTCACCGGAGTGGCGCCGTCGGACTGGGCGCGGGCGATGCGCGAGCCGGTCACCGTGACCTTTTCCAACTGCGGGTCCGGCGCGCGTACCGGCGCCACGGCGCTGGCTTTAGGGCTGGCCTTGGCACTGGCCGGAGCATTGCGAATGGTCAGCCCCTGCTCGCTGTGCTGGGCCTCCAGGCCGCTGCCTTGCAGGGCCCTGTCCACCGCCTGCTGGCCGCCCAGGGCACCACGAATGGCCGGGCTGCGCTTGCCCTGCACCAGGTCCTGGCGGAAGGAAATCGGCACCCCGCTCTGCCGCGAGATATCCAGCAGCACCTCGTCCAGCGGGCCGGCGGCAATGTCGAAGGTGATCTGCCTGGCCTCTAGCTGCCGGGCTTCTGCCTGCTGGGCCCAGGCGGCGCTGCCACAAGCGCCGAACGCCAGGGCCAACGCCAGTGACAGGCGCGGCGGGTTGAAAAGGTTCGATGAGTGCATGGAGCGATTCCCTGTTGAATGCGGTTGCAGGGAATGAGCAGCGACTGACGGGTTTTTATAGGGTGGCGGTTAGGCCAAGGGGTTATGGGGTTATAACCGCGCCCTTCAGCGCGGCTCGATGCTGACCCAATATGGGCTGTGGTAGCTGACGCGGATCGGCAGCGAACGCTCGAGCAACTGCAGGCTGCGGTCGCTGTCGTCCAGGGGATAGATGCCGCTCAGGCGCAGGTCGGCCACCTGGGGGCTGAGGCGGATGATGCCGCGCCGGTAGCCGCGCAAGCTGTCGATCACCTCGCTCAGGGGCCGGTCGCGGGCCTCGAATACCCCCGAGGTCCAGGCGCTTTCATGGCCCTTGGCACGCTCCAGCAGCAACAGTTGCCGAGCGTCGAAACGCAGGCTTTCGCCGGCCTCGACCACCTGCCGCGCGCCACTGGCGGTGAGCACCTCGACCTGCGAATGCAGCATCACCAGGCGCGTCCAGTCCTCGCCGCGCTCCACCAGGAACTTCGTGCCCAAAGCCCGCATGCGCCCGTGTTCGGTTTCCACCACGAAGGGCCGCTGCGGGTCCCTGGCCACGTCCACCAGCAGTTGACCATTGCGCAGTTGCAACAACCGCTGTTGGGCATCGAAACAGCTCACTACCTGGCTGCGGGCATTGAGGGTCAGGGCGCTGCCGTCGGCCAGGGTGAAGTCGCGGCGCTCGCCAGTGCCGGTGTACAGGGCGCCCGCCTCGGGCAGCAGGTTGTAGCGCCGGCCGAGCAAGGTCGCGGCCAGGGCCAGGGCCATCACACTCAGGCTGCCGCCGATAAAACGCCGACGGCTCGACGGCGCATTCAGGCTGTGCAGCAGGCTGTCCCGGGACAGGTTGCGCAAGGCCTGGCTGCGCAGCGCCCCCAGGCCGCCGCCCATCAGCGCGATGATCTGCTCGTGCTGCGGGTCGGCGGCGCGCCAGTCGTGGAATGCCTGGCGTTCCTGGGCGTTCATCTGCCCCGATTGCAGGAGGGCCATCCATTGCGCCGCTTCATCCACCAGCGCCTCGTTCGCGCGCGGACGACTCATGCGTCGACCATCGCCTGATAACAGCGCTTGAACGCCTCGGCCATGTACTGCTGCACGCGACTGGTGGACACCCCCAGCTGCTGGCCGATTTCGGCGTAGGTCAGGCCGTCGAGCTGATGGTAGAGAAAGGCCGCCTTGGCCTTGGCGGACAAACCGTTGAGCAAGCGGTCCACGGCCAGCAGCGCTTCGATCACCAGCGCCCGCTCCTCGGGTGACGGGTGCACCGGCGTCGGCGCCAGGGCCAGGCTTTCCAGGTAGGCGCGCTCCAGGTCCTGGCGCCGCCAGCCTTCGTAGACCAGGCGCCGGGCGATGGTGGTCAGCAGCGCCCGGGGCTCGCGGATGGCCGCCGGGTCCGGCAGGGCCAGCACCCGCACGAAGGTTTCCGAGGCGATGTCCTGGGCGCTGTGATGGCAGCCCAGGACGCGACCCACCGAGGCGCACAGCCACTGATAGTCGCGTTTGAACATCTGCCCGATCAGTGAGTAATGAGGGTTGCGATTCGCACCCATGCCTGGCTCCCTCACAAGACAGCTCCCTCTCTCGAAATCGTCTGGCTGGTTCGGGACATTGCCGACCCAGGATTAGGGGAGCGACTGTGCAACAGGGCTGAATCTATTTGGAAGTAATTAAAAATTCACCCAGGCTAACTAACGAATATATGTAATCCGGCGCCTCGCCGCGCCGCCCGACGCACTTGATTGATCTCGGTCAGCAGGACGCCCAAAGGTCCTCTCTACTCTGGCGCCTCCATCGGCCAGGGACGGCTTTCGGAACGGCCGGCCCCGCTTCATCCTCAAGGAAGAGTCGCTATGCAATCGCTGAAGATCATTCTGCTGTCCACCGCCTTCAACGGTCTCACCCAGCGTGCCTGGCTGGACCTGCGCCAGTCCGGCCATCGTCCCAGTGTGGTGCTGTTCACCAGCGAAGAAGACGTTTGCCGGCAGATCGAACAGGCCGACCCCGACCTGGTGATCTGCCCCTTCCTCAAGGACCGGGTGCCCGAGCAACTGTGGCGCCACCCGACCCGTCCGGTGATCATCATTCACCCGGGCATCGTCGGCGACCGCGGCGCCAGCGCCCTGGACTGGGCCATCAGCAACAACCTCGAGCGCTGGGGCGTCACCGCCCTGCAGGCGGTGGAAGAAATGGACGCCGGGCCGGTCTGGTCCACCTGGGAATTCAAGGTGCCGGCGCAGGTGCGCAAGTCCGAGCTGTACAACGGGCCGGTGGCCGACGCGGCGATCTACTGCATCCGCGATGTGGTGGAAAAATTCGGCAGCGACTTCGTCCCGGTGCCCCTGGACTACAGCCAGCCGCAGGTGCGCGGCCGCCTGCAACCGAACATGAAACAGGACGACCGCAGCTTCAGCTGGCACGACAGCGCCGCCTTCATCAAGCGCTGCATCGACGCCGCCGACGGCCAGCCCGGGGTCCTGGCCAGCCTCGCCGGCGGGCAGTACTACCTGTATGACGCGCACCTGGATAGCCGCAGCGGCATCCCCGGCGAACTGCTGGCGGTGCACGACGATGCCGTGCTGGTGGCCTGCGGCGACCGCAGCTTGTGGATCGGCTCCCTCAAGCGCAAGGCCCGGCCAGGCACCGAACACTTCAAGCTGCCCGCCCGCCATGTGCTGGCCGGCCAACTGGACGGCGTGCCTCATCTGCACTGGTCGGTCGCCAGCGAGCCGTTCAGCGACGAGGCCTACCAGCCGATCCGCTACCGCGAGTCGGGCCACGTCGGCGAGCTGACCTTCGAGTTCTACAACGGCGCCATGAGCACCGAACACTGCCAGCGCCTGGTCAGCGCGCTGCAATGGGCCAAGGCCCGGGACACCCAGGTACTGCTGATCAAGGGCGGGCGTGGCGCGTTCTGCAACGGCGTGCACCTCAACGTAATCCAGGCCGCGCCGGTGCCGGGCCTGGAAGCCTGGAACAACATCCAGGCCATCGACGACGTCTGCAAGGAGCTGCTCAGCGCCCGCCAGCTGGTGGTCAGCGGCCTCACCGGCAATGCCGGGGCCGGCGGCCTGATGCTGGCGCTGGCGGCCGACGTGGTGCTGGCCCGGGCCAATACCGTCTACAACCCGCACTACAAGAGCATGGGCCTGTACGGCTCGGAATACTGGACCTACAGCCTGCCCCGCGCGGTCGGCCACGCCATGGCGCACAAACTCACCGACGAATGCCTGCCGATCAACGCTTTCCAGGCCCTGCAGATGGGCATGGTCCAGGAAGTCGGCCCGCGCTGCCCCGACGAGTTCGGCCTGTGGTTGCTGCAACGGGCCAATGCCGTGCTGACCGAACCGAAATACCAGGCCCTGCGCGAGCGCAAGGCCAACGCCGACCCGCAACTGATGCAGCACTGCCGCAACGCCGAGTTGGAACAGATGCACCTGGACATGGTGCAGAACCGCCACGGCTTCGCCGAGAAATGCGCCGGCTTCGTCTACAAGCGCAAGACCTGCTGCACGCCGCAGCGGTTGATCGAGGATTGGGCCGTGCCACAGCCAGACACCTTGAGCGCCTGATCCTCCGCCCCTGTAGCCGCTGGCGCAGCCTGCGATCGACCCGCAGGGGCGCGGCGTGTTCAAGATCGCTGAAGGCCCTGCGGGCCTTGTCGCAGCCTCGCAGGCTCGGCAGCGGCTACAGACCCAGGCTCCATGTAGCCGCTGGCGCAGCCTGCGATCGACCGGCAGGGGCGCGGCGTTCTCAAGACCGCTGAAGGCCCTGCGGGCCTTGTCGCAGCCTCGCAGGCTCGGCAGCGGCTACAGACCCAGGCTCCATGTAGCCGCTGGCGCAGCCTGCGATCGACCCGCAGGGGCACGGCGTTCTCAAGATCGCTGAAGGCCCTGCGGGCCTTGTCGCAGCCTCGCAGGCTAGGCAGCGGCTACAGACCCAGGCTCCGTGTAGCCGCTGGCGCAGCCTGCGATCGACCCGCAGGGGCGCGGCGTTCTCAAGACCGCTGAAGGCCCTGCGGGCCTTGTCGCAGCCTCGCAGGCTCGGCAGCGGCTACAGGCTGCAACAACAACGCTACCAGCGCCGTCCAGCCGGTCTGGTGGCTCGCTCCCAGGCCGCGGCCGGTGTCGCCGTGGAAGTACTCGTGGAACAGCAGCAGATCCCGGTCCCGGGGATCGGCCTGCAACTGCGCGTAGGCGCACATCGATGGGCGGCGCCCGTCCTCGTCGCGCAGGAACAGGCGGGTCAGGCGCTGGCTCAGGCTGTCGGCGACTTCCTCCAGGGACGCCAGGTAGCCGGAACCGCTGGGGTATTCCACCGAGAAGTTGTCGGCGTAGTAACGATGAAATTCGCGCAGCGATTCGATCAGCATGTAGTTGATCGGCATCCACAGCGGCCCGCGCCAGTTGGAGTTGCCGCCGTACAGCCGTGAGTCGGAATCGGCCGGCGCGTAACGGGCGCGCAACTGATGACCGTCGACCTGCAGGGCGAAGGGGTGTTCGGCGAAGACCCTGGACAGCGAGCGGATACCGAACTCGGAAAGAAACTCCGCCTCGTCGAGCATGCGCTTGAGCAAGTCCTTGGTGCGCTCGCCGCGCAGCAGTGCGAGCAACAGGCGATTACCCTGCCCCGGTTCGTTCCAGCGCGACACCAGGCTGGCCAGGTCCGGCCGATGGTGCATGAACTCCAGCAAACGCTCACGCAGCCCCGGCAGGCATTCGTGTTCATGCTGCTCCAGCACCTGCACGGCGAACAGCGGCATCAGGCCGACGATGGAACGCAGGCGCAGCGGTTCGTTGCCACCATCGGGGCGATGCAGCACGTCGTAGAAGAACCGGTCCTGCTCATCCCACAGCCCTGTGTCGCCGTTGTCCAGCCGGTTGATGGCCCCGGCGATGTACAGGAAGTGCTCGAAGAACTTCACCGCGATGTCCACGTACACCGGGTTGCGCCTGGCCAGTTCCAGGGCAATGCGCATCAGGTCCAGGGCATAGGCCGCGACCCAGGCGGTGCCGTCGGCCTGGTCCAGGGTGTAGCCCGGCGGCAAGGGCGCCGAGCGGTCGAACAGCCCGATATTGTCGAGGCCGAGGAAACCACCCTGGAACAGGTTGCGCCCTTCGGCGTCCTTGCGGTTGACCCACCAGGAGAAGTTCAGCAGCAGCTTGTGGAAGATCCGTTCGAGAAAGTCCAGGTCGCCCTGGCCGGTCAGGGCCTTTTCCCGCTGGTACACCCGCCAGCTGGCCCAGGCATGCACCGGCGGGTTGGCGTCGTCGAAGCGCCACTCGTAGGCCGGCAACTGCCCGTTGGGATGCATGAAGCGGTCTTTGACCAGCAGCAACAGCTGGTGCTTGGCGAAGCCCGGGTCGATCAAGGCCAGGGCCACCGCCTGGAAACCCAGGTCCCACGAGGCGTACCAGGGGTATTCCCAGGTGTCGGGCATGGCCACGATGTCGAAGTTCGCCAGGTGCCGCCAATGGCTGTTGCGCAGATGGGCGTGTGACGCCGGCGGCGCGGGCTGGCCGGGGTCGCCATCGAGCCAGCGGTTGACGTCGAAATCGTAGAGTTGCTTGGACCACAGCAGCCCGGCCAGGGCCTGGCGCTGCACATTGCGTGCGTCGGCATCGGCGATGCCCTGTTGCAGCGCGGCGTAGAACGCATCGGCCTCGGCCCGCCGTTGTTCGAACAGGCGCCGGGCGCTGACCTGGGGCGAGCCAGCCGGAGCAAAACGCAGGTATACGCTTTTGCTCTCCAGCCCGGCCAGCTCCAGGGTGAAGTGAGCCGCAGCGCGGGTTCCGCCGTCACGGGCAATGGCACTGGCGGAGCCTCCCAGCAGGTAGTCGTTGATCCCGTCCTTGAACGGACCGGGCGCGGCCAGTCCATCGAGTCTCGGGAAGTTGGTTTCGTTGTTGCAGAACAGCCACTCGCAACGCTCCGGCCCCCAGGCGCTGACCTGCATCGGCGAACACCGTGGATGCCGGGCCAGCAATTGCTCGCCCTCCAGGCGCAAGCTCGGCTTGCGCGAGTCGCCGCCCCAGCTCCAGGTATTGCGCGCCCAGACCTGGGGCAATACCCGCAAACGCGCCGGCTGATGAAAACGGTTGTGCACCGTGACCCGCATGAAGATGTCGTCGACCGCGTGCTTGGCGTATTCCACGGTCACGTCGAAGTAGCGATCGTCCTCGAATACCCCGGTGTCGAGGATCTCGTACTCGGTATCGTCCAGGCCGCGCCGGGCGTTTTCCCGCAGCAGGTCCTCATAGGGAAAGGCCGCCTGCGGGTATTTGTAGAGCATGCGCATATAGGCATGGCTAGGCACGCCATCGAGGTAGAAATACAGCTCCTTGACGTCTTCGCCGTGATTGCCTTCGGCGTTGTTCAGGCCGAACAGGCGTTCCTTGAGAATGCTGTCGCGCTCGTTCCACAGGGCCAGCCCCAGGCACCAGTACTGGGCCTTGTCGGAGAACCCCGCCAACCCGTCCTCGCCCCAGCGGTAGGCACGGCTGCGCGCATGGTCGTGGGGCAAGTAGGCCCAGGCATCGCCATCGGCGCTGTAGTCCTCGCGCACCGTGCCCCACTGCCGCTCGCTCAGATACGGCCCCCACTCGCGCCAGGGTTCGCAGGCCTCGCCATTGAGGCGCTGGCCTTCGACCGTTTCGAGGATGCTTGCCGCCGCTGCTGCCGTCATGGGGGTGTCCGTGAGCCATGGAGGTGAAAGCCAGTGTAGGGGCTGGTGGCGCCGGCGGCCCATGACAAATGTTTCATGGTGCGAGGCGCCAACAGCGACCCGTTGTCGCACAAAGCCCGTGATAGAGCCTTTGGCTTAAATTTCCGGCAAGACGCTCGTTATACTCGGCAACCCTTTTGTGCAAACGCGGTCCCCACGATGTTCAGCGACAACACCCTCCTGGCGAGCCTTGTGCTCTGTGTATTGGCCCTGCCGGCACAGGCCGAAGGCCTGGACCTGAGCTACCCGATGCCCGCCCTGGCAGAGGCAACGGCTAGCTCTGCAGCAGAGCAGGAGCCGACGAAATTCCACCTGAAGTTCAAGGCGCCGATCACCCTGGAGCACGCCTGCAGCGGCCCCCAGTGCAATTACGAAACCGACCCGAGCCAGCGCCATGAGCCGGAAACGGTGAACCGATGGTCGGTCGGGTTCAACTGATCCGCTTTTTTCGGCGCCTGTCATAAGGCGCCCATCACCCAGGTCCCCCGCAGGCTGAAGCTTGGCTAGGCTATAAGCATGCCCCGTGAATGCCTGGGAGGTCCGATGAACCGCGCGATCCTGAGCCCTTTGAGCCTGGCCCTGGCCCTGTTGGCCGGCTGCGCCAGCCCGCCCGAAGTCATCGACAAGGAAGCGGCGGCCATCGCCGAAGGCGTGCTGGCCTTTCGCGATATCTGCCTGAAGTCCGCGCCCTCCTTCGCCGGGGCCGACAGCGCGGCCAAGGCCTATGGCATCGCCAGGCTGGACAATGCCGGGTATGCGCGGATGGGGCTCAGGCCGGACCACAGCCTTGGGGTCCAGGTGCAGAAAGGCAAGCAATGCGCGGTGACCACGCCGTCGCAGCGGGACAAGACCCTGACCGCGCAATTTCTCAAGCTGGCCGAGCAGTTCTCCAGCACCCCGGTGGCGCAGCACCTGCCGGCGAAAATCACCCTCGACCAGCAGACCTTCCTGCTGATGCACGACCGGCGCGGCGGCGAGGCCTATGTGATGTTGAAGCAGCCCTGAAGCGCAGCGTCTTCATTCAGGCGGCGACAGGTGCGCATAGCACACCGGCGAACTGCCCTCGCCCTGGCGGCCCAGCTCGTCCTCCAGCCACTCGGCCAGCACCCGGGCATTGTTGTGCGCTTCATCGTGGGCCGAGTACACCAGGGTCAGGCGGCCCTTTTGCGCGCGTTCCAGCAACGCCCACCAATGCTCGGGGCGGGCCGCCAGTTCCTGGCGGTAACGGTTGCGGAAGGTGGCGAAATCCAGCTCGCCGGACTTGAAGGCGCGACGCAATCCGGTAGACGGCGCCAGCTCTTTCAGCCACTCGTCCAGCGGCAACCGGTCCTTGCGACAGTTGCGCGGCCACAGGCGGTCCACCAGCACCCGATAGCCGTCGTCGGGGCTTGCCGGCTCGTAGGCGCGTTTGCACAGAATCATGATTTCCTCCCGTCTATGGCAGCGCATGGCCTGCCATCAGCTTAGTGGCTGGACACAGGATGGAGGACCTTCGACAAGTGCCCCGCCGCCACTCACCCTGGTTCTGATTACGACCCTCCCACATTGAAAACGACAGCTCGCCTCCCGGACGATTGACGCAGCGGGCCCAGCCCTATTAAGTACTATTTATCCGCATTAATACGATAAATCGAAAACATGCTCAAACGACCTGTTCGCCGCAAACGCCAGAAGCTTTCCGACGTGATTGTCGAGTCGGTCAAGCGTTCCATTGTGATCAACGCCCTGCGTCCCGGCGATCGCTTGCCGACCGAGCGCGAGCTGATGGAAAGCTTTCAGTGTTCCAAGGGTTCGGCCCGCGAAGCGCTCAAGGCGCTGGAGGTCGAAGGGCTGGTCAATACCCGCACCGGCCCCAGCGGCGGCGCCTACCTGAACCAGGCCGGCACCGAACCGGCGAGCCGCGCCCTGCGCAATTACCTGCACTTCCAGCAGATGGACGGTGAGCAGGTGTACCAGCTGCGCAAGGTCATCGAGGTAGAACTGGCGGTGTCGGTGATCGGCCGCCTGAGTGCTGACGACTTTTCGGCGCTGCAGGCCAATATCGACTTCTGCAGCGCCCCGGAAGACAGCGAGGCCGGCCAGCGCGAACAGCGCATCGCCGAGCTGGAATTCCACAACCTGCTGGGCCGCGCCTGCCCCAACCCGCTGCTGAGTTTCATGGCGCAGTTCCTCAACGACCTGCTGCGTGATCTGGTGGTGCTGAAGAAGGCCTACAAGCCCAAGCGCAAGCAGTTCGACGCCGCCAACCTCGATTACCACAAGCGCCTGTTGCTGGCCTTCAAAGCCGAGGACGAAACCGCGGTACGCCAGCTGATGCACGAACACATGTGCGACGCCGAACACCATATGAGCGCCCTCGAGGGCGAGGTCACCCAACACTTCCTGCTGGAGTTCGACCACCACCATTGATAACCGCCGCACCCGCCACACACCGCTTCGCCAATAACAAAGCCTGAACACAGGCTGCTGCGCCGTTTTGCCATTGCCACTCCTGCCAATAACTAAACCAGGGAGTTACCCCATGCAGCGTCGTACGTTGTTGAAAGCCAGTCTGACCGTTGCCGCAGGCCTCAGCCTTCCGCTGGGGGTGCGCAACGCCTTTGCCGCCGAACCCTTTACCTTCTACAGGCTCAAGTCGATGTCCGGGGCCTTCGCCAGCTACGGCAAGTTCGCCGACATGGGCTCGCGCCTGGCGGTGGAGCAGTACCCGACCCTGCTCGGCCGCCCGCTGAACTACAAGGTGATCGACACCGAAGGCAACGCCGGCAAGGCGGTGCGCAAGGTGCAGGAGGCGATTGCCCAGGACGGCGCGCGATTCTTCCAGGGCTGCACCCTGTCGTCTTCGGCGCTGGCGGTGGCCAAGGAGGTGGGCAAGGTCAACGGCGTGTTCATGACCCCGGTGGGCGCCGACGAAGTCACCGGCAAGGACTGCAACGCCTCGACCTTTCGCTGGTCGGTGCCGACCTACGGCGCCATTCGCGAAACCATGGTGCCGCTGATCAAGCGCCTGCCCGAGGCCAAGCGCTGGTACACCATCACCCCGCAATACGTATTCGGCGAAGCCCTGCTGGAAGGCGCCAGACAGGTCTGCGCCGAACATGGCATCGAGCACGTCGGCAACAGCTATCACTCGTTGCAGGAACAGGAATTCTCCGGCTACCTGACCAACGCCATCGCCGCCCAGCCCGACGTGCTGGTGCTGCTCAACTTCGGCAGCCAGTCCTCCAACGCCCTGCGCCAGGCGGTCAACTTCGGCATCAAGGAACGCATGAAAGTGCTGCTGGTGTGGTCCGCCGGGCTCGACCAGTTCCAGGAACTGGGCAGCGACGTGCTCGAAGGCGTCTACCTCGGCGCGCAGTACTGGCACCAGGTCGACACCCCGCTCAACCGCGAGCTGGTCAAGCTGACCCAGGCCAAGTACGGCATCAACCCCACCTACCCGCTGGCCGCCGACTACATCGGCACCCGGATCATGCTCGACACCATAGTCGCCACCGGCAGTTTCGACGGCGCGACCGTGGCCAAGGCCATGCAAGGCCTGACGTACCAGGGCCCGACCGGCGAGGAAAGCATCCGCGCCGGCGACCATCAGGTGATCAAGGATTACTACCTGCTGCAGGGCAAGGCCACGGCCAACATGCGCGACAAGGACGACCTGGCCGAAGTGCTCAGCTCCGGGCGCTCGTTCCCGGATGTCGGCGCCACCGGCTGCAACCTGGCCTGACCCCGACCGACCTTTTCATCGCTGGCTAGAGGCAGCGGGCCGCCCGACGACAGTCGCCGGCCCCCTGTCGAGGGTACCCGCATGCTCAATCTTTACCTGTTCCAGATCCTCAACGGCCTCGGCCTGGGGATGATCTACTTCCTGATCGCGGTGGGCCTGACGATCATTTTCGGCCTGCTGAACTTCGTCAACTTCGCCCACGGCGCGTTCTTCCTGCTCGGGGCCTACATCTGCTACACCGCCGTCAGCCTCACCGGCAGCTTCTGGCTGGCGCTGCTGGTCGCGCCGCTGGTGGTCGCGGTCCTGGCCTGGGCCATCGAGCGATTATTGATCCAGCGCATCTACCACCTGCCCCACACCTTCCAGATCCTGGTGACCCTGGGCATCGCGCTGATCATCCAGGAAGCCAGCGTGCTGATCTGGGGCCCCGTCGGCAAAAGCGTCGCGGTACCGGAACTGCTGCGCGGCGTGCTGATCGTCGGCGACTTCGTCTACCCCTACTACCGCCTGTTCCTCATCGTCTTCTCGGCGCTGGTCGGGCTGGCGCTGTGGCTGCTGCTGGAGCGCACGCGCTTCGGCGCCCTGGTGCGCGCCGGCAGCGAAAGCACCGAGACCGTGTCGCTGCTGGGCACCAACATCTTTCGCCTGTTCTCCATGACCTTCGCCCTCGGCGTGGCCCTGGCCGGGATCGCCGGGGTGCTGTTCGCGCCGCTGCGTGGCGCCCAGCCCTTTGTCGGCCCGGAAATCCTCGGGGTGGCCTTCGTGGTGGTGGTGATCGGCGGCATGGGTTCGTTCAGCGGCGCGCTGGTGGGTGGCCTGCTGGTGGGCGTGGTGCAGAGCCTGATGACCACCCTCTGGCCGCAAGGCGCCAGCCTGATGATCTACGGCGCCATGGCGGCGGTGATTCTGGTCCGTCCCTACGGCCTGTTCGGGAGAGCATGAACATGAGCGAGAAAAATCCCCTGCCGTTCGCCAAGACCCAGTCGCGCGCCCTGCCGTGGCTGGTGGTCGCGGTACTGATCGGCCTGCCGCTGGTGCTGCCGTCGGCGACCCTGGCCACCGAGATCCTGATCTTCGCCCTCGCGGCGCTGGCCTGTAACCTGCTGCTGGGCTACACCGGCCTGCTGTCGTTCGGCCAGGGCATCTTCTTCGGCGCCGGGGCCTACTGCGCCGCGCTGCTGATGATCCACCTGCAGTTGGGCCTGTTCAGCGCCCTGTTCGGCGCGGCCCTGGTGGGCGCGCTGCTGGCGTTGCTGGTGGGCGCCCTGGCGATCCGGCGCACCGGCATCTACTTCGTGATGCTGACCCTGGCCTTCAGCCAGATGGCCTACTTCATCGCCTACACCCTGAGCGACTGGACCGGCGGCGACAACGGCCTGCTCAGCGTGCCGCGCCCGGAGATCCGCCTCGGCGACACCGTGCTGCTGTCGCTGGGCGACGCGCGCTACTTCTACGCCTTTGTCGCGGTGCTGTTCCTGCTGATCTTCATCGGCGCCCGCCGGGTGATCGCCTCGCCGTTCGGCAGCACGCTGATGGCGATCCGCGAGAACGAAACCCGCGCCGCCGCCATCGGCTACGACACCCGGCACTTCAAGATCCTGGTGTTCATGCTGTCCGGCGCGGTCACCGGGATCGCCGGGGCGCTGTACGCCATGCTCCTGCATTTCGTGCCGCTGTCGAACATCGACCTGGCGATGTCGGAAAACATCCTGATCATGACCATAGTCGGCGGCACCGGCTCGCTGTTCGGCTCCCTGCTGGGCGCCGGTTCCATCGTGCTGCTCGGCGAGTTCCTGTCCGACCTCTGGCCACGCTGGCTGATGCTGCTGGGGATCATCCTGATCCTGGTGGTGGTGTTCATGCGTGGCGGTTTGTGGGGCGGCTTGTCGAGCCTGTGCGAACGCATCCGGGGGCCACGCAAGGCGGCCCTGCCGACCGAGGAGAAACTGTCATGACGCAGTACCTGCTGCAAACCCAGGACCTGGAGCTGGCCTATGGCGCCTTCCACGCGGTCAACGGCGTCAACCTGAAGGTCGAGGCCGGCACCATCCACACCATCATCGGCCCCAACGGCGCCGGCAAGACCAGCCTGTTCCACTGCCTGACCGGCGAACGCCAGGCCACCGCCGGGGCGATCCTGTTCAACGGCAAGAACATCATCAAGAAACCGGCCCACGGCCGGGTCGGCCTGGGCATGGCCCGTTCGTTCCAACTGACCAGCCTGTTCCAGAACCTCAGCGTGCGGGAAAACCTGCGCCTGGCCGCCCAGGGCCGCGATGGCCTGGCGGCGCTGAACTTCTGGCGCCACGTCGACAGCCGCCGCGAACATCTGGAGATGGCCGACCAGGTGCTCGAACGCCTGCAACTGACGGCACGCGCCGACACCCTCGCCGGCGAACTGTCCCACGGCCAGCAGCGGGTGCTGGAAGTCGGCATGTCGATCTGCTCCAGGCCGAAACTGCTGATGCTCGACGAGCCGACCTCCGGCATGGGCATCGACGACATCCCGATCATGACCCAACTGATCAGCGACCTGGGCCGCGACCACACGGTGCTGCTGATCGAACACAACATGAGCATCGTCATGTCCATCAGCCAACGCATCACCGTCATGAGCCACGGCCAGATCCTGGTCGAGGGCACACCGCAATTCGTCCGCGCCGACGAGCGCGTGCGCATCGCCTACCTGGGAGAAGCCGCCTGATGCTGACCGTCGAGAATATCCATTCCTACTACGACAAGAGCCACGTCCTCGAAGGCGTCTCGCTGCAGGTCGACGCCGGCGAGCTGGTGACCCTGCTGGGGCGCAACGGCGCGGGCAAGACCACGACCCTGCGCAGCATCCTCGGGATCATCTGCCCGCGCCAGGGGCAGATCCGCTTCAACGGCCAGGAGCTGGTGGGCAAGAAGATCTTCGAGATCGCCCGCCAGGGCCTGGCGCTGGTGCCGGAACACCGCGGCATCTTCCGCCTGCTCAGCGTCGAGGAAAACCTGCGCATCGCCCAGCGCAAGAGCAGCCGCTGGCAGCTGGAGGATGTCTACGGCATGTTCCCGCGCCTCAAGGAGCGGCGCAAAAACGCCGGCCACGCGCTGTCCGGCGGCGAGCAGCAGATGCTCGCCATCGCCCGTGCCCTGCTCAACGATCCCAAGCTGCTGATTCTCGACGAACCCACCGAAGGCCTGGCCCCGGTGATCGTCGACGAGCTGGTGAAGATCCTGCGCAAGATCAAGGACGACGGCCTGCCGGTGCTGCTGGTGGAACAGAACCTGATGGTCTGCGACAAGCTCGCCGACCGCCATTACGTCCTCGAACAGGGGCGCGTGGTCTACCAGGGCAGCGCCGCCGACTTCCGCGCCGACCCGAGCATCAAGAACCGCTACCTGGCCCTGAGCGCCTGAGGGGAGAGATGAAATGAACCGTCCGATTGTGTCCGTACCCCCGTTGCAAGACAGCACCCCGCTGGTCAACCGCGAACGCCTCTGGCAATCGCTGATGGACCTCGCGCGGCTGGGCGCCACCGCCAAGGGCGGCGTGTGCCGCCTGGCCCTGACCGACCTCGACCGCCAGGCCCGCGACCTGTTCGTGCGCTGGTGCGAAGAGGCCGGGTGCAGCGTCAGCATCGACGGCATCGGCAATATCTTCGCCCGCCGCGCCGGGCGTAACCCGCAGCTGCCGCCAGTGATGACCGGCAGCCATATCGACACCCAGCCCACCGGCGGCAAGTTCGACGGTTGCTACGGGGTGATGGCCGGCCTGGAGGTGATCCGCACCCTCAACGACCTCGGCCTGCAGACCGAGGCGCCGATCGAGGTGGTGGTCTGGACCAACGAAGAAGGCTCGCGCTTCCCGCCGTGCATGATGGGCTCGGGGGTGTTTGCCGGTAAGTTCGACCTCGACGACACCCTGCGCAAGCAGGACGAACAGGGGCTGTCGGTGGGCAGCGAGTTGCGGCGCATCGGTTATGCCGGCTCGCGGGCGGTGCTCGGCCATCCGGTGGGCGCGTATTTCGAGGCGCACATCGAACAGGGCCCGGTGCTGGAAGACCGCCAGACCACCATTGGCGTGGTCATGGGCTGCCTCGGCCAGAAGTGGTTCGACCTGACCCTGACCGGGGTCGAGGCCCATGCCGGGCCGACGCCGATGCACTTGCGCAAGGATGCCCTGGTGGGCGCCGCCCAGGTGATCGGCGCGGTCAACCGCATCGCCCACGAGCAACAGCCCCACGCCTGTGGCACGGTCGGCTGCCTGAGCCTGCACCCGGGCTCGCGCAACGTGATTCCCGGCCAGGTGCAGATGACCCTCGACCTGCGCCACCTGCATGCCGACAAACTGCAAGCCATGGTCGACGAGGTGCGCCAGGTGATCGAGGACACCTGCCAGCAGCACGGCCTGGGCTTCGAACTGACCCCCACCGCCGATTTCCCGCCGCTGGACTTCGACCCCGCCTGCGTCGCCGCGGTACGCCAGGGCGCCGAACAGCTGGGCCTGAGCCATATGGACATCGTCAGCGGCGCCGGGCACGACGCGATCTTCATCGCCGAGCTGGGCCCGGCCGGAATGATCTTCGTACCCTGCGAAGGCGGCATCAGCCACAACGAAATCGAAAACGCCGCGCCCCAGGACCTGGCCGACGGTTGCGCCGTGTTGCTACGGGCCATGGTCAACGCGGCGCAAGCAGGAGCGACGGCATGACCCAACACCGCGAAATCGCCGAGATGAGCGGCGTCGAACTGCTCGCCCATTACCGTGACAAGCGCCTGTCGCCAGTGGAAGCGACCGAGGACGCCCTGGCGCGCATCGAGCGCTTCAACCCGCAGGTCAACGCCTATTGCCATGTCGACCCGCAAGGCGCACTGGACGCGGCAAAAGCCTCCGAGCAGCGCTGGTTCAAGGGCCAGCCCTGCGGTGCGCTGGACGGCGTGCCGGCCTCGATCAAGGACCTGACCCTGACCCGTGGCATGCCCACCCGCAAGGGCTCGAAAACCACCTCCGCCAGCGGCCCCTGGGACGTCGATGCGCCCTTCCCGGCCTTTATGCGCAACGCCGGCGCGGTGCTGCTGGGCAAGACCACCACCCCGGAGTTCGGCTGGAAAGGCGTGACCGACAACCCGCTGTACGGCATCACCCGCAACCCCTGGGACACCCGCACCACCGCCGGTGGCTCCTCCGGTGGCGCGGCCGCCGCGGCCTCGCTGAACCTCGGCGTGCTGCACCAGGGCAGCGATGCCGGTGGTTCGATCCGCATTCCCTGCGCCTTCACCGGCACCTTCGGGATCAAGCCGACCTTCGGCTACGTGCCGCAGTGGCCGGCCAGCGCCATGACCATCCTCTCGCACCTGGGGCCGATGACCCGCACCGTCGACGATGCGCTGCTGATGCTGCAAACCGTCGCCCGCCCGGATCCCCGCGATGGCCTTGCCGGGGCCCCACGCAGCACGCCCTGGTTGCCGCAGAGCACTGACCTCAAAGGCCTGCGTATCGCCTACAGCGCCGATTTCGGCTACGTGAAGGTGCAACCACAGGTAGCACGGGTGGTGGCCCGGGCGGTGGAACGCCTGGCGCAACTGGGCGCCGACGTCGAGCAGGTCGACCCGGGGTTCAGCGACCCGCTGGAGTTGTTCAATACCCTGTGGTTCGCCGGCGCCGCGCGGCTGGCCGGGCAACTGAGCCAGGAGCAACGCCAGCAGCTCGACCCGGGCCTGCTGCGCATTGCCCGGCAGGGTGAAGGCATCAGCCTTCACGACTACACCCTGGCCCTGGAAGCCCGCGCGGCGCTGGTAGCGCACATGGCCGGGTTCCACAGGCGCTACGACCTGCTGGTCTCGCCCATGCTGCCGCTCACCGCCTTCGCCGCCGGGCACAACGTGCCACCGGGTTCCGGCCTGGGCGAATGGATGGAATGGACGCCCTTCAGCTACCCCTTCAACCTCACCCAGCAACCGGCCGCCTCGGTGCCGTGCGGCTTCGCCGAGGACGGTTTGCCGGTGGGCCTGCAGGTGGTGGGCACGCGGTTTGCCGATGATCAGGTGCTGCGCCTGTGCCGTGCCTATGAGCAGGCGTTCCCGAGCCCGCATCCGCAGGCGCCGCGGATCAAGGACTGACAGCGCTCATGAGGGGCATCGCTAGCGATGCCCTTTTTGACTACCGCTCGATGCCCTGGAGCCGCTGCCGAGCCTCGCCGGCTGGACAGCGGCCAAGGGATCGAGGGCTTATTTTGCTGCCCGCACCTGGGCGATCAACTGGTCCGCCACCGCGAACAGGCCCTTGGCGCCGTCGTTGGTCATGCCGAAGCGGTACTTGCCGTCCACCACCAGCGAGGGCACGCCGGTGGCCTGGTAGGCCGCGGTGCGTTTTTTCGCGTCCATCACCTTGGCCTGCACGGCGAAGGAGTTGTAGGTGGCGAGGAACTTCGCCGGCTCGATGCCCTGGCCTTTGAGCAGCTCGGCCATGGCCTCGGGGGTTTTCAGGCGGTTGCCGCCGTGGATCGCCTCGAATACCGCGTGATGCGCCTCGGGCTTGGCGTCCATGGTCGCCAGGGTCAGGTACAGCTGGCCGTAGACATCCCAGATCCCGCCGAACATGGCCGGCAGCTTGACGAAGTTCACGTCTTCGGGAAGCTGGGCGGCCCAGGGGTTGATCGAAGCTTCGAGGTTGTAACAGTGGCCGCAGCCGTAGGAAAACAGTTCCACCACTTCGATCTTGCCGGGCACGACCTGCGGCACGGCATCCTTGAGTTCCACGTACTGGCTGGCATCCACCGCCGCCATGGCGGTCTGCCCGGCCAAGCCAAAGAGGCAGCTGGCTGCCAGGGCAATGTTCAGAATCGAGTGACGCATGCAATCTCCAATGGGTTGACGCCTCTGAGTCAGCACGGCTGCTCGTCAAGCGGGCCCCAAAGGATACAGGCGGTGTCCACGGTGCCAATCGGACCAATCCCAATCTTTTGTTGGTTTTTTGTCATCAACGCCCGGAAAGCTCCGGCTGCTGCGCGAACCGGGCGGCCAGGGCGATGATTTCCTCGCGCAGCCAGCGATGCCCCGGCACCCGCTCCTGCTGGCGATGCCAGATCAGGCTGACCTGCACCGGTGGCGCCACCAAGGGCAGCTCGGCGATGCGGATCGGCATCAGCGCGCAGAAGTGCTCCGCCAGGCGCCGCGGCACCGTGCCCAGCAAATCCGACTGGGCGACGATCAAGGGAATGCTCAGGTAATGCGGGACGAACAGCTGCACATGGCGCTGGACCTTGGCCGAACCGAGGACGATCTCCAGCGGCGAGCCGCGCCCGCCCCGGTCCGGAATCGCCACGTGCCGACTCTGCTCATAGGCCTTGAGGCCGAGCTGCGGCTCGAAGGCCGGGTGGTCGATACGGCCGATCACCACCAGCTGTTCTTCCAGCAGCGGCTGGTAGCAGAGGTCGGGATCGTCGAAGTACAGATAGTCCACCGCCAGGTCGAGCATCCCGGTGGTCAGCCAGGCCGGCAGGGAGTCGGCGGCATCGCTGCGCACCGCCAAGCGCACCTTGGGCGCTGCGCTTTGCAAACGGCGTGACAGCGCCGGCAACAGGCGCGCCTGGGCGTAGTCGTTCATCGACAGGGTAAAGGTCTGGTCGGCCGCCGCCGGGTCGAACGCGCTACCCGGGTCCAGGCCTTCCTGCAGCAGACGCAGGGCCTGGCGCACCGAACCGTGCAGCACATGGGCCCGCGGCGTGGGCTGCATGCCCCGGGCGGTGCGGATGAACAGCGGCTCGTCGAGCTGGCTGCGCAGGCGCGCCAGGGCGTTGCTCACGGCCGGCTGGCTGAGGTTCAGGCGCACCGCCGCGCGGGACAGGTTCTGCTCCTGCATCAGCGCGTCGAACACCAAGAGCAGGTTGAGATCCAGGTGCCGCAAATTCAGCTTCATGAATAATGCCCATTCCGAATATCCATTAGCTGGATAATTCGAGCAGGACTAATCTTCTGTCAACAAGAACAATAAAACCCACAGGAGAACGGCCTTGAGGCAAACCACCCTGGCATTTCGCGAGCGTTACCGCGCCGCGGTTCATCCGCGCTACAACCCGTGGCTGCACGGCGGTTTCGTGCTGGCCTATGGCATGGCGGGCATCGCCCTGCTGTGGAGCACCCTGCACCAGGTACAGCCCCTGGAGTGGCTGGCGATGCCAGTGGCGCTGCTGTTCTTCAACCTGTGCATCTACGTCGTGCACCGTTGGCTGGGCCACCACAAGCAGGCCTTCGCGCGGATGTTCTACGCCCGCCACAGCGGCGATCACCACAGTTTCTTCGTGCCCGGACACATGACCTACGACGGCCCCCGGGACTGGCGGGTGATCCTGTTTCCGGCCTGGCTGATCGTGGTCCACAGCCTGCTGTTCGCCCTGCCGCTGTGGTGGCTGCTGAAGTTCTGGAATGCCAATGTCGCGGCGCTGTTCGCCAGCTGCACCCTGATCGGTTACCTGGCCTACGAGGTGTTCCATGCCTGCGAACACCTGCCGGCCGAGCACCCGCTGGCGCGGCTGCCGTGGATCCGCCAGATGCGCCGCCTGCATGAGCTGCATCACCGTCGCGAGCTGATGCAGGAGCGCAATTTCAACATCGTCCTGCCGCTGATGGATTACCTGTTCGGCACCCTGTACTGGGAGCCGGAACCCGCCACCTCCTCTCTATCGACAAGGTCCTCGTCCATGACCCGCATGCAGCATCAGATCGATATTCCGCGCAACCCGGTGGCCCTGCTCGACTACGCCTGCGCCTCCAGCCGCTGGCCGGAGTGGCACCCCTCGTCGCTGAAGGTCCAGGGTCCGGCCGGGGCCCTGCCCGCCGGCGCGCGCTTCGAGGAAGACATCCACGCCGGCGGGCGCAGCGGGCACCTGAGCTGGCGGGTCGACGAGTACCTGCCCGGGCATCGCTGGAGCGCCGCGGCCAAGGGCGATCATGGCCTGGAGTTGGTGGTGACCTACGAGTGCCAGGCGCTGGACGCCCACCGCACGCGCTTTATCCGCACCCTGGAATACCGCTTCGACGGCTTGCTGATGCGCCTGGGCAATCGCCTGCTATTCAGAAGGCGGATAGAACGGGAGTCCGCCGACTCCCTGCTAGCCTTGTGCGAAATGGCGCAACGGGCGATTCCCCGGGGCGCCGACGTCGCGCCGCAGAGCGCGACCTGAACCCATCACCCAGGAGCCGCCCTCAATGAAGCCCGTCGCACCCCGTCGGATCAAGTTTCGCCATCTGCTGTTAGTCGTGGTCATCGCCATCGGCGCCTTTCTGCTGCTGATGCCGACCAAGGTCCAGCCATTGGCCTGGACCCCGCCGGTGGCGCCTTCGCTGAAGAGCGGCCTGTACGCCGAGAACCAGAAGCTCAAGGGCGTGCAGACGGTGGGCGCGCTGAATATCGACGGGCCGGAAGCCCTGTTGCTGGAAGACGGCTCGCTGATCAGCGGCCTGCATGACGGGCGGGTGATCCGCACCGCCCTGGACGGCAGCACCCTGCAGGTACTGGCCAATACCGGCGGACGCCCCCTGGGCCTGGCCCGGCATCCGGATGGCCGGCTGATCATCGCCGACGCGGTCAAGGGCCTGCTGGCGCTGGACGCCAAGGGCCAACTGAGCACCCTCACCACCTCCGCCAACGGCCTGCCCTTCGGTTTTACCGACGACGTGGCGGTGGACGCCACCGGGCGTTATGCCTACTTCAGCGACGCCACCAGCCGCTGGGGCTACGGCCAGGATGGCGAGGCGGTGATCGAGCACGGCGGCGACGGGCGCTTACTGCGCTATGACTTCCAGACGGGCCAGACCGAGCAGTTGCTGGACGGCCTGGAGTTCGCCAACGGCGTGGCCCTCGGGCCTCAGGAAGCCTATGTGCTGGTCAACGAAACCGGCGCCTACCGGATCAGCCGCTATTGGCTCAGCGGCGCCAAGGCCGGCACCCACGACCTGTTCATCGACAACCTGCCGGGGCTGCCGGACAACCTCAGCTTCAACGGCCAGGGGCGTTTCTGGGTGGCGCTCTACGCCCCGCGCAATGTCCTGCTGGACGGCACCGCGCCCTACCCGCTGGTGCGCAAGATGATCGTGCGGGCCATGACCCTGCTGCCCAAGCCGGTGGAAAAACGCGGCTTCGTCCTCGGCCTGGATACCCAGGGCCAGGTCATCGCCAACCTGCAGGACGCCAGCGCCGGCAACTACGCGCCGATCACCACGGTGCGCGAATACGGCGACGCCCTGTACTTCGGCTCGCTCAAGGCCACGCATATGGCGCGCCTGCCGCTGAGCGTCGCGCTGTCAAAGGCGCCTTGATGCGATAACGGCATGGGCACCGGCATGCTCGCCAGATTCTGATCTAAGCTGTCCCGCGCGGCGCCGTCACAGGCGCCCACCAAGGAAAGACAAACAATCGAATCCGATTGATTCCCATCACATTGAGAGTGGATCCCCCCATGAAAATCAAAATCCTCCTGGCGTCCCTGCTGCTCACTTCATCCCTGTCGGCGCTGGCCGCGTGCCCGGTGTTCGGACCGTCCGAAGATCCCTGCGCAGGCCCGGTATTCGGCCCGAGCACCTGCGAGTGCCCTTGAGGCAGGCAGGCGCTGAAACAGGCGCGCCCGACTCGGGCGCGTCTCGCCAAGGGTGCGGGTCGATACAGGGGAGTAAACGGGCAAATAGCGGAAAGAGCAGCCAATGCTCTGGATTGCGTAGAACCTGGCGAGACGCCCGAAGCCTCGGGACATCTCGCTCAGGACAGGGTCGGGGTCAGAAGCGGGCGGTCAGCTTCTCGGAGATTTCGTCCTTGATCAGCAGCCGCTTTTCCTTGAGTCGTTTCAGCTCCTCGTCAGCGGCCGCCGCGGCCTCCGCTTTGAGCACCTGATCATCAATGCTGGAGTATTTGTCGAACAAGGCATTCAAGTGCGGGTCACTGGCCCGGCGCTGTTGAATGTCTTCTTTGCTGTAGCTCAGGTCCTGATACAGGTCATGGGGCACCGGCATGAAACACCTCCGTTTGTTGATCGGTAGCAAGCGCACTTACAGGCGCTCGCCAGTTACCAGAATGACCTCCACCACCGCTGTCTGTCGACCGTCAATCAGACCACAGCGCTAACCGTTCGTCGCCTTCAGCGACATTTCCCGCGCCCCACCGCCCGCCTCACAACCCGCCACGAGCGAAGCCCCGCGGAGGGTGCCGCGACTCACCCCAGCGCCTGGGCCAGAAACGGCGCGGTGCGGCTCTTGCGGTGCCTGGCCACCTGCTGTGGCGTCCCGCTGACCACCACTTTGCCGCCCTGGTCGCCAGCGCCCGGGCCGATATCGATCACCCAGTCGGCCTGGGCCACCACGCGCATTTCATGCTCGACCACCACCACGCTATGGCCGGCCCGCACCAGGTTGTCCAGTTGTTCCAGCAGGCGATCGACATCCCGCGGATGCAAGCCGGTGGTCGGCTCGTCCAGCACATACAGGGTGGCGCCGCGGGGGTTGCGCTGCAGCTCGGTGGCCAGCTTGATCCGCTGCGCTTCGCCGCCGGACAGTTCGGTGGCCGGCTGGCCGAGGCGCAGGTAACCCAGGCCGATATCGCGCAAGACTTCCAGGGAACGGCGGATGCTCGCCTGTCCGGCGAACACCTCGACCGCCTCCTGCACCGTCAGTTGCAGGACCTGGGCGATGTCCAGACCTTGCCACTGGATGGCCAGGGTCTGCGGGTTGTAACGCGCGCCGTGGCAGGTCGGGCACGGCGCATAGACGCTGGGCATGAACAGCAGCTCGACGCTGACAAAACCTTCGCCTTCGCAGGCCGGGCAACGACCCTTGGCGACGTTGAAGGAGAACTGCCCGGCGTCGTAGCCCAGCGCGCGCGCCTCGGGGGTGGCGGCGAACAGCTTGCGCACATGGTCGAACAGCCCGGTGTAGGTCGCCAGGTTCGAGCGCGGGGTGCGGCCGATGGGTTTCTGGTCCACCTGCACCAGGCGCTTGATCCGCTCCAGCCCGGCGGTGACTTCGCCGCTGCTGGCCTGCGGGGCATCGTCTTCCAGGTTCAGTTCCTCCGGCTCTTCGTTGCCCTGCGGCCGCCCGAGGTGCGCGCCCACCAGTTCCAGCAAGGCCTGGCTGACCAGGCTCGACTTGCCGGAACCCGACACCCCGGTCACCGCGGTAAAACAGCCGAGGGGGAACTGCGCGCTCAGGTCATTCAGGTTATTGCGGCTGATGCCCTCCAGGCGCAACCAGCCCTGGGCCTGGCGCGCGGTGCGGCGGGCCGGCGCCTGTTCGGCGAACAGGTAGGCGCGGGTCTGCGACTGCGCGACCTGGGCCAGCCCCGCCGGCGGGCCGCTGTACAGCACCTGGCCGCCCTGCTCGCCCGCCGCCGGGCCGACGTCGATCAGCCAGTCGGCGCGGCGCATGGTCTGCAGGTCGTGCTCGACCACGAACAGCGAGTTACCCGAAGCCTTGAGCTGCTGCAGGGCCTCGAACAATGCCTCGGCGTCCGCCGGGTGCAGGCCGGCCGAGGGCTCGTCGAGCACGTAGATCACCCCGAACAGTTGCGAGCCCAATTGAGTCGCCAGGCGCAGACGCTGCAACTCGCCGGACGACAGGGTCGGCGTGCTGCGCTCCAGGGCCAGGTAACCCAGGCCCAGGCCAGTCAAGGTGCTGACCCGCTCCAGCAGGTCCTGGGCGATGCGTTGCGCGGCCAGGCGCTTTTCCAGGGACAGGTTCGGCGTATGCCGCACATCCGGCCCTCCGACATGCCCCGGCGCACCCTGGGCGATCCGTTGTTGGCGCGCGGCCTGGGTCTGTTCGTGGCTCCAGACCTCGCCGGCCTCCTCGGCCTGTTCCAGGTAAGCCTGGGCGGCCACCGGCTTGAGCACCTCGGCCAGTTGCAGCAGGGGCATCTGCGACAGCTCGCCGATGTCGAGGCCGGCGAAGGTCACCGACAGCGCCTCGCGCTTCAGCCGCTTGCCCTCGCACAGCGGGCACGGGCTGCCGAGCATGAACTGCGACACGCGCTTTTTCATCAGCGCGCTTTGCGAATGGGTGAAGGTGTGCAGCACATAGCGCCGGGCCCCGCTGAAGGTGCCCATGTAGCTCGGTTCCTGCTTGCGCTTGAGGGCCTCGCGGGTCTGCTCCGGGGTCAGCCCGGCGTACACCGGCACGGTCGGGGTTTCTTCGGTAAACAGGATCCAGTCGCGCTGTTCTTGCGGCAGGTCGCGCCAGGGAATATCGACGTCGTAGCCCAGGGTCACGAGGATGTCGCGCTGGTTCTGCCCCTGCCAGGCCAGCGGCCAGGACGCCACCGCGCGCTGGCGGATGGTCAGCGAAGGGTCCGGGACCATGGACGCCTCGCTGACCTCGTAGACCCGGCCCAGGCCGTGACAGTTGGGGCAGGCCCCTTGCGGGGTGTTGGGGGAGAAGTCTTCGGCGTAGAGCATCGGCTGTCCCGGCGGGTAGCTGCCGGCCCGGGAATAGAGCATGCGGATCAGGCTGGACAAGGTGGTGACGCTGCCCACCGAAGAGCGGGTGCTCGGCGTGCCGCGCTGCTGTTGCAGGGCCACCGCCGGCGGCAGGCCTTCGATGGCGTCGACATCCGGCACCCCGACCTGATCGATCAGGCGCCGGGCGTAGGGTGCCACCGATTCGAAGTAGCGGCGCTGGGCCTCGGCATACAGGGTCGAAAACGCCAGGGACGATTTGCCGGAACCGGAGACCCCGGTGAACACCACCAGCGCATCGCGGGGAATATCCACGTCGACGTTGCGCAGGTTGTGTTCGCGGGCGCCGCGCACCCTGACAAAACCCGAGCTGTTCGCGGGCAAGGAAGACAAAACCTGGGGCGAAGGCGTATTGCGCGCTGAAGTCATGGGACAGCCTTGTATCGGAGGTGTCGGAACAGAGGTCAAGTCAGAAAGCCCCACGGCGCCAGCACCGGCGACCGGCAGCCACCCGACCGAGGTGCAGGGTGCATGGGCCAGGGGTTTTGAGCAACCGCAGATGTCGAACGTTCGGCGGACTTTTTCCCGCTTATGGCCTCACGCCTCCAGCACCGACCTGACCATGGAGGTCAGGGCATCCGGGCTGTAGGGCTTGCTCAACAGGTGGGTGTCCGGGCTGAGCTGGTGATTGCAGGAAATGATGTCGCGGGTATGCCCCGAGGTGAACAGCACCGCCACGGCCGGCGACTGGGTCTTGGCCCAGAGCGCAAGGTCGGTGCTTTTGATCAGGCCGGGCATCACCACATCGGTGAAGATCAGCTCGACCCGGGCGCCGCTCAGCAGCAGTTGCATGGCCGCATCGCCATTGGCCGCCACCAGTACCTTGTAGCCGGCGCTCTCCAGCAGCTCGACCGCCGCCGCGCGGACGTCCTCGTTGTCCTCCACCACCAGGATGGTTTCCTGGCCGTGGCCAGGCCGCTGCCCGCGCCGGGGGGCCTCTCCCGGTTCCTGTTCGGTGCTGCGGACAAAATACATGCGCACTGTGGTGCCCTGCCCCGGCGTGCTGAGCATCTCGATATGGCCGCCGCTCTGCTTGACGAAACCGAACACCATGCTCAGTCCCAGCCCGGTGCCCTGGCCGTCGCGCTTAGTGGTGAAGAACGGCTCGAACGCCTGCTTGAGCACCTCGGGGGGCATGCCATCGCCGGTATCGGCCACCGACAGGCACAGGTAGTCACCGGGGCTGATGCCCTTGCCGGCGCAGAAACCGCGGTCGAGCACCACATTTTCGCCGCGGATGCCGATGGTGCCCTCGCCCTTCATGGCGTCGCGGGCGTTGATCGCCAGGTTGAGCAAGGCATTTTCCAGCTGGCTGCGATCGACCTTGATGCACCAGGGCTTCGCCGGCAGTTGCACATCGATGTCGATGGTTTCGCCGAGGGCCCGTTGCAGCAGCTCACTCAGGCTGTCGGGGATCCGGCGGGGGTTGTAGACCTCGGGCGACAGCGGCTGGCGCCGGGCGAACGCGAGCAATTGCGCGGACAGCTTGGCGCCGCGCTCGACCGCGGTAATGGCCGCGCCGACCCGGCGCTGCACATTGGCATTGTCCGGCTCATGGCGCGCCAGCAGGTGCAGGTTGCCGGCGATCACTTGCAGCAGGTTGTTGAAGTCGTGGGCCACGCCACCGGTCATGCCGCCAATGGCTTCGAGCTTCTGCACCTGGCGCAACTGCTCCTCGGCCGAGACCCGCGCGTTGACCTCCTCGGCCACCCGCTGCTCGAGGTTGCGCGTCAGTTGCAGCAGCGACTCTTCGGCCATCTTGCGTTCGTGGATATCGATCAGCACGCCGGGAAAGCGCAAGGCCTGTCCTGCGTCGTCGAACTCGCAACGGCCACAGCCCATGACCCACAGGTAACTGCCGTCCTCCCGGCGGATCCGGTATTCGGTGTTGTAGGGCACGCCCTTTTTCACGCTGTAGGCGGTCTGTTCCTTGATCCGCGGCAGATCCTCGGGGTGCACCCGGCCATCGGCGACCGCCATCGACAGGTCGTCCAGCGGCTGCTCCAGCGGGTAGGAGAAGGTCCGGGCAAAACGCTCGTCGCCCGACAGCCGATCGGCCTTGATGTCCCAGACAAAGGAACCCAGCAGCGCCCCGGCATTGAGCGCCAGCTGCACCCGTTCGTTTTCCGCGCGGTAGGCGTTCTCGACTTCCTGGCGGCGCTGCTCGGACAGCACGTGGGCGGTGGTCTCGACCACGATCGCCATGACCCCGGCCGGGGCCTGGTCGTCGCCGGCCACCGGGCTGTAGTAGAGGTCCATCCAGACATGTTCCGGCTGGCCGTTGCGCAGCAGGACCAGCTCTTTGTTGCGGTACGACAAGGTCCCGCCCGCCAGGCAGGTGTCCAGCACATGGCGGTTGAAATCCGCCACTTCCGGCCAGCCCAGCTCCACCTGGCGGCCGAGCAGGTACGGATGCCGGCCGCCGGCGAATTCGGCGTAGGCATCGTTGTAGATCATGTAGCCCGAGCGGCCCCAGAGCATGACCAGCGGCACCGGCGAGGCCAGCAACAGTTGCACGGCGCTGCACAGGCTCGACGACCACTGCTCCAGCGCGCCCAGCTCGGTGACGGACCAGTCGAACGCCTGGATGCGCCCGGCCATCTCGCCTCTCCAGCCCTGGCAACCATGAGGATCGGATAAGAACGGCATGAGCGAACTCTACGAAAAGCATGGCAAGCATGAATTTTCAGGAGGTCGCGACGCAGCAGCCTCCAGAGCCTTTGAGCACCCTGCACACGGATGGTTTCAAGATTTTCAGCCATGAGGCCGAATCACCGCTGCCGCTGGTCGGACGCCCTGCCCGCGAGCGCCGGGCACTATTGAACAAACAGCCTAGGCGCAAGGTCCAGGCGGACGCTCGCAGGCGCCGCCTGGCACAGGGCGGATTGCCCGCCCTGAAGACCTCAGTCGGTGCCGTATTTCGGCGAGCGCGGACCGTACAACAGGCCTGCGTGTTGCCCGGCCGACAGCAAGCGCTGGCTGGTGATGCCGGCGATCGGGTGACCGGCGTCGGTGGAGGTGTTGATGATCTGCTTCACCGCGGCGGTGATCAGCATGCCCACCAGGCCACCGCCGCTGTTATTGTTGCCCTCTTCGCTGGAGGCCCGGGCAGTGCCGGTCCACAGCGTGGTGCCGGTCTTCAGGTCGACCAGGGTGGCACTGGCGGTGACCACGGTGGCGCTGCTGATCAGCATGTAGCTGGTTCCGTATTCCTTGACGGTGATATACAGCCCGGCATCGGCGCCAAAGATCTCGTTGAGCTTGGCCGGCGACAAGCCATGGATGTCCGCCGGGTTGGTCAAGCCGTTGTGGCGGAAGGTTTCATCCACCACCGCGATCGGCATCACGTAATAACCGGCTTCGGCCAGGGGAAAGGTCACCTGGGACAGCATGCTGTAGGTGGCCTTGACGTCCGGCGACTCGTTGAGCGGCGGCAGCACCAGGATCGACTTCGGCCGGGCCTGCTTGTAGGCCGAGTAGTCCACGGTCTTGGGCGTGGCGCAGCCCACCAGCAGGCTGACGGCCAACAGGCCCAACAGGTTGCGCAAGGTGTAGAGGTTCATTGGCCGGCTCCCTTCTTGGCGTTCTTCAGCAGAAAGTCCATGTACGGCGTGGATTCGGGGAACAGCGCCTTCTCGGTGTTGAACTGCTGCACCATCTGGTCGTCCTTGCCCAGGCCCGCATAGAGCATGCCCAGGTGCGCGTGGTAACCCGGCGGCACCGCCTTGCCGGTGGACTTGATCTTCTGCAGATCGCGCTCCAGCGCTTCGACCTGGGCCTCCTTGGCCTCCTCGCCCTTGAAGTACTCGTAGGTCTGGGTCTGGTAGGTTTCCCACTGGTAAAGCGTCTTCGGCCCACTGCAACCGGCCAGCAATACGCTGCCCAGTAACGTGGCGGCCATCAGCGGCCGGGCCATCTGGGTGTTGAACATGCTCTTCTCCCTGTCAGCGGTGTTGATCAGCGGCTGGGTTTCCAGGCGCCGGCGTCAATCGCCTCGACCATGCGGTTGACGGCCTCGCGCATGGCCAGGTCGAGGACCTTGCCGTTGAGGGTCGAGTCGTAGGAGGCGGTGCCGCCGAAGCCGATCACCTCGCGGTTGGACAGGGCGTACTCACCGGCACCCTGGGTCGAATACACCACTTCGGAAGTGCTGATGTTGACGATGTTCAATGCCACCTTGGCATAGGCCACCTGGGTCTTGCCGCGGCCGAGAATGCCGAACAGCTGGTGGTCGCCGGTTTCCTTGCGGCCGAACTCGGTGACATCGCCGGTCACCACGAAGTCCGCGCCCTTGAGCTTCTGCGCCTGGCCCTTGATCGCCGCTTCCTGCTGGATCTCGCCCATGTTGTCGCGATCCAGCACATTGAAGCGGTGGGTCTGCTGCAGGTGGGTAATCAGGATGGTCTTGGCCTGGCCACCGAGGCGGTCGACGCCGTCGGAGAAAATCCCGCGCATGTAGCTGGAGCGGTTATCGAACTTGCCCACCGCCATCGGTACCCGAGCCCCGGTCCACACCTGATTGGCGCTCTGGACCTTCTCCACCGGCAACGCCCGGGAGCTTTCAGTGGCACAACCGCTCATGCCCGCCAGTACAGCCAACGCTACGCCCGACATCACCAACTTCGAGATCAGTCTCACTCTGCGTTCCTTTTGAGTATTCATAAAAAAGTGCCTGCGCCCTGCCACAGCCTTGCGAAACACGGCTTCTGCGGGTTCGGAAATAGCAGTCAGGGCACGCTGAAACGTGACGCAGGAGGCGTCGGCGGCGGCGATTATGCCAAAGTGCCATCATTGCGAAAAGAAATAAAAAATACTGGCGCCAGTCGATTGACTGCCGGGCGCTCCGTCCTGCGCCTGCACCTTTGGGCAAGCGCTCGCTCCGTCAGCGAAAGTCCCGGCTGCGCACGCTGATACCGCTCAGCAGGTCGCTGAGGTCGCTCAGGCGCCCGGCGATCAGGTGGCGGACCTCGCCTTCGGTTTCCAAGGTGCCGTCGACCTTGAGCAACTGCGCGCCCACCAGGACCTTGCGCTGGCGCTCGGCCAGGTCACGCCAGACCACCACGTTGACGTTGCCGAACTCGTCTTCCAGGGTGACGAAGGTCACGCCGCTGGCGGTGCCCGGCCGCTGGCGCCCGGTGACCAGCCCGGCGATGCTCACCGGGCGCCCGTGCTCGACCTCCAGCAGCTCGCGGGAACTGCGGCAGCGCCGGGCCTTGAGCTCGCCCCGCAGCAAGGCCAGCGGATGCGGCCCCAGGGTGGTGCCGACGCTCAGGTAATCGGCCTGCAGGTCTTCGCCGACCGTCGGCCGCGGCAAGACCACCGGCGCTTCCTCCTGGCGCGGCAGGCCGGCGAACAGGCCGAGCTGTTGCTGCACCCCCGCCACTTCCCAGCGCGCCCGATGCCGGTGCCCGGCCAGCCCGCGCAGGGCGCCGGCATCGGCCAGCAGTTCCTGGGCGCGGCTATCCAGGCGCGCCCGTTGCCCGAGGTCGGCGATGTCGACAAACGGGCCATGCCCACGCGCCGCCTCGATCCGCCGCGCGTCGTCCTCACGAAAGCCCTTGATCATCCGCAGCCCCAGGCGCAACGCCGGCTGCGCGCCGGCCAACGGTTCCAGGCTGCAATCCCAGGTGCTGGCGCGCACATCCACCGGACGAATCGCCAACTGATGCCGGCGCGCGTCCTGGAGAATCTGGTCGGGGCTGTAGAAACCCATGGGCCAGCTGTTGATCAGGGCGCAGGCGAAGGCCGCCGGCTCGTGGCATTTGAGCCAGCAGCTGGCATAGGTCAGCAAGGCGAAACTGGCGGCGTGGGATTCGGGAAAACCGTAGCTGCCGAAGCCCTTGATCTGCTCGAAGATCTGCGCGGCGAACTCGTCGCTGTAGCCATTGGCGCGCATGCCGTCGCGCAGGCGCAGGCGATGGGGTTCCAGGCCGCCATGGCGTTTCCAGGCGGCCATGGAGCGGCGCAACTGGTCGGCCTCGCCGGGGGTGTAGTCGGCGGCGACAATGGCGATCTGCATCACCTGCTCCTGGAACAGCGGTACGCCCAGGGTTCGCTCCAGCACCTCTTTGAGCTCCGCCGAGGGATAGGTCACCTTCTCCTTTTTGTCACGCCGGCGCAGGTACGGATGGACCATGCCGCCCTGGATCGGCCCCGGCCGGACAATCGCCACCTCGATCACCAGGTCGTAGAAATCCTTCGGCTTGAGCCGGGGCAGCATCGACATCTGCGCCCGCGACTCGATCTGGAACACGCCGATGGTGTCGGCGCGGCCGATCATTTCGTAGGTGGCCGGGTCCTCGGCGGGGATGCTGGCCAGGCTTAGCCGCTGGCCCCGATAGCCATGGATCAGGTCGAAACAGCGGCGAATCGCGCTGAGCATGCCCAGCGCCAGCACGTCCACCTTGAGCAGCCCGACCGCGTCCAGGTCGTCCTTGTCCCACTGGATGATGGTGCGCTCGGCCATGGCCGCGTTTTCCACCGGCACCAGGGTGTCCAGCGGCTGCTCGGAAATCACGAAGCCGCCGGGGTGCTGGGACAGGTGCCGGGGAAAGCCGATCAGTTGCCCGGTCAGGCTCAGGACCCGGCGCAGCACCGGGCTGTCCGGGTCGAAGCCGGCCTCCCGCAGGCGCTCGACGGCCGGCGGCGTATCGCTCCAGTGGCCGCAGCAATCGGCCAGGGCGTTGACCTGGTCCGGCGGCAGGCCCAGGGCCTTGGCCACATCGCGCACTGCGCCGGCGCCGTGGTAGGTGCTGACCACCGCAGTCAGCGCGGCGCGGTGGCGGCCGTAACGCTGGAACACGTACTGCAGGACTTCCTCGCGACGCTCGTGCTCGAAGTCCACGTCGATATCCGGCGGCTCGTTGCGCTCGCGGGAGAGAAAACGCTCGAACAGCAGGGTCGAGCGGTCCGGGTCGATCTCGGTGATGCCCAGGGCGAAACACACCACCGAGTTGGCCGCCGAGCCCCGGCCCTGGCAGAGGATCGACTGGCCGCGGGCAAAGTTGACGATGTCGTGCACCGTGAGGAAATAGCTCTCGTACCCCAGCTCGGTGATCAGCTCCAGCTCATCGTCGATCTGCTTGAGCACCTTGGGCTTGGCGCCCCCGGGCCAGCGCTTGACGATGCCGCGCTCGGTCAGCTCGCGCAGCCAGCTGGCGGGCGTCTGCCCTTGCGGCACCAGCTCCCGGGGGTACTGGTAATGCAGTTGCCCGAGGTCGAAATGGCAGCGCTCGGCAATCTTCAGCGACTCCTCCAGCAGGACCGGCGGATACAGCCCGCGCAAGGCCTCGAGGCTGCGCAAATGCCGTTCGCCATTGGGGTGCAGGCGCTGGCCGGCCTCGGCCACCCGCACGTGATGGCGGATCGCGGTCATGGTGTCCTGCAAGGCCCGCCGCCCGCGTACATGCATATGCACATCGCCGCAGGCCACGGCGGCAATGCCCAGTTCCCGGGCCAGCGCCAGCGACTCGTCCAGGCGCCGCTGATCGTCCTGGCCACAGTGCAGCTCCACGGCCAGCCATAGCCGGTCGGCGAACACCTGCTGCAACCAGCGCCCCGCTTCTTGCTGCTCACCCTCTGGTTGACCGTCCGCCAGCCACAGGGCCAGCAGCCCCGGCAAGGGTTGTTCGAAGTCTTCGCGCAGCAGCTGGTACTGGCCCTTCTGCGCCCGGCGCCGGCCACGGGTGATCAGCCGACACAGGCCCTGGTAACCCTCCAGGCTCTCCACCAGCAACACCAGCCTGGGGCCGTCGTCGAGGCGCATTTCGCTGCCGACGATCAGCGGTAGATTGCAGTCCTTCGAGGCCTGCCAGGCCCGGACGATGCCGGCCAGGCTGCACTCGTCGGTAATCGCCAGGGCCTGGTAGCCCTGGGCCGCCGCCCGCTCGAACAGCTCGCGGGCACTGGAGGCACCGCGCTGGAAACTGAAGTTCGACAGGCAGTGCAGTTCGGCGTAGCCCTTCATGCAAACCAGCCCTGCAACAGCAAGGGCCCCGCCTCGCCCACCGGGCGATATGCCCAGCCCTGCTGGCCGCCGCGGGTTTCGATCAGGTAATAGTCGCGGCGCACGTCGCCGCCGTCCCACCAGCCGGACTCGATGCGCTCCGGCCCCATGAGGATGCGCGCCGCCCCCTCCGCCAGCACCAGCGGCTCGCGCAGCAGCCAGCCCGGGCGCCGGGGCCCGGGCAGCAGCGGGCAGGCCTGGCTGTCGCCGACCGGTTGCCAACTGCATTCGGGGCGGTGGTCCGAGTGGAAGCGCAAGCCATGCACCGCCTCGTCCCCCAGGCGGGCGCGCAGGCGCTCGCGCAGCTGCTCCCAGGGCAGGGATTGCTGGGGGCGCTCGTCGAACAGCTCGCGGTGCTGCGGCACGAAGCGCGGTAAATCCTCGGCCACCAGGCGCACGCCACGCACCGGCGCCGGCACCTGGACCTGCTCCAGGCGCCCGCGTGCCAGTTCGAACAGCATCCCCGGCTCGCGCTCGGCGCTGAGCAGGCCGACCTTGACCAGGGTGTTGGGCAGCTCGACATGTTCCAGGTGCAGCTCGAAGCGCTGCACCCCGCTGTCACGGCCACAGAGAAACGCCGCCAGATCGCTGGTCAGGCGGCGCAGGGGAAACAGCAGGGCCTGGTGGGACAGCACATCGAAATTCAATTCGATGCGCAGATCGAAACGCTCCGGCGGCTGATAGAACGCCAGCGCCAGGGAACACTCGCCCAAAAGAGTGTCCAGGTGCTTGAGCAGGCCCGCGTCGAAACGCCGGGCCAGGGTGTCCCGGGGCAGCCCACGCACCTGGGCGAAGGTGCGCAGGCCCATGCGCGACAGGGCGGTGGCCGCACCCGGCGGCAGGCCGAGACGCTCCACGGGCATGCGCCCCAGGGCCTGGCGCAATTGCTCCAGGTCCGTCACCGCCAGCCCGTCGTAGGCATTGGCCAGCACCCGGGCCGCCGCCGGATTCGGCGCGCTGACGATGCGGTGGCGAAAACCCAGCTCACCCAGCTCCTGGCGCAGGCGCGCCTCCAGCTGTGGCCAGGGGCCGAACAGGCTCAGGCTCGACTCGATCTCGAACACCAGGGTGCGCGGGTAATGCACGCTGACCTGGGAGCTGAAGCGGTAGGCCCAGGCCGCGAGAAACTGCTGCCAACGGGCGATTTCCTCGGCGTCGTACTCGGCGCTGGCGAAGTTCTTGCTCAGGGCCTGGGCGGCGGTCAACGACTGCCCGGGGCGCAACCCCAGCTCGCGGCCCGCGGCATTCACCGCCTGGATCACCCGGCGTTGTGGCGTCCCACTGAGCAGCGCCAGCGCGGTCTCCGGCTCGGGGCGCTGGCGCAGCGCCGCGTCCAGCGCCAATTGCGGGAACAGAATACAGACCCAGCGCATGGCAACCTCAGGGCCCCGGGGCGAAGGCGATCGGCGCCGAATGGGCCAGGCCGCCACGGCACTTGAGCACCCGCAGCTGCGCCGGCCGCGCCTCCACGGCAAGGCGCAGGGCCGCCGGCGAAGGGTTGATGGCGTCCTTGAGGGAGCGGTAGGCAAAGGCCAGGGTCTGGCCGGTCTCGGCCGCCACCTGCAAACGCCGCAAGGCGCGGTCGTCGGCCTGTTGCGGCCAGCACAGCACGGCCCCGCAACTGCCCGAACGCAGGCACTGCTCGGCGGCCCACAGGGCATCCCGTTCGCCGGCCTGGATCACCGCCAACTGGCGCAGGTCGACCCCGGCGCTCTGCCAGGCCTGGGGATACGGCACATGGGGCGGCGCCACCAGCACGATGCGCTCGCCGGCGGCCGAGAGCCGAGCCAGGGTCGGCCACAGCAGTTGCAGCTCGCCGACACCCTGGGCGGCGATGAGGATTTCCGTCAGCGCCGCTTCCGGCCAGCCGCCGCCGGGCAAGGCCGCGTCCAGCATGGCGTGGCCGGTGGGTTGCGGGCTGGCCGCGGGCGCCGTCGGGCGGCCCTTCCACACCCGGCCGGCATTGAACAGCGTCTCCAGTGCCACGACGGCGCCCATCAGCCTTGCCTCACCAGGCCACAGAACACCCCTTCGATGGCCAGGTCACGGTCCTCGCCGATCAGGATCGGTGCATAGGCCGGGTTGCGCGGCAGCAGGCGCACGCCATCGGCCAGGCGTTCGAAACGCTTGATGGTGACCTCGCCGTCCAGCCGCGCCACCACGATCTGGCCGTTGCGCACCTCGCTGTCGCGGCGCACCGCCACCAGGTCGCCGTCGAGGATGCCGTCCTCGATCATCGAGTCGCCCTGGACCCGCAGCAGGTAATCGGGGGTGCGGGAAAACAGCGCCGGGTCGAGCAGCAAGCGGCTGTGCACCTCGGCATCGGCGCCGATCGGCAGGCCGGCGGCGACCCGGCCGAGCACCGGGATGTCGAGCAGTTCGGGGCGCGGCGGCTGGTTGAGCAGGCGGATGCCCCGGGCCTGGTTGGGGTTGACCTCGATGAAGCCGGCTTCGGTCAAGGCCACGACATGCTTGCGCGCCACGCTGCGCGAGGCGAAGCCGAAGGCCTCGCTGATTTCAGCGAGGCTCGGGGGCTGGCCATGTTCGGCGATGCGCTCGCGGATAAAGGTCAGAATGGCACTGCGGCGGGGAGATAAAGTGGTCATGGAGTACATTTGTACTCCTCTCGGATTTTCCTGACAAGAACCGCCAGTCAGCCCAACCCGCGGCTCGCCAGGAACGCGCTGATGTAATCGATGAACGCCAGTACCTTGGCCGTGGCCCGCCGATGGCTGGGGTAGACCGCGAGGATGTGCGGCCCGAAACAGTCGGGGTCGATGGCGTAGTCGGCCATCACCCGCACCAGGCGGCCGTCGGCCAGGTAAGGCGCGGCGCTCCACAACGGGGTGTGCAGCAGCCCGCGCCCGGCCAGGGCATTGGCCAGCAGCAGGTCGTAATTGTCGCTGCGCAGCCGCGGCGCCCGAGGTTGCAGCAAGCTCAGGCGCTGCCCGTCCCGCTCGACCCACCAGAACTCGCGGCTGAGCAAGGGATGGCGATAGAGCAGCCATTCGTGGTCGTCGAGGGTTTGCGGCGTCACCTCCACGCCCTTGCGCGCCAGGTAGGCCGGGCTGGCGCACAAGGCCAGGCAATTGCTGCCGACCACCCGGGCGATCAGCCCCGGCAGGTCGTCATGGCCTTCGCGCAGGGCCAGGTCGTAGCCGCTTTCCAGCAGATTGACGAACTCGTCGCACAGGTCCACCTGCAGGTCGATCTGCGGGTACTGCTCGAGGAAACCGCCACACACCTGGTCGAGAAAGGCCTGCCCATAGGCCAGCGGCGCGGTGATCTTCAGGTTGCCGCGCAGGCCATGCTGCAACTGCTCGATTTCCTCACCGGCCTCCTCCAGCCGCTGCAGGACCTGGCGCGCGGTGTCCAGGTAGAGCCGCCCCACTTCCGTCAGCAGGATCCGCCGGGTGCTGCGCTCGAACAAGCGCGCGCCCAGCTCGACTTCCAAGTGATTGACCGCCTTGGTCAGGGCCGAGGGGGTCTTGCCCAACTGCTCGGCGGCGCGGCTGAAACTGCCCAGCTGCGCGGTGACCACGAACATTTTCAGTGCACTCAACTTGTCCATGCTTTTTCCATTCAGGCAAAAACGTTTTTCGTCAGCGAGGCGTTCTGTCGGCTCTGGCAAGCCAATAAGCTGGCCATCAGACGCAATAACAAGGAAATACTCAATGAAAAGATTCATCCCGAATCTGCTGACGATTGCAGTGAGTTTTGCCTCAATGGAAGCCATGGCCGCCACCGATCTGGTGCTGTTCAATGGCCAGGTGTTCACCGCCGACCGCGCCCAACCCAAGGCCCAGGCCCTGGCGGTGGCCGACGGCAAGGTGCTGCAGGTGGGCAGCGACGAGCAGATCAAGGCCCTGATCGAAACCGGCACCCGGGTCATCGACCTCGGCGGCAAGACCCTGATGCCCGGCCTGATCGACAGCCATTCCCACGCGATCTTCGGCGGCCTGGAAATGACCTCGGCCAACATGCAGGACGAGGTGGTCGGCCTCGACGAGCTGGAGAAAAAGCTGCGTGCCTGGCGCGACGACGGCAAGGCCAGGCATGGCGATGTCCTCGGCATCGCCGGCATGAGCTCGGCCTACTGGGCCCAGGCCGAAGCCCTGGGCCAGCGCTTCAACGCTGGCGAATGGGCCAGGGTGCCGGTGGTGTTCACCGGCAGCGATCACCATACCGCCTGGGCCAACAATGCGATGCTCGAGCGCGCCGGCATCGACGCCGCCCTGCTCAAGAACCTGCCGCAGGCCGAGCGCGACACCATCGGCAAGCTCGCCGACGGCCGCCCCAACGGCTTCCTGGTGGACGCCGGCTGGGACCGGGTCGCGGCGAAAATGCCGGTGCCCAGCGCTGCCGCCCTGCTCAACGCGGCGCAATC
Organism: Pseudomonas sp. FW305-25; assembly: GCF_017351415.1. Classification (NCBI taxonomy): domain Bacteria; kingdom Pseudomonadati; phylum Pseudomonadota; class Gammaproteobacteria; order Pseudomonadales; family Pseudomonadaceae; genus Pseudomonas; species Pseudomonas sp. FW305-25. Next base: position 87,443 of record NZ_JACNDE010000007.1, on the reverse strand, counting down.
GGCGGTGCGCTACAACAACAGCCTGGGCATCACCGCCTGGATGGACCCGGCGGCCAACGCGGCTCCCGGCGAGGCGGTATTCGCCCTCAAGCCCACCGCCCAGACCGTCGGTGTGCTGCCGGCCTACAAGGCGCTGGCCGAGAGCGGCGGCATGAGCGCCCATGTCGCCGCGCTGCTGGTGGCCAACCCGAAAAGCCGCCCTGCCGACCTCGACGTGCTGGAGCAGGTGCGCCAGCAATTCCAGGGCACCCCCAACCTGACCCTGCCCGGGGTCAAGATTTTCGCCGACGGGGTGATCGAGTACCCGGCCCAGAGCGCGGCGATGATCGATCCCTACAGCAACTCGCACAAACAGGGCGAACTGCTGATCGATCCCGAGCATTTCGGTGAGCTGGTCAGCGCCATCGACCAGCGCGGCTGGCGGGTGCACATCCATGCGATCGGCGACCGTGCGGTGCGTGAATCTCTCAACGGCATCGCCCAGGCGCGCAAGGACCGCCAGAGCGGCATCGCCCACTCCATCACCCACCTGCAGATGGTCAACCCGAAAGAGTTCGCCCGCTTCAAGCCACTCGGGGTCATCGCCTCGATGCAACTGCTGTGGGCCTCGGCGGACGACTACACCCTGGACATGATCAAGCCCTACGTCAGCGCCCTGGCCTTCCGTTACCAGTACCCGGCGCACTCCCTGCTCAAGCAGGGCGCGACCCTCGCCGGGGCCAGCGACTGGCCGGTGTCCTCGCCCAACCCGTGGAACGCCATCGCCCAGGCCATCACCCGCAAGGGGCCGCTGGGGGTGCTCAACGCCGACGAGCGCCTGGACCGCGAAACCATGTTCTACGCCTACACCCTCAATGCCGCCCGCGCCATCGGCCTGGAGCAACGGATCGGCTCGCTGAGCGCCGGCAAACAGGCCGATTTCATCGTGCTGGACCGCGACGTGTTCAAGGTCGACGAAAAGGCCCTGCACGAAACCCAGGTGCTGCAGACCTGGTTCGCCGGCCGCGAAGTCTACGCCCGGCCTCTCTAACCCGATCCGTCTGAAAACCAGCTGATCCACTGCCCCGCCCCACGTCCTTGCGCGTGTGGGCCGGCGCAGCCTTGCCCGAAACCTGCCCATAACAATCACAACAATACGGGACGCCCACATGAAGACCCTCAGCCTGTTCGCCATCGGTGCCTTGAGCCTGTTGCCCCCGGGCAGCCAGGCCCTGCCCTTGAACGATGACATTGCCGTGGAACTGGAGCTGACCCTGGCCAGCGACTACCGCACCCGCGGCATTTCCCAGACCCAGAACGATCCCGCCGCGCAGGCCGCCGCGACCCTGCTGCACAGCAGCGGCCTGTACCTCGGTGCCTGGACCTCCAACGTCGATTTCGGCGGCGGCCTGAAGACCCGCCAGGAAGTCGACTACTACGCCGGCTGGCTGTGGCAGGCCAGCGACGCGGTCAGCCTCGACCTGGGCTACCTCAAGTACAGCTACCCCAGGGAAGGGCAATTCAACCAGAGCGAGGTCTACGGGATTTTCAGCGTCTACGGGTTCAGCCTGGGGGCCTATTACTCCAATGATGCGCCGGGCATCGACAGCCAGCAGAGCACCCTGTACCGCTACCTCGGCTACGAAACCGAGCTGCCCCTGGGCCTGGGCTTGAAGCTGCGTTACGGCGAGATGGACTTCAAGGACCCGCGATTGATCTCGGCCTCGGGCCAGGGCGAGGATGCCTACCACGAATGGGAGGCCAGACTGACCCGCGAAGTGGCGGGCGTGGTGCTGGGCCTGAGCTATATCGATACCGACCTGTCGAAAAGCCAGTGCACCGGCAATTACGGGTTCAGCGACCTGTGTGGCGCGACCTGGGTCGCCAGTGCCAGGAAGACCTTCTGAATCCGGCGGGCGCTGGTTGGCGTGAACCGATACGAAAAGCAGCGCCCTTTCGACATTTTTTTTACCAATCCCTATCTATAGTCGGCAGTGCAACTGCTGGCGCCTTCATCACAGGTAGAGGAACGAACTGAAATGGTCTTGGGCAAAGGACTGCGATTCGCGTCAATCACATCGACCCGCCTGGTGCTGCTGTTTTCCCTGGCGCTGGTGCTGCTCTACAACTTCGCCACCTGGCACGCGCTGGGCAACCTGATCAGCCTGCAAGGCCTGCACAAGCTGGCGTTCTTCGCCTCCTTCGGGCTGTTCCTATGGGCCGCCATCACCCTGCTGCTGACCCTGGTGTCCTTCCGCTGGACCCTGAAACCAGCGCTGAGCCTGGTGGCCCTGACCTCGGCCGCCGCCGCGTATTTCATGAACCAGTACGGCATCACCATCGACACGGTGATGGTGCAGAACGTGTTCGAGACCAACCCGGACGAAGCCGCCGCGCTGTTCAACTTCAAGCTGCTGGGCTACCTGCTGGTGCTGGGCCTGCTGCCGGTGGTGCTGATCTGGCGCACCCCGGTGCGCTACCGGCCGTTCTTTCGCGGCCTGCTGAACAAGCTGCTGGTGATCGCCGGCTGTGTGCTGGTGATCGCGGTCTCAGTCGGCGCCTTCTATTCCACCTACGCGCCGATCTTTCGCGAAGAAGACAAGCTGACCCACTTCATCAACCCGACCAACTACATTTACGCCCTCGGTAAATACGCCAAGCAGAGCCTGGGGATCAAGCAACACCTGGTGATCCAGCCGATCGGCCAGGACGCGACGATGAGCGCCCAGGCCAGCGCCCGGGAGAAGAAGTCGCTGATGATCCTGGTGGTCGGCGAAACCGCCCGCGCCGACCATTTCTCCCTCAACGGCTATGCCCGGGAGACCAACCCGGAGCTGGCCAAGCTGGACATCCTCAACTTCACCCAGGTGCACTCCTGCGGCACCTCGACCGCGGTCTCGGTGCCGTGCATGTTCTCGATGTTTCCCCGCGAGGACTACAGCGACAAGAAGGGCAAGACCTACGAAGGCCTGCTGGATGTGCTGCAACGGGCCGGCGTGCAGGTGCTGTGGCTGGACAACAACAGCGACTGCAAGGGCACCTGCCTGCGGGTGCCGAACCGCGACATTCCCAAGACCCAGCCGAGCCCCTTCTGCGACGGCAAAAACTGCCTGGACGAAGCCCTGCTGGTGGACCTGCAGCAGTACATCGACCGCCTCGGCGACAACGCGATCATCGTCCTGCACGCCGACGGCAGCCACGGCCCGGAGTACTACGAGCGCTATCCGAAGAGCCTGGAGCGCTTCACCCCGATCTGCCACACCAACCAGCTGGGCAGTTGCAGCAGCGAGGAACTGGTGAACGTCTACGACAACACCATCCTCTACACCGACCACTTCCTGGCCCGGGTCATCGAGCTGCTCAAGCACAACCAGCAACGCTTCGACACCTCGATGCTGTACGTCTCCGACCATGGCGAGTCCCTCGGCGAAAACGGCCTGTACCTGCACGCCGCGCCCTACGCCCTGGCGCCGCAGGCGCAGACCCATGTGCCGATGCTGATGTGGTTCGGCCAGCAGGCCCTGAATGACCTGGGCATCCAGCGCGACTGCCTGCAAGGCAAGAGCGGCGAGCCGGACCTGAGCCACGACAACCTGTTCCACTCGGTGCTCGGGCTGTTCGAGGTCAAGACCAGCCTGTACCAGCCGCAGCTGGACATCTTCCATTCGTGCCGGCCGAACATGACCGCGGCGCACTAGCGCCGCTGGATAGCGTTTGGCTGCTGTAGGAGCGAACGGGCGGCGATCCGACTTGCTCGCGATGAACGATAACGCGGTGTGTCAGATACCCCGCGTCGCGGCCTTCGCGAGCAAGCTGCGCTCCTACAGAAGAAGGTCGCGCACGTTCCGTAGGGTCTAACCGCGCTTGAGGATCAGGTCCATGACCCGGTCGGTTTTCACCGCCTCGGCGGCCAGCGCCGGGTGCTGCGCTTCGCCACGGATATGGGCGTTCATGCCCAGCACGTGGTGCCACTGGATGTGCTCGGGGTTGTCGATGAACAGGCTCAGCTGTTCATCGGCGTCCAAGTGCAGCGGATGCTCGTCGAACACCGAGAAAGCGATACGCCCCTGGCTGCCGATGATCTCCACCCGGTCCACCCGACGGTCCGCGACGAAGTTCCAGGCCCCCGTGCCCAGGGCGCCGCAGGCGAAGCGCCAGCTGGCACTCACCGCGTCCTCGGCGCTGTACAGCCCGGCCTGCCGCGCGGTGAAACCGGCGACCTCGGTGATGTCCCCCAGCAGGTACTGGAACAGGTCCAGGCCGTGGCTCGCCAGGTCGGCGAAGTAACCGCCGCCGGCGATCCGGGGGTCGGTACGCCAATTGCGGCCGCCATTGCGATCGGCCTCGGACGGCGCCTTGGTCAGGGTCCAGCTCAGGTGGCGCACTTCACCGATGCGCCCGTCCCGCAGCCATTGCCGCACCTGCTGGAAGCGCGGCAGGGAACGGCGGTAATAGGACACGAACAGGTGCAAGCCGGCCCGCTGGAAAACCTGCTGCATCTCCAGGCTTTGCGCGGCGTTCAACGCCATCGGTTTTTCCACGCAGCAGTGCTTGCCGGCGGCGGCCACCTGCAAGCTGTAGGCGTGGTGGCTGTCGGGCGGCGTGGCGATGTACACCGCGTCCACCTCGGGGTCGTCGATCAGCGCCTGGGCATCGGTGTAGAAACGCGCGATGCCGTGGCGCGCCGCATAGTCCCGCACCGCTTCCAGGCGCCGGCCCATCACCGCCACCAGCGCCGAGCCCGGCGCCTTGTAGAAGGCCGGGCCGCTCTTGCGCTCGGTGACACTGCCGCAACCGATCATGCCCCAGCGCACGGGCGGCATGCCCTCTCCCCCTATGCCCATGGGCCGCTCAGACCGCTTGCAGGGCGCGCAGGTCGAGGCGGCCGTCCAGCAGCGGCGGGCACCAGTAGTAGCCGCCGGTGATCGGCCGGCTCATGCGGTACAGGCCGTCGACGATGCCGTCTTCCAGGCCGCTCATGCGTCGCAGCTGGACTTCGAAGGCCTGGAGGCTGTGGCCGAAGGCGAGGAACATCAGGCCGCCCTTGTCGCCTTCGATCCACGGCATCGAACGGCGCACCAAAAAGGCCTCGGGGGTGAAACTCTCCTGGGCGGTGCGCTTGACGTGGGCCGAGGCCGGCGCGTCGTCCAGCTCTTCGTTGTCGCTCAGGCGGCGGCCGATGATGTTGTCGCGCTCTTCCTGATGCATCGCGGCAAAGCCTTTGAAGTCATGCTGCCACTGCTGGATCGCGGCGAAGCTGCCACCGCGCAGGCCGTCGCTGCCGTCGGCCAGGGCCGCGGCGATGGCTTCGTCATCGTGGGGGTTTTCGGTGCCGTCCTCGTAGCCGGTCAGGTCGTGGCCGGTCTTGTGGCGGAAGGCTTCGTTCATCTGCACCAGGCGCAGCGCCGGGGCCAGGGCGGCCGCCAGGGCGTTGCCGCGGTGCAGCAGCTCGCCGCGGTCTTCGCCATGCAGCCAGACCCATAGCGCATGCTGGGTCGAAGGGTTGTCGACGCCGACTCCAGTCAGCGCTGGGAAGGTCTTGAGCCCCTGCACGCGGGCGCCCAGCGCCTTGACCAGCGACGCGCCAAACCCTGCCACCGCCGTTTTCCCGTCCACCAGCGTCAGCAGACGATCGATCGCCGCCGGCAGCGCCTCGATGGATTCGAGGGCGAAAAACAGGTGACGAGCCTGGCTCGGAACGGGGGTGGCAAGAATGCCCGGCTGGTAGTAACTCATAGCGACTCCTTGAAGAAAGCGCGAAGTTTACCCGGAGCACCACAATTTGTGGGGGTTTAGACACCCATGAAGCGATGCGGTGAATGGCCACGCCCCGGCCCTACGCCTGGCCGCCCTCTTCCCGATAGGCACTGGGGCTGAGGCCGGTCCAGCGCTTGAACGCCCGGCGAAAACTGCGCACGTCGCTGTAGCCCACCGCCTCGGTGATGCGCTCGATGGACAGCTGCGGGTTGGCCAGCAGGCTCAGGGTGCGCGCCCGGCGCACCTGCTCCAGCAATGCGTCGAAGGTCAGGTCGTGCTCGCTCAGGCGCCGGCGCAGGGTGCGCCCGCTCATGTTCAGGTCGCTGGCGACCTGGTCGATATGGCTGCCCTGGGTCAGGTCGCGGGAGATGGCCCGCTCCACCGCCTGGATCAGGTCCAGCTTGCGGTGCACCTGGGCGCTTTCCAGTTCCAGCAGCTTGAGCGCCTGGCGCAGGGCCACGGCGTGGTGGTTGGGCAGGCGCGTATCAAGCCATTCGCCGGCGATGACCATGCGGTTGTACAGGCAGCCGAAGTGCACGTCCGGCCCCAGCAGGCGCAGGTACTCGTCCTGGTAGGCCGGGGCGGCGTGCATGAACTCGACCCGCAGCGCCTTGAAATCGGCACCGACCAGGGCGCGGCCATAGACCGGCAGGCTGGCGAAGAACTCTTCGACGGCAAAGATCTGTACGTCGCTGTAGGGCAGCCGGCATTCGGCCTCGACGAAAAATTCGTCGCCCTGCTGCCGCACCGTGCAGCTGACAATGCCGCCCGAGGTGTGCTGGTGGCGGATGCCGATGTCGAAGGCATCGCGCAGGGTCTTGCACAGCGACAGCACATGCCCCAGCAGGCCCAGGGTGCCGAGCACGTTCTGATGCCCGACCCACAGGCCCACGCCCTGCCGGGGCAAGGCCTTGAGCGCGCGCTGGATCATCGCCACGGCCTGGCGGTAGGAGATGCGTTGCGCAGGGTCCTGCAGGTCGTCGAGGGTGAAGCCCAGGCCGCGGCACAGGGCGTGCGGGTCGACGCCGTGGCTGCCGGCGACTTCGGCCAGGGTCTGCAACAGGAAGGGTGAAACCAGGGCCAGTTGGTACTGTGGATCGACGGCTTTCATCTGCATGGGCATCGGGTCCCGAGCCGGTTCGGCTGCAATGCTTATTCTGGTTATGCGCCCCGCTCCCATCACCGCCAGGGCGAGGCGAGCGCCCGCTCAGCATAGCGTTTTCCGCTCGCGCTCACGGAAGGATGTAACAAGTCATTGCAGGCTGGCCGCGAAAGTCCCCCTCAGTGGCCGCCAATACCCTGCCTGCCCGGGCGTCGAAGGCTTATTCCTATGGGGCGGCCGGAAACCGGCCCACTGCGCGCCCACTGACAATAATAAGAGCCCGAACATGAATTCGACCCGCACCCCTCTCCCCCGGCGCCTCGCCGCCAGCCTGGCCTGCCTCGCCGCCCTGCCCACCCTGGCCCCGGCCAGCGAATCCGGGGTCGACAATATCGGCCCCGGCACCGACGGTTTTTTCATCCTGCCGCTGGACGTCAACGGCCTGCCGGACCACATGTTCGCCTTCAACCTGTATTACAACCACTACGAAGCGCGGAAGCTGAATATCAGCTCCCTGGGCGGCAAGGTGCCGGACGTGCGGATCGTCTCCGACGCGATCATTCCCCGCCTCGACTACCTGAGCCCGCTGCGGGTATTCGGCGGGCGCCTCGGCGGCTACGTGGCGCAGCCCTATCTGCGCCAGCAGGTGGGGGTCTTCGGCCTCAAGGACCAGCGCGAAAGCATGGGCGATACCACCATCGCGCCGATCATCCTGTGGGACCTGGGCAAGAACCTGACCCTGGGCGCCGCCGTGGAAATCACCATTCCCACCGGCAAGTACGACGCGACGCGCCTGGCCAACACCAGCAACAACTTCTACACCTACAAGCCGCTGGTTTCGGTGACCTGGCTGCCGACCCCGCGTACCGAGCTGTCGCTGAAGACCACCTACAGCTTCAACGAGGAAAACCACGCCACCGACTACAAGTCCGGGCAGATTTTCCACTTCGACTATTCCGCCAGCTACAAGGTGACCGACAACCTGAGCCTGGGGCTCAACGGCTACTACCTGAAGCAGACCAGCGACGACAAACAGTACGGCCGCACCGTGCAGTTTCTCGGCGAGGACGTGGACGACGGCGTGCGCGGCCAGGTGTTCGCCATCGGCCCGGCGCTGTACCTGACCTTCCTCAAGTACGCCAGCGCGGAGATCCGCTGGGCCAAGGAGTTCGACGTGGAGAACCGGCCCGAGGGCGAGATGCTGTGGGCCAAGCTGACGATTCCGTTCAGCCTGTGATGTAGGAGCGAGCGGGCGGCGATCCGACTTGCCCGCGAAAGGCCTCGAGGACAGCGCAAAAACCTAGCTGTAGACCGGCCAGCGCTCGACGATCCGCCCACCGCGCACCGCCAGCAGGTCGCCGAATTGCAGCAGCAGCGCTTCGCTCTGCATCGGCCGCAGGAACACCTGGTCGTCCGGTCCCAGGCCCACGGCGGGCGAGCCGTTGACCATCTCCTGGTTGGAACTGCGGCCGAACAGACCGTTGCTTTGCAGCCCCGCCGGCGACTCGAACTCGGCCTGCCAGTTGCCGCCGTAGATGAAGAATGTCTCGCGCTGGTTCGGGTCCCACCAGGCCAACAGCTTCGACTTGTCGTCCAGCGCCGGGATGCGCACCGGGCCAGTGTTTTTCAGCACCGGGGTAGCGATGTAGGCCGCGGGCCGATGTTCGCTGAGGGATGGCAGGTCGTAATGGGTCGGCTTGAGCATCGCCGTGCCCACCGACACCTCGCTGCTCAACTGTTCCCGCTCATGCATGCGGTAGCTGGGGCTGCCGGCGGTATTGAGGGTCAGCCCGGGCTGCCAGAGCGCCGGATGGCGTTGCCGGGTGAAGTCCACGGCGCTCTGGTAGCGCTGCATGACCTTGGCGAACAGCGCTTCGGGCGAGCCGAGAATGCCCGGCACGCCCATGCCGACAAAGGGGTCGTAGCCCATGAAACCGGCGAACTCCAGGTGCTGGGGGTTGGCCGCGATCAGGGTCAGCAGCGGCCCCAGGCCGCTGCTGTCCTTCACCCCACCGCGGTGCAGGCCGACGTCCAGCTCGATATTGATCCGCAGCCGGGTGCCCAGGCCGCGGGCCAGGGCCAGGTATTGCTGCAAACGTTCCGGGGTATCGATCAGCCATTGCAACTGCCGGGCCGGGTCGAACCGGCCTTTGTGGCCCTGGTAGAACAGCTGCGCCGAGCGCACCGGCAGCGGCTTGCCCAGCAGGATATCGGCCTCGGGAAAACGCAGGGCATCGTGATTGAGGAACGGCTGGTGGAATGACATCAGGCGCTGGGTGCCGGCACGCTGGCCGATGTACGCCAGCAGCCCCGGCGACGGCAGGGATTTCTCCACCAGCCGCAGCTGCTTGCCGCCGCGCTTGACTGACTGCAGCACCACATCGATGTTGTGGTCCAGGCGATCGAGGTCGATCAGCAGCACCGGGCGCATCGGGCCGTGGGCCTTGAGTTCCTGGTTCAGCGCGCGGAAATAGTCGCTGTAGGGCCCGCCCCGGTCGGCGGGCCGCAGCCAGGCGCCCACGCCTGCCAACAAGGCGCCGACACCCGCGGTACCGAGCAGGAAGTTGCGTCGATTCATGCTTTTTATCTCCCTTCAGACCACGCCCAGGATGGACGACAGGTGTGCATTGAGGAACTTGCCGCCGGGGTCCAGCGCTTCGCGCACCCGGGTGAATTCCCGCCAGCGCGGGTACAACGCCTGCAACTGCCGGGCGTTGAGGCTGTGCAACTTGCCCCAGTGCGGGCGGCCGGCGTACTTCCAGAAGATCGGTTCGATGGCGGCGAAGAAGTTGTGGTGGTCCATGGCGTAGTGCTGGTGCACCGAGATCGAACAGCTGTCGCGGCCCTCGAACATGCTCAGGGCAATGTCGTCGGCCTGGACATAGCGGTACTCGATGGGAAACCAGGTGCGCAGGTCCTTGTCGCGGATCAGCTTGAGGATTTCCCGCAGGCAGGCCGGGCCGTGCTCGGCCGGCACCGAGTACTCCATTTCGTTGAAGCGCACGGTGCGCACGTTGGCGTAGACCTCGTAGGAGTCGCCGACCCGGTCGTCGAAGCGGGCGAAATGCCGCAGGCTGTTGAGCAGGGTGCGGCGGGTTTCGGGAAAGTCGCTGAGGTATTTATCGAGGTTCTCGATCAGGCTGACGAACTCGTTGCCGCCCTCTTGTGCCGGGTCCACGGGCGGGGTCGCCGGGTCTTCGGTTTCATTCAGGGCAATCGACAGCGCGTAGTCGGAATGGGTGACCACCAGCATTTCCCAGTGCTGGTTCTCGTGGGTGTTTTTCGCCAGGTCTTCGAGCAGTTCCTCGGTCTTGGCGATCCACTGTTTTTCCCGCAGGCGATAGGCCGGGCGATTCTGCAGACGCACCCGGGTGGCCACGCCCAACGCACCGAGGGAGACCCGCGCTGTGTTGAAGATTTCGGCGTTACGGCGGCTGTCGCAGTCCAGCACCTCGCCGCTGGCGGTCACCAGTTGCAGGCCGCACACCTGGGCCGAATAGGACTTGAAGCCGACGCCGGTGCCGTGGGTCGAGGTGGCGATGGCCCCGGCCAGGGTCTGGTAGTCGATGTCGGCCATGTTCGGCAGGGCCTGGCCGATCGCCTTGAGCGGCGCGCCCATGCGCGACATCGGCGTGCCGGCGGCGAACTCGGCCTGCAAGGTGGCGGCATCGTGGCTGAGCAGGCCGCTGAAAAAACTCAGCGACAGCAGCGTGCCGTCGGTGGGCACCAGGGCACTGAAGGAATGCCCCGAACCCACCGGACGGATCTTGCCCGGGGTCTGGCGAATCACCTGCACCAGCTCGTCCAGGTCCTTGGGCGCCAGCCGCGCCAGGGGCAGGCAGCTTTGCGCGCCGGACCAGTTGCGCCAGGGAATCAGCCGGGGCGCCCGCGCCAGCTCGGCCAGCAGCGGGTTGCTGGCCAGCGCGCTGAAGGTCCCGGCCACCGCGGCGCGTTGCAGCAGCTGACGTCGTGTGAGGTGCATGCTCATGCCAGTGTCCTTGTGCCGGATTATTGGAGGTCTTGTGCGGACATGAAGCGGATCAGGCCGAGGAACTGCTCCTCGGAACACTGCATGCACAGGCCCATCGGCGGCATGCCGTTATAGCCGTTGATGCTGTGGTCCAGCAGGGTATCGGCGCCCTGGGCGATGCGCGGGCGCCAGGCCTGGATATCGCCGGTCAGCGGCGCGCCGGACGCCGGGTTGGCGTGGCAGAGTTTGCAGCTGCTGTCATAGATCCGCGCCAGCGCCGAGTCGTCGGGCAGCTGTTGCAGGGTAGCCGCCGATGGCGGCGCGGGCTTGTCGCCGCAGGCAACCAGCAGCCCGCCCAGCGCCAGCCACAGGGCGATGCGCCCCAGGCGATACGGTGTGACGACGGATGAAAACCGCAGCGAGGCAGTCGGTGCCGGCATGGTGTTCCTCTCGGGTGACGGTCGGGATCGACCCAGAGCCAACACTAAGGCAGGCGCGGCCACGGCCTGAGGGCATTGCGGGCCAGCGAGGGGGGCATCTGCGGCCAGGGGCAGACGCTTGCCCACGATGGGGGCGCCGCGGTTTACCGGTGGACCGCGTTATCGTTAACGGTTTTTCGCGGGCAAGCCTCGCTCCTACAGAAGCCCCCGCAATTCTGTAGGAGCGAGCGGGCGGCGATCCGACTTGCCCGCGATGAACGATAACGCGGGGGCCTGGGGACCGCCGCTACACGGGCAATCGAGCAACAGCCGGCCGCTGCTGCTGGAGAACAACAGCCGGGGCTATTTGATGCGGTAGTGGAAGGTGTTGCGCACTGCGGGCACCGCTACCGCCTGGCCGTCGACGATGCGCGGTTGGTAGCGGAAGGTGTTGGCCGCCGCCAGCGAGGGGCGGATAAACAGCGGGTGGCAGCCATCGAGCACCTTGGGGTGCTCCACCTTGCCTTGCGGGTTGACGCTGTATTCCACGGTGCAGTCGCCTTCAATGTGCTTGTCCAGGGCGCGTTGCGGGTAGTCCGGGGCCTCCTTGCTCAGGGGCAGGTATTGGCGGCTGTCGGCCGCGGCCTGGGCGGCAGCTTGTTGCCGGGCGCGCTCGGCGGCCAAGCGCGCCTGTTCGGCACGCTGCTGCTGTTGCGCTTGCTCCTGGGCCAGGCGCTGCTGCTCGGCTTCGCGGCTGCGCTGTTGGTTTTCCTGGCGCTCGCGCTGCTGCTCGACCAGTTGCTCGCGCTTCTTGTCTTCGACCCGTTTGCGTGCCAGGGCCGCCTGTTCGAGCTTGCGCGTCTGGAGCTGTGGATCGACCGCAGGCTTGACCGGCTCGACCGGTACCGCGAGCACCGGCTCCGGCGGTGCGGGTGTCGGTGCGTGCTCGACTAAAGCCGGCGCGGGCTCGGGCGCTTGTGGCGCTGGCGGCAGCATCACCAGTTGGGTACGCAACACCGCCGGCTGTTCGGCGGCCGGCGGCTCTACCGACCAGCCCGCCACCAGCAGCGCCAGCACCCCGGCGTGCAGCGCCACCGCCAGGACCGCGGCCAGCGCATGGGACCGCCAGTGCCTGGGCGAGGGTTGCAGGGAGAATTCGTCGAAAGCCTGCCGTGGACTGTGCATGATCATCGCCGTCATTGCGGGGCCTCGGTCACCAGCCCCAGGTTGCTCACCCCGCCCTGCTGCAACGCCGCCATGGCCGCCACCACCAGGCCGTAACCGGCGTCCTGGTCGGCGCGGATGTAGACCTGGGTATCGCTGCGCGCGGCGACGATTTGCGCCACCTTGGCGCGCATCTCGTCGAGGTCCACCGCGCTGTCGGTCTGCTGGCGCGTATCCAGCTCGCCGCCGAGGTTCCAGTAGTAGCCGCCCTCGGCCTTCACCGACAGGGTCAGGATCTGCTGCCGGGTATCAGTGGCCAGGGCCTCGCTGGCGACCTTGGGCAACTCGATCTTCACCCCCTGGGTGAGCATCGGCGCGGTGACCATGAAGATCACCAGCAGCACCAGCATTACGTCGATGTAGGGCACCACGTTCATTTCGGCCTTGGGCCCGTGCTTGCGTTGCGCCCTGACTAGCATCTGCACTCTCCTCTCAGGCCGCGACGGCCAGGTTCGACGACGCGCCGTGCAACTGGCGATGCAAGCGCGCCTGCAGTTCGTTGCCGAAGGCGTAGTAGCGGGTCAGCAGGGTCTGGCCGCGGGCGGCAAAACGGTTGTAGGCAATCACCGCGGGAATCGCCGCGAACAGGCCGATGGCGGTGGCGATCAGCGCTTCGGCGATGCCCGGGGCCACGGTGGACAGGGTCGCCTGCTGCACCTGGGACAGGCCGAGGAAGGAATTCATGATCCCCCACACGGTGCCGAACAGGCCGATATAGGGGCTGACCGAACCCACCGTGGCGAGGAACTGCAAACCTTTTTCCAGGCGGATTTCCTGCTCGCTGATGGCCACGTACAGCGAACGCTCGACCCCTTCGAGCACCACCCCGGCCGGGTTGCCACCCTGCTGGCGCAGCTGGCTGTAGGCCTGGAAACCGGCCTGGAAGATCGGCTCGACACCGCCCTCGCCGTCCGCCTGTTGCAGGCTTTCGCGGTACAGCGGGGTCAGTTCGGCGCTGCCGCGAAAGCGCTGGACGAAGGCGTCGAGCTGGCGTTCGGTGCGCTTGAGCACGCTGCTGCGCTGGATGATCAGGTACCAGCTGAGCAACGACGCCAGCAACAGGGTGAGCATGACTGCCTTGACCAACAGGCTGGCATCGCTGATCAGCCCCCAGATGGTCATGTGTTCCAGTGTCGCCTGCATGGTGAAACTCCTTTGCCTGTGCGCCCGGGCCGTCAATGCACGACGGCGCCGGGGCTATTCGATGACATGTTGATGAACGGTTAATGACGGCTCAGGGCAGTTGCAGCGCCCTGGCCACCTCGGCCCAGGGCACGAACTTGAAGTTCTGGGTCTGCTCGGGCATGCGCTTGCGGCCGTCCTGGACCACCAGCAAGCCCCGGCTCCAGGGCCCGCCGAGGTTGGCCGAGGTGACTTCCAGGCCATCGGTTTCCGACGCCCCGTCGATGCCCGCGGCGGCATTCAGGCCGACCCGGAAGGCCCCGCGGGAGGCGAACGGCGGCTCGGCATCGAGCAGCACATAGCTGTCGTTGCCCTGGCTGGAAATCACCAGGTAGTCATGCGTCTCGCTCTGGTACAGCGCCAGGCCCTCGACATCGGCATGCAGCTGCGGGCCGACCTTGATCACGCTGGTGAGGTTGGCCGGCTGGTCGGCGCGGGCATCCACCGCCCACACGCCGACGTCTTCCTCGCCGAGGAACAGGCGCTGGCGCTGGTCGTCGGCGACACAGCCTTCCGGCTGGCTGTCGACCTTGAACTGGCGCACCAGCTCGCCCTGGACCCGGCCATCGGCGGCACTCAGGCGGTATTGCAGGAAGCGGCCGTCCTTGCCGTTGGCAAAGGCATACAGCTCGCCGCTGGCCGGCTGGAACAGGCAGATACCGTAGATTTCCTTGAGCGGCGTGGGGATCTCCCCGGCTTCGCGCAGCTCGCCGCTGGCGCGATCGATGCTGAACAGGCTGAGGCTGTTGTGATCGCGGTTGCTCGCCACCGCCAGGTCGACCACCTGGGTGCCCAGCTTGAAGTTCGCCCGCAGGTCGACGTTGTTCAACCGCCCCACCGGCAACTCCTGGAGCAATTTTCCTTGCAGGTCGTAGGCCAGCAGCCCCTGCTTCTTGTTGGTGCCCAGCACCCGGCTCAGCTCCGGCTGCCGAGGGTGAATCCAGATCGCCGGGTCGTCCGCCGCATCGCCCTGGCGCCCTACCGGCTCGCTCTGGCTCAGGGCCGACACATTCGGCAGCACCGGCGCCGGCAGCACCGGCGCCGGCGGCACCGGGGTGGCCTGCCAGTCCAGCCGGCCCTGGTAGATCCGTCCGTCGTCATCGTCGCGCAGCAGTATTTGCAGGCCCTTGGCGCTGGCCTGCACGGCGAGGTTTTCCGGCTCCTTCAGGCCGGGCAAGCTCAGGTTGGCCCTGGGCGACCAGCCTTCGCCCTGTTGTTGGTCGCCCTGCTGATAAAGGTGCAGGCGCGCCGCCTTGGGGTCGAGCGCCAGCACACCACCCGGCACCAAAGCCATGGCGCCGGCGGCCTTGGCGATGTCGCCGAAGGGCGCGCGCATGGCCACCGGCCGCCGCTCGACCTCGGCTTCGGGGTGCGCCGGGTAGGCCCACCAGCCGACGTTCTCTTCGTTGACCAGCAATTGATTGGCACCATCGTCCACCTGGCAGAACTGCGCCGCCGGCGGCAGCGGTACGCCGCGCACCCGTTGCGCCGTGGCGCTCAGCCGGGCGCCGGTGCCCACCAACCATTGCTCGCCCTTGCCCTCCTCGCCCACCAGGAACAGGAACAGGTTGCTGGCCTCGTCGCGGTACAGGCACAGGCCGTTGACCGGGAAGTCCCGCGCCGGCAGGTACAGCGGCTGGCCCCACTGGCGGCTCTGTGGATCGAGGCTGACCAGCAGCGCCTGCTGGCGATCGTTGTCCAGGCTCGCGACCAGCACCTGGCGGCCGGCGGCGCGGGTATCCAGGCTGCTGAAGTTGCCTTTGAAGCGAGCCAGCTCGGCCCCCTCGGCATCCAGCAACAGCAGGCCGTCACGGTTGCTCGCGGCGAGGCGCTCGGAGCCGTTGGGCAGGAAGGTGATGGCATCTGCCTCAAGTGCCGGTGCCCAAGGGCGCAGAGCCAGGTCGGCGGCCATCGTCTGGCCGCAGGTCAACGCAGTCATCAACAGGTACAGGTAGGAACTTCTCATGAACAGGCAAAATCCTTGTCAGGCAAACCGCCCTCTGTAGGAGCGAGCTTGCTCGCGAAAAACCTCAAGACAGCGCGTGCTTACAAACAGCCCGCGTCATCGTTCAAGACCTTCGCGAGCAAGCTCGCTCCTACAGCGTGTGCGGTGTGGATTAGAAGTGGGTGAAGGTCAGGCCGAGCTTGTAGGTCGGGCCGTACTCCTCGTACTGGCCGTTGTAGGAGCGGTGACCGGTGTAGACGAAGTACGGCTCGTCGGTGAGGTTCTGCGCCTCGAAGCTGAGCTGCAGGCTCTTGGTCAGCGAGTAGCGGGCGCTGAAATCGACGAAGGTCTGGGCATCGACGTGCAGGTCGTGGGCCTTGTCGTCGATCGAGGCCAGCTCATAGAGGTAGTCCGACTTGTAGTTGGCCGACAGGCGCAGGCTGAGCTTGTCGTTTTCCCAGCCGAGCATCAGGTTGCCGACCGTGTCCGACTGGTTCGGCAGGTCGATGCTGCGCTTGCGGTTGACCCCGCTGGCGGCATCGAAGCCCTTGATCTCGGCGTCGGAGCGGCTGAAGGTGGCGTTGGCCCCCAGCAGCAGGCCGTTCCACGGCGCCGGCAGCCAGTCGAATTTCTGCGAGTAGGCCAGTTCCAGGCCGTACAGCTTGGCGCTGTCGCCGTTGGCGAAGGTGTGCGCCTCGGCGAAGTCGGTCCAGGCGCCGGTGCCGGCCAGGTCAGTGTTGTAGACGAAGTTCTTGATGTCCTTGTAGAACACGAAGGCCGAGACGGTGCCGGCGCGACCCATGAAGTGCTCGATGCCAAGGTCCAGGTTGCTCGACTCCAGCGGCTTGAGGTCCGGGTTGCCGAAGCTGGCTTCGTCATCGTCGATGACAAAACCCGGCGCCAGCTGGCCGAAGGTCGGGCGCACCACCGCCTTGGTCCAGGCCGCGCGCACCTGGGTGTTCTTGTCCAGCTGGTAACGCGCGTGCAGGCCCGGCAGCCAGTGGTGGTAACGACGCTTGGTTTCGGTGGACTGGAACTCGCCGTCGGTGGCGCCGGTGCCCTTGGCTTCGAACTCGGTGCCTTCGTAGCGCAGGCCGGCGATAAAGCGCCAGTCGTCGATATCGACGGTGTTCATCAGGTAGCCGGCGTTGATGTCTTCGCGGATCTTGAAGTCGTTGACCCGGGATTCGGTTTCGTCGAAGAACGCATCGCGGTCCAGGCCGCCGATCAACTGCTTGATCGAGCCGCCGCTGATGCCCGGGCCGAAGCGGCCGAGGCGATAGTCGACGCTGCCTTTGCGGAAGCGGTCGAGGTTGAGCTGCTCGTCGCTGAAACCCAGTTCGTCGAAGTCCTTGTAGACCCAGGCGTCGAGGTCGTTGTCCTTGTTGCGCCGGCTGACCTTGCCGCCGAACTTGACCTGGGACGCATAGCCGCTGAGGTCGTAGTCGCGGGCCAGGTCCAGGCGCAGGTTTTTCTCGGTGTCGGTGGTGCGCTGCTTTTCCCACTCGACCTTGTCCAGGCTGAAGTTGGCCGGGTCGTAGAACCCCTGGCCGACGATCGGCCGCGGCTTGTCCTTGTCGTAGAAACCGCTGTCGGCGAAGTCGTCGTTGCCTTCGAACACCGCGTTGGCGATGTGCCCCGGGCTGTCTTCGCTGGAGCGGCTGTAGCCGGCCTGGCCGCTGAGGGTCCAGAGACCGAACATACGTTCGCCGCCAAACACGTAGGACTGGATCTCCTGGGTTTCCTCGCGCTGCTTGAGCTTGCGTTTACCTTCGGCGTCGCCCAGCTCACCGGCCGCCTGGGGCTCGGCGAATTCCAGGCTGGCGGCGTTGCGCGTCTCGCTGTCCTTGTAGCGGCTGTACAGGGTGCGCAGGTAGTAGCTGCTGAGGTCGTCCGGCTTGTAGTCGAAGTTCAGGCCGCCGCCGGCGCGCTCGCGGCTGATGTCGTAGTCGCGCAGTTCGAACTCCTGCAGTTTCGCGCCCTGTTCGAAGTCCCAGGCGCCGCCGGTCTCGACGTTGTCCGAGCCGAAGTCGCGTTTCTGCCAGCTCAGGGCCGCGGCCACGCCGAAGTTGTCGATGCCGTCGCCGAGGCTGAAGCGGTCGCTGACCGCACCGGAGAATTTCGGGCTGGTCTGGTGAGTGTTCCGGTCGTAGCTGGCTTCCGTGCTGCCGGTGTAGAACAGGCCCTTGTGATCGAAGGCCGAAAGGCTCTGCACATCGACGGTGCCGCCCAGGGAGTTGGCGTCCATGTCCGGGGTCAGGGTCTTGATCACCGACAGCGACTGCACCAGCTCCGAGGGCAGCACGTCCAGGGCCACGGCGCGGCGTTCGCTTTCCGGGGCCGGCACCAGGGTGCCGTTGATGGTCACGCTGTTGAGGTCCGGGCCCAGGCCACGCACGCTGACGAAGCGCCCTTCGCCCTGGTCGCGCTCGACGCTGATGCCCGGCAGGCGCTGCGCCGCTTCGGCGACGTTCTCGTCCGGCAACTGGGCCACGCCATCGGCGTGCACCACGCTCTTGATGCTGTCGGCGCTGCGCTGCTCCTTGAGCGCCTGGTCGATGCTCGCGGCCTGGCCGACCACTTCCAGGTGTTCGGTGGTTTTACTCGAGTCGGCTTCGGCGGCGCTCAGGCGTTCGCTGGCGATCGCCATGGCCAGGGCGGTGAACGTGAAGCCGAGCAGGCCGGCGGTGCTGCTGCGCTTGTACATGATGGTCCTCCCCCAAGAGTCCGGTGACGCCAGGCAAGGGGCCCGGCAACTGGGAGGGCAAGCTAGGGTCGGCGAATGACGGTTCCGTGACAGGGGTTGGCGGGGAGGCCCTTGAAGCGGGGTTTGGGCCGGGTTCGAGGGGCAAAGTGAGCTGAAATGACCTTTTCCCGGGGGGTGGCGGTGACTGGTCTGACGCTTTCGCGGGCAAGCCTCGCTCCTACGCCGCGTAACGTCAGCGGCCACACCGCCCCCAGATCGCAAAAAAAACACACCGTCACGATGAGCTGATTCGACCTCCCCCACCCGCTTCGCCGCCGTCACCCGGCTGTCACACACATCTGCTGTGCTGGCGCGCATTGCTTCTTCGCCAAAGGATCGCGGCCATGTTCTCAGTGCTCAAACCCCACCGATGGAAACTCGCCACCCTGCTGCTGGCGGCCAATCTCGGCCTGCTCCTGCACCTGGCCTGTGGCGAGTTGAAGGCGGTCAACGAATGGGTGTGGCTGGACATAATCGGCGAAGGCGGTACCGCCCTGCTGGCCCTGATCTGGCTCGGCCTGGTGCTGAAAAGCCGCCCGGCGGGACGGGTCACCAACTACCTGGCCCTGGGCCTGAGCTGCATCTTCTTCTCCTGGTGGATCGACAGCCTCGACGAGTTCATCCGCCTGCCCGACAGCATCGCCTGGGACCACTGGCTGGAATCCGCGCCGATGCCGGTGGGCATGGTCCTGCTGACCATCGGCATCTACCACTGGCACCGCGAACAGCTGGCGATCAGCGCGCAGATGGAGAAACGCGAACGGCTGTTCCGCGAGCACCGGCTGTTCGACAAGCTCACCCCGCTGGGCGGCGCCGACTACCTCAAGCGCCAGCTGGCCGACAGCCTGCAGGACAGCCAGCGCCAGCAGCAGCCGCTGTCGCTGCTGGCCCTGGACCTGGACAACTTCGCCGCGATCAACCAGGACTTCGGCCACGCCGAGGGCGACGCGGTGTTGCAGGCGCTGAGCCATTTGCTGCTGCTCAACCTGCGTCGCCAGGACCTGCTCTGCCGGCTGGCCGGCGACCGCTTCGTGGTGCTGCTGCCGAACACCGGCGAGAGCCAGGCGCGGCTGCTGGCCCAGGAGCTGCAACAGGCGGTACGGAGCCTGGCGCACAAGAGCCGCCAGCACGGCGAACGCTTGCAGCTGTGCGCCTGCACCGCGGTGGTGATGGCCCTCGACGAGACGCCGGAGGTGCTGCTCAAGCGCCTCAACCTGGCCCTGGCCCGGGCCAAGCAGCCGCTGGCGAAAAGCGCCTGAGGCCCGGCCATGACCCTGAAGACCCGTTGGTACGAAAACGACAGCCGGTTCATTCCCGGGCATTACCAGCCGGCCAGCCTGATCGACCTGGCGCTGTCGCGGGACATCGACAGCCATCGCCTGCTGCGCGGCACCGGGCTGTTCCACGAGGACATCCTGGCCGGCCAGACCCGCCTCAGCCCGCAGCAGTTTCTCGGCCTGATCGGCAACAGCCGACGGCTGCTGGACGCCGACGACAGCAGCTTCCTGTTCGGCCAGCGCCTGCTGCCCGGGCACTACGGCGCCGCCAGCCACGCCCTGCGCCACGCGCAGAACCTGCACCAGGCTCTCGACACCCTGGTGCAGCAACAAGCGCTGCTCAGCCCACTGGCCAGCCCGCGCTTGCTGCTGGACGACCAGCACGCCTACTTCTACTGGCTGGACAGCTGCGGCGCCGGCGATCAATGGCGTTTCCTGCTGGAGGCCAGCATGACCTCGCTGGTGGCCATGAGTCAGTGGCTGAGCGGCCAGCGCCTGCCCTGGGAATGCAGCTTCAGCCATGCCGAGCCGCGTTATGTCGAGCAGTACTGGGTGCACCTGGGCGAGCACACCCAGTTCAAGCGGCCCATGGACCTGATGCGCATCCCCCGGGAATTCCTCACTCAGCCCTGGCCCAACGCCTCGGCCACCGCCGGCCAGGTGGCGCGCCAGGAAGCCCAGGGCCAGCTCGAGCAACTGGGGTTTGCCTCAAGCTTCCTCGACTGCGTCTACCGCTACCTGCAAGGCCGGGTGCGCCAGGCACCGAGCCTGGAACAGACGGCCCAGGCCTTCGGCATGAGCCCGGCCACCCTCAAGCGCAAGCTGCACAAGCACGACAGCGGTTTCCAGCAACAGGCGGACCTGGTGCGCAAGCATGTGGCGCTGTACCTGTATCGGATCAAGGGCCTGAGCAACGAGGAAGTCGCCGAGTACCTGAGCTTCAACGACGCGGCGAATTTCCGCCGCTCGTTCAAGCGCTGGACCGGCAGCACCCCTAACCTGATCCGCCAATTGTTCAGCGCCGGTTGAAACAAAGGCTGTTTTTCCAAGGGAAAAAACGGCTACTCTTGGCCCAAAGAACCACACCATCACACCTCTGCTGCACGACTTTCCGCCATTTTGGCCCAGCTTTTTGCTAAGGGCCTGTACGAAAAGTCGGCGAGCGAAGGCCAGGCAAGGCAAAAACAGGCGAGGAAGCGGAGTGTAGGGACCTACATGAGCATTCCGAGCCTGTTTTTAACGCAGCATGGCCGAGCGTAGCCACTTTTTGTACAGAGCCCGAGACCCGAGACACCAGGGCGTATATCCGTAGAAACAAACCCCTGGAGACCTGTCTCGCCCGTCAGCGCCGGCGCGCTCCAGCCCGCCGGTGCATTGCCCATTGCCATTACGGAATAGAGTCATGACCACAGCCCATCTGTTGAACACGCTGTTTCCCGTCGCCGCCGACATCCCCGAGCAGTACCGCCTGGACGGCCAGGTCGAGCAACGCGAGTACCTGGTCGACGGTCAGTTGCAGACCTGGAACGGGCCCCTGGCCCTGGTGCGCAGCCCGGTGTACCTGGCCACCGCCCATGGCGACGAACAAGTGATTCTCGGCAGCACCCCGCTGCTCGACGCCGACACCGCGCTGACCGCCCTCGACGCCGCCGTGCGCGCCTACGACCGTGGCCAGGGCGCGTGGCCGACGATGCGCGTGGCCGAACGCATCCAGCACGTCGAAGCCTTCCTCGGGCGCATGCGCGAACAACGCTCGGCGGTGGTCAAGCTGCTGATGTGGGAAATCGGCAAGAACCTCAAGGACTCGGAAAAAGAGTTCGACCGCACCTGCGACTACATCGTCGACACCATCAACGCGCTCAAGGAACTCGACCGTCGTTCCAGCCGCTTCGAGCTGGAACAGGACACCCTCGGCCAGATCCGCCGCGTGCCCCTGGGCGTGGCCCTGTGCATGGGCCCGTACAACTACCCGCTGAACGAAACCTTCACCACCCTGATCCCGGCGCTGATCATGGGCAACACCGTGGTGTTCAAGCCGGCCAAGTTCGGCGTGCTGCTGATCCGCCCGCTGCTGGAAGCCTTCCGCGACAGCTTCCCGGCCGGGGTGATCAACGTGATCTACGGCAGCGGCCGGGAAACCGTCAGCGCGCTGATGGCCAGCGGCAAGATCGATATCTTCGCCTTCATCGGCACCAACAAGGCCGCCAGCGACCTGAAGAAACTGCACCCCAAGCCGCACCGCCTGCGCGCCGCCCTGGGCCTGGACGCGAAAAACCCCGGCATCGTGCTGCCGCAAGTCGACCTGGATAACGCGGTCAACGAGGCGGTCACCGGCTCGCTGTCGTTCAACGGCCAGCGCTGCACCGCGCTGAAAATCCTCTTCGTCCATGAAAGCGTGGTCGATGCCTTTATCGAGAAATTCAACGCCAAGCTGCTCAGCCTCAAGCCCGGCATGCCGTGGGAACCGGGGGTGGCGCTGACGCCGCTGCCGGAGTCGGGCAAGGTCGATTACCTGCATGCCCTGGTGGCCGACGCCATCGACAAGGGCGCCACAGTGGTCAACCCCGGCGGCGGCGAAACGCGGGCGTCGTTCTTCTACCCGGCGGTGCTGTACCCGGTGAACAGCCAGATGCGCGTGTACCAGGAAGAGCAGTTCGGGCCGGTGGTGCCGATCGTGCCGTATCGCGACCTGGAAACAGTGATCGACTATGTCCTGGAATCGGACTTCGGCCAGCAGCTGAGTATCTTCGGCACCGAGCCGGCACAAGTCGGGCATCTGGTGGACACCTTCGCCAACCAGGTCGGGCGGATCAACCTCAATGCCCAGTGCCAGCGCGGCCCGGACACCTACCCCTTCAACGGGCGCAAGAACTCCGCCGAAGGTACGTTGTCTGTGCATGACGCGTTGCGCACCTTCTCGATCCGCACCCTGGTGGCCACCAAGTTCCAGGAGAGCAACAAGGAGCTGATCAGCGACATCATCCGTAACCGCGAGTCGAGCTTCCTGACCACCGATTACATTTTCTAGAAACGGAGAGCTTCCCCTGGGCCAGACCTTCCGCCTGCCACCGCTGTTGCGCCGCTTCCTGCTCCCGGTACTGGACCCGTATCGGCGCTACCGCTACGCCAAGCTGATCCATGCGGTGCGCGTGGCCCTGGGGTTGCTGGCCACCATCGCGCTGACCACCGGCCTCAATCTGCCCCACGGCGAATGGGCGTCGGTGACCATGCTGGTGGTGATCGGCGGCTTGCAGCACCACGGCAACATTGGCAAGAAGGCCGCGGAACGGGCCATCGGCACCTTGATCGGCGCGGGCGTCGGCCTGGTGCTGGTGGTGCAGCAGGCTTACCTGGGCCTGTCCTGGCTGACCTACCTGGGGATGTCGGTGGTGTGCGGGTATTTCTCCTATCACGCCATCGGCAAGGGCGGCTACACCGCGCTGCTGGCGGCGATCACCGTGTTCATCGTCGCCGGCCACGGCGACAACCACGTCAGCGATGGCCTGTGGCGCACCGTGGATATCCTCATCGGTATCGCCCTGGCCCTGGCGTTCTCCTTCGCCATTCCGTTGTACGCGGTGTATTCCTGGCGCTACAACCTGGCCAGCGCCTTGCGCGACTGCGCCACCCTTTACGGACGCATCATCGGCGGCCAGTCGGTAACCGATGATGAACACCTGAAGTTGCTCGGGCGCCTCAACAGCACCTTGCTGCAACTGCGCTCGCTGATGCCCTCGGTGTCCAAGGAAGTGCGGATCTCCATGACCGAACTGGACGCCATCCAGCGCAACCTGCGCATGTGCTTCAGCACCCTGGAAATCCTCGGCAATACCCGGCCGGACCTTAGTGCCCCACAGGCCCGCGAACAGTTGCAACAGCTCATGAAGCATGAGCACCGGCAGGTGCGCATACAGCTGGTGGGCATGGCCCGCGCCCTGCAATCCGGCGCCACCAGACGCCTGGGGCGGCCCCTGGATGGCCCGTCCTCCTCGACCCTCGACACCTCGGTCTACAGCGCGCTGGACGGCTACCGCCTGCTGACCCGGCAACTGGTGGCCAACCTCAACGAGATGCGCCAGCGCCTGGCCAAAAGCGCGGAGCACTGGAAGATCTGAGTGCGCCGCGCCTGCCGCCAGACCGCGCCGGCTAGAACAACTCGCTGAACGGAATGAAGCGCGCCGGCTCGCCGGCCCGCAAGGTGCTGCCCTCAAGGATTTCCACCAGCCCATCGGCCCATGAAGCGCCCAGCAACACACCGGAACTCTGGTTCGGATAAAGCACGGCGCGGCCCTCCTCCAGCCTGGCCCGCAGGTATTCGCGGCGGCCTCCCGCTTTCGGCCAGTCGAAACCGACGCTGACCGGGAAGCTCAAGGGCATGACCTCTTCGACGCCCTGGATGCGCAACAGATACGGCCGGGCCAGCAGGCCAAAGGTCACCAGGGCCGAGGTCGGGTTGCCGGGCAGGCCGATCACCGGCACGGTGCCGAAGCGCCCCACGGTCAGCGGCTTGCCGGGTTTTATCGCAAGCTTCCAGAACACCGGGGTGGCGCACTCGCGCAGTACCTGGCCAAGGCAATCGGCGTCGCCGGCGGACACGCCGCCGGTGGTCAGGATCAGGTCCGCGGCGCACTGCAATTGTTCCAGGCGCAGCCGGGTCTGCTGCGGCTGGTCGGGGAGAATTCCGGCATCGACCACCTCGCAGCCCAGGGCGCTCAACCAGTGACTGAGCAGGGTGCGATTGCTGTTGTAGATGCAGCCGGGGCGCAAGGCGGTGCCCGGCTCGGCCAGTTCATCGCCCGTGGACAGCAACGCCACCCGTGGCCGCCGCACCAGCGGCAAATGGGTACAGCCCTGGGCCGCGGCGATAGCCAGTTCGAAAGGCCCCAGGCGTTTGCCGGCGCGCAGCAGCACTTGTCCGGCGCGGTTCTCCTGGCCTTGCGGGCGAATATTCTGACCGGCCTTGAGCGGCTGCTTGAAGCGCACGCGACCGTCGTCAAGCCGTTCGACGTTCTCCTGCATCTCGATGCTGTTGGCGCCCTCGGGCAGCGGCGCGCCGGTGAAGATTCGCGCGCAGGTGCCCGGCCGCAACGGCTCGGGGGCCTGGCCGGCGAAAATGCGTTGCGACACCGCCAGCGGCTGGCCGTCCCAGGCATCGAGGTTCAAGGCATAACCGTCCATGGCGCTGTTCGGCCAGGGCGGCAGATCCAGGGTCGCCACCAGGTCGCTGGCCAACACCCGTTGTCGCGCCTCGCCCAGCGCCACCGGCTCGCTGTCCTGCAGGCGTTGCGCCTCGGCCATGGCCAGCAAGCGGGCAATGGCCTCCTCCACCGGCATCAGCGCTGAGGCGCTCATCCGCGGGTCCCGCAGGCTTGCACCTGCTTGAGATGTGGCACGAAATTGCACGGCCGGTGGCGGGCGTCCAGTTGCTCGGCGAGGATGCCTTCCCAGGCGGTCCGGCAGGCGCCCGTAGAGCCCGGCAGGCAGCACACCAGGGTGCCGTTGGACAGCCCGGCCAGGGCCCGGCTCTGCACGGTGGAGGTGCCGATATCAAGAATGGAAATCGCCCGGAACAGCTCGCCGAAACCGTCGATCCGCTTATCCAGCAAACAGCTCACCGCCTCGGGCGTGCTGTCGCGTCCGGTGAAGCCGGTGCCGCCGGTAATCAGCACCACCTGGATAGTTTCATCGGCGATCCACAGCGCGACCTGGGCGCGGATCTTGTACAGGTCATCCTTGAGCAGGTTGCGCTCGCTCAGGGTATGGCCAGCTTCCAGCAGGCGGCTGACGAGCAATTGCCCGGAGGTGTCGGTGGCGTATTCGCGGGTATCGCTGACGGTCAGCACGGCAATATTCAGGGGGACAAACAATGCATCCGATTTCACACTCATGTCTTTCTCCGGCGGGCAGTCATAAAAACCATGGCCAGAGGCTAAAGCGCTGAAACCGTCAGTGTCTAATCACTCTGGCCGACCACTTTATCGAGCCCATCTATCAAGGAATTTTTTCCCCTGACGTGCCGGCCCGCGCCGGTGGAATCCGCGGCCGATAGAGCCTTTTGATCGCTCATTCGATACTTCCGATTGGACTCGCAGGGGCGACAATGAGATCGTCTGAGCCCCCAACCAGCGTGCCTCGAACAATGACCCCGACCTGCCCCGCCGCCCCTTCGCCCATCCCCTGCTCGGTGCTGCTGCTGGCCGGCGGCCGTGGCGCGCGCATGGGCGGCCGGGACAAGGGCCTGCTGCCCTGGCAGGGCAAGCCGCTGATCGCCCATGTGCAGGCGGCGGTCCGACCTTTCACCGACGACCTGATCATCTCCTGCAACCGCAACGCCGAGCAGTATCGGGCCTATGCCGACCAACTGGTCGAAGACTCGCAGAAGGATTTCCCGGGGCCCCTGGCGGGCGTGCTCGCCGGCCTGGCCGTGGCGCGTCATCCGTGGCTGCTGGTGTTCGCCTGCGACGCGCCGAAAATCGACGGCGCGCTGATCGGCGCCATGCTGGCGGCGCACCCTGCCCCGGACTCGGTGCTGATGGTGCAACAGGCCGGCCACTGGCAGCCCATGTTCAGCCTGATCCCCACGGCCTTGCTGGCGAGCCTGCAACACGACTGGGACGCCGGCGAACGCAGCCTGCAGCGCGCCTTGTCGAAGCACCAGCCGCAGGCCCTGGTCTGTGCCGAGGACGACCCGCGCCTGAGCAACTTCAATACCCCTGAGCTACTTTTTTAACGGCATTTTTTTAACGGCTTTTTTAACAGCTCCGCGTGCCACCGAACGGACGCACAGTCTTTTCCTCCAAAGGTCGGATCGGGATTTCCAAACGCTTCGTGCATCCTGGACTTACCCCTGACATCAAACCCTTCTTCAACAGGTGCCATCGTGGACATCAAACAACTCAAGTTCCTTATCGCCCTGGACCAGACCCGACACTTCGGCCAGGCCGCGGCGCGCTGCCACATCACCCAGCCGACCCTGTCCATGCGCTTGCGCAACCTGGAGGACGAGCTGGACCTGGTGCTGGTCAAGCGTGGCCAGCGTTTCGAAGGTTTCACCGAGGCCGGCGAACGGGTGCTGGCCTGGGCGCGGACCCTGCTCGCCGCCCATGACGGGCTGTTCGCCGAGGCCGCCGCGTGCCGTGGCCAACTGGTCGGTAGCCTGCGCCTGGGCCTGGTGCCGCTGAGCAGCTTCAACCCGATCGGCTACGTCCAGGGCCTTTCCAAGAGTTTCCCGGAGCTCAAGTTCGCCCTGTCGTCCATGAGTTCGGACCAGATCATCGAAGGCCTGGGCAACAACCAGCTGGACCTGGGTGTGTGTTACCTGGACCACGTGAACCCGAACTATTTCGAGTTTTTCGAGATCGGCGAAACCCGCGTCGGCCTGCTGTACGACACCCGCCACTTCCATTTCGAAGGCAGCGAAATGAGCTGGGAAGAGGCCGCCGAGCTGCCCCTGGGGATGATCAGCAATGGCATGCACTACCGCAAATCCATCGACCTGAGTTTCCGCAGCCGCGGCCTCGACCCGCAGCCGATCCTCGAAAGCGATTCGACCTATCAGCTGTTCCAGGCGATTCACGAAGGCTTCTGCTGCTCGATCATGCCGCTGTCCAGCGGCCTGGAAAACCCGATCGAGAACCTGGCCTTCATCAACCTGCCGGATGCCAGCGTGCTGGCGCCCCTGGGCCTGGTGATGCGCAAGACCGAACCGCGCTCGGCCATTGCCGAAAAGTGCTTTGCCGAAGCCAGGAAACTGTTTGCCGGGCAAGCGCCAACGGCCGACTGAAGGTGCTGCGCCGCAGGGCGCATCCCCGCCCTACCAGCGACTGGCGGCCAGTTGGTCGCTCTCCCTGCTCTGCACCCAACGCTCGCCGGACGAGGTCTGTTCGCGCTTCCAGAACGGCGCGCGGGTTTTCAGGTAATCCATCAGGAAGGCGCAGGCTTCGAAGGCCGCCTGCCGATGGGCGCTGGCGACGCCGACAAACACGATCGGCTCAGCCACCTGCAACTCCCCCACTCGATGCACGACCCTGACCCGTTGCAATGGCCAGCGCTCATGGGCCTCATCGACGATGCGCTGCAACGAACGCTCGGTCATGCCCGGGTAATGTTCGAGGAACAGGCTGCCGACCTGTTCCCCCAGGTTCAGGTCACGCACATAGCCGACGAAAGTCACCAGCGCGCCAACGCCGGGGTCCTCGCCGTGCACCTCGCGGTGCAGTCGATCAAGGTCGAAGGCCTCGGCCTGGACGTACACGGTCATGGCTCAGCCCCCGGTGACTTGCGGAAAAAACGCGATCTCGTCGAAGTCCTCGATGGGCGCGTCGAGGTTGCACAGGTCCTGGTTCAGCGCGCACATCAGGCTGGTTTCGCCGAGCACCGCCTGCCAGGTCTCGCCCCTGGCCATCAGCAACGTCCTCACGTCGCCGACGCTGCGCAACGAATCATCCAGCGCGATCTTCTCGCCGCCGATACCGAGCTGCTCGCGATAACGGGCAAAGTAGTTGACCAGGATCATGCTGTGACTCCCGCGTCAAAGCTGCCCGATCGCCCGCCCTGTTTCTTCAGCAGCTGGATGCTGTCGATGACCATCCCGCGGTCGACCGCCTTGCACATGTCGTAGAGGGTCAGCGCGGCGACGCTGGCCGCGGTGAGGGCTTCGAGCTCGACACCGGTGCGGCCGTTGAGCCGGCAGGTGGCGACAATCCTGACGCTGTCGGGCTCGACCGCCTTCAGTTCGAGGTGAATCGAGCTGAGCAGCAACGGGTGGCACAGCGGGATGAGCTCATGGGTTTTCTTCGCCGCCATGATGCCCGCGATGCGCGCGACCGCGAACACGTCGCCCTTGGGGTGGCCGTTGCGCTGGATCAGTTGCAAGGTGGCGGGCTGCATGCGTACCCAGGCCTGGGCCTGGGCTTCGCGGTCGGTGGGCGGCTTGTCGCTGACATCGACCATATTGGCCCGGCCTTCGGCGTCCAGGTGAGTCAGGATCGTGGAATCGTGGTTCATGGTTATCCTCGCAGCCTGTTGGCTGGGTTGAGTGATGTGGCCCGGGGGAACCGGGGCGAATGCATGGGCGTCGGTCAGCTCAGCACGAAGTCCACCGGTTGCAGCACCGGCGGCAGCTGGGTCGCCCCCAGGGCATCGAGCACCTCCCGCTCGATGGTGCGCACCAGGGCATTGGTCGGCAGGTCGTTCTCGTCCCGGCCGAAGGGGTCTTCCAGCTCGTCGCCAATGGCGTCCAGGCCGAAGAACGTATAACTGACGATGGCCGTGAAGATCGGCGTCAGCCAGCCCAGAGGCTCGGCCATGGCAAAGGGCAGCAGGATGCAGAACATGTAGCTGGTGCGGTGCAGCAACAGCGTGTAGGGAAAAGGCAATGGCGTGCTCTTGATCCGCTCGCAGACGGTCTGGGCGTTGGTCAGGCTGCTCAGGTGATTGGCCATCAGCGTATAGCGCCATTCGCTGATCGCCCCGGATTCGGTCAGGGTCGAACACTGTTGGCCGACGTGGCGCAGGATGCTGTCCGGCACGTTGGGCGCCTGGGCCGACGGCAGCTGGCTCAGCCAGGTGCCCGCCGCGCTCAGCGGGTCTTCCTGGCGCAGCCTGGCGTTGAGCGCATGAGCGAAGCCGCAGAGGTCGCGCAGGATCCTGCCGCGCTGCCGCGAGTCCTTGATCGCCTGGGTTTCGCGGATCATCGAACGCACCTCAGTCACCAGCGTGCCCAGGGCCTTGCGCGCTTCATACCAGCGGTCGTAGCAGGCGTTGTTGCGAAAGCTCATGAAGATCGACAGCGACAGGCCCAACAGGGTGAACGGCGTGGCATTGACCCTGGAGAAATAGGTCGGGTACAGGGTCTCGATGAACACGATGGCCGAGGCCAGCAGGGTCACCAGCAGGCTGCGCAGGGCGATGCGCTTGGCAATCGAGCCCTTGAGGGAGATCAGCACATTGATCAGGTTGGGTTTGGATCTGACGATCATCGCAAGACAGCCTTTTGCTGGGGGAGAAACCGCGCGGGCTAGCCGCCGGTCATGTTCATGAACCGCACCACTTGCACCTCGTCATTGAGTGCGAAGTTGTGGCGGTACGGCTTGATTTTCATCGCCTCGACTATTGCCCGCTCCAGGCGCTGCGGCTCACCCGGATGGCTGCGCAGCACCTGCTTCAAATCGACCGAATGCTCGTTGCCCAGGCACAGCAGGAGCCGGCCTTCGACGGTCAGCCGCACCCGGTTGCAGGTGGCGCAGAAGTTGTGGCTGTGGGGCGAGATGAACCCCAGGCGAATCTCCGGCGCCTCGGCCAGGCGCCAGTAACGCGACGGCCCCTGGGTCGATTCGGTGGAGTCGATCAGGGTGTAGCGCTCGGCGATGCGCTCGCGCACCTGGGTGCTGGAAAAGAACGCATCGGCGCGGCTGTGTTCGCTGATCACCCCCAGGGGCATCTCTTCGATAAAGGAGATGTCCAGCCCACGGTCGATGGCAAAGCCCACCAGGTCGTTGATCTCATGATCGTTGCGCCCTTTCATCACCACGCAGTTGAGCTTGGTGTGCTGGAAACCGGCGGCGTTCGCCGCATCGATGCCGGCGATGACCTGGGCCAGGTCGCCGGTGCGGGTCAGCTCGCGAAAACGCGTGGCATCGAGGCTGTCGATGCTGATGTTCAGGCGCTTGAGCCCGGCCTCGAACAAGGGCGCCGCCAGCTTGCCCAGCTGCGAGCCATTGGTGGTCATGCACAGCTCGCGCAGCCCCGGCAGCGCGGCGATGCGCCGGCACAGCTCGACGACGCCCGGGCGGATCAAGGGTTCGCCCCCGGTCAGGCGGATTTTCCGGGTGCCCAGGGCGACGAAACTTTGCGCCAGCTGATAGAGCTCCTCCAGGGTCAGGATGCGTTGCCGCGGCAGGAACTGCATGTCTTCGGCCATGCAATACACACAGCGGAAGTCGCAGCGATCGGTCACCGACATTCGCAGATAGTCGACTCGCCTGGAAAAACCATCCTGCAGGATTCGATCTGACATTACCGCCTCCGTCAGCACTTCAGGTGTATCGACCCGAGTGCCGTTATTGGAAGGCCACCGTTATAGAGGGCCTTGTTTGAGGCAAGACTAAGGACATTTCAAATCACCGTCTAATTGCTATTAACAACCGGTTGATCGATGGGATTTATCAGAAGAAAAATCATCCAATTCCGGACCATATTAAGTAGTTAATTAATTGATTATTATCGATTTTTTCCTTGATAGAGCATTTCGATCATCCGGTCATTATTTGCGATTAGACAGGCACTTTATAAGCGGCTTAGGCTTGACCCCGCAGTCCTGAAGCAATATCCGCGAAGTGCATAAACCTGTGCAGCCTGTAATTAACTGCCACTTAAAGTTGGTTATTCATGCACACAAGAAAACAGTCATTAACAATGACTCGGCATTAGGCGCAGCCTACGTGCAATGTCCTGGAGAAGTATCATGAGCGAAGTTGAACGCTATAAACCGTACAAGGGGGCGGCGGCCGGTTGGGGCGCATTGATTGCCGTGACCAGGAACTGGCTGGGCAGCGAAAACGCTTTCAAGAATATTCACACCATGCTCAAGACCAACCAGAACGGCGGCTTCGACTGCCCGGGCTGTGCCTGGGGCGAGTCGCCGGAAAACGGCATGGTCAAGTTCTGCGAGAACGGCGCCAAGGCGGTCAACTGGGAAGCCACCGGGCGCCTGGTCAACCCGGCCTTCTTCAACAAATACACGGTGTCGGCACTGGCGGCGCAAAGCGACTACTGGCTCGAATACCAGGGCCGCCTGACCCACCCGATGCGTTACGACGCCAGCCTGGATCGTTACGTCGAAACCAGCTGGGACGACGCCTTCGCCCTGATCGCCAGGCACCTGAACGGGCTGGAGTCGCCCGACCAGGCCGAGTTCTACACCTCGGGCCGGGCCAGCAACGAGGCCGCCTACCTCTATCAACTGTTCGTGCGCGCCTACGGCACCAACAACTTCCCCGACTGCTCGAACATGTGCCACGAGGCCAGCGGCCTGGGCATGGACGACAGTGTCGGCGTGGGCAAGGGCACGGTGACCTTCGAGGACCTGGGGGAAGCCGACGCGATTTTTGTCATCGGTCAGAACCCTGGCACCAACCATCCGCGGATGCTCGAACCGCTGCGTGAAGCGGTGAAACGCGGTGCCCAGGTGATCTGTTTCAACCCGCTGAAAGAGCGTGGCCTGGAACGCTTCCAGCACCCGCAGCATCCTCTGGAGATGCTCACCAACGGCTCCGAGCCCACCTCCTCCGCCTACTTCCGCCCGGCCCTGGGCGGCGACATGGCAGCCATGCGCGGCATCGCCAAGTTCCTCTGGCAGTGGGAACGCGAAGCCCTGGCCAACAACGGCGAGGCGGTGTTCGACCGCGCCTTCATCGCCGAGCACACCTCGGGCCTCGACGCCTACCTGGCCGAAGTCGACGCCACCCGCTGGGAGCACATCCTCGAGCAGTCCGGGCTGTCCCTGGAGGACATCGAGCTGGCCGCGCGCATGTATCGCAAGGCCAAGCGGGTGATCATGTGCTGGGCCATGGGCGTGACCCAGCACACCCACTCGGTGCTGACCGTGCAGGAAGTGGTCAACGTGCAACTGCTGCGCGGCAATATCGGCCGTCCGGGCGCCGGGCTGTCGCCGGTGCGCGGCCACAGTAACGTGCAGGGCGACCGCACCATGGGTATCAACGAACTGGCCCCCACCGAGTTGCTCGATGCCCTGGAAGCGCGTTTTGCCTTCAAGGCGCCGCGCAAGCACGGGCACAACACGGTGATGGCGATCGCCGCCATGGAAGAAGGTCGGGCCAAGGTGTTCATCGGCCTGGGGGGCAACTTCGCCCAGGCCACCCCCGACAGCCCGCGCACCCACGCCGCGCTGCGCAACTGCGAGCTGACCGTGCACATCGCCACCAAGCTCAACCGCAGCCACCTGGTCACCGGCCGCGAGGCGCTGATCCTGCCGTGCCTGGGGCGCACCGATATCGACCTGCAAGCCCAGGGCCCGCAAGGCGTCACCGTGGAAGACACCTTCAGCATGGTGCACATCTCCCACGGCCAGCTGAAACCCAAGTCGCCGCTGATGCGTTCGGAACCGGCGATCATCGCCGGGATCGCCAATGCCACCCTCGGCAGCCACCCCATCGACTGGCTCTGGGTGATCGAGGACTACAGCCGCATCCGCAACCTGATCGCCGACACCATTCCCGGCTTCAAGGACTTCAACCAGAAGCTGCTGCACCCCGGTGGTTTCCACCTGGGTAACGACGCCGCCCAGCGCATCTGGAAAACCGCCACCGGCAAGGCCCAGTTCACCCCCGGCGTATTGCCGGAACACCTGGTGAGCCAGGGCGTGCGCGACCTGGGCGTGAAGCCGGAGCTGATCCTGCAGACCATGCGTTCCCACGACCAGTACAACACCACCCTGTATGGCCTGGACGATCGTTATCGTGGGGTCTACGGCATGCGCGACGTGGTGTTCGTCAACGAGCAGGACATTCGCAAGCTGGGCTACGAGCCGGGGCAGAAGGTCGACATGATCTCGCTGTGGGGCGACGGTCGCGAGCGCCGGGTGAGCGGCTTCACCCTGATCGCCTACGACATTCCCGCCGGCCAGGCCGCCGCCTACTACCCGGAAACCAACCCTCTGGTGCCGCTGGAAAGCTACGGCGACCGCACCTTCACCCCGACCTCGAAGTTCATTGCGATTCGCCTTGAACCGGCGCCGGTCAGCAACCTGATCCAGTCCTCCGTCGATTGAACCTGCCCGGGGCGGCGCGCGTCGCCCCGGCCCTTTCGAAACCTGCATTGCCGTTGACCGCGAGCCGCGAGGCTCACGCAGTCGGCCGGGCTGTGCACGCGTATCGAGCCACTCTGAGGGTATCGTCATGTCAAACCTGGAAGCGCTTGACCTGGCGCGAATTCAATTCGCGTTCACGGTCTCGTTCCACATCATATTTCCCGCCATCACCATCGGGCTGGCCAGCTTCCTGGCAGTGCTCGAAGGCCTCTGGCTGAAAAGCAATAACTCGGTCTACAAGGACCTGTATCACTTCTGGTCGAAAATCTTTGCCGTCAACTTCGGCATGGGGGTGGTCTCCGGGCTGGTCATGGCCTACGAGTTCGGCACCAACTGGAGCCGCTTCTCGGACTTCGCCGGGAGTATTACCGGGCCCCTGCTGACCTATGAAGTGCTGACCGCGTTTTTCCTCGAGGCCGGTTTCCTCGGGGTGATGCTGTTCGGCTGGAACCGGGTCGGCCGTGGGCTGCACTTCTTCTCCACGGTCATGGTGGCGATCGGCACGCTGATCTCGACCTTCTGGATCCTCGCCTCCAACAGCTGGATGCAGACGCCACAGGGCTTCTCCATCGTCGATGGGCGGATCGTGCCGATGGACTGGCTGGCCATCGTGTTCAACCCGTCGTTCCCGTTCCGCCTGGCGCACATGGCAATCGCCGCGTTCGTCGCCACCGCGTTTTTTGTCGGCTCGTCCGCGGCCTGGCACCTGCTGCGCAAGAACGACACGCCACAAGTGCGCAAAATGCTGTCGATGGCGATGTGGATGGCTTTGATCGTGGCGCCGATCCAGGCAGTGGTCGGCGATGCCCATGGCTTGAACACCCTGGAACATCAGCCGGCGAAAATCGCCGCCATCGAAGGCCACTGGGAAAACATCGGCAATGAATCGACGCCGCTGGTGCTGTTCGGCATCCCCGACATGGACGCCGAGAAGACCGGTTATGCGCTCGAAGTGCCTTACCTGGGCAGCCTGATCCTGACCCACAGCCTGGACCAGCAGATCCCGGCGCTCAAGAGCTTCCCGAAAGAGGACCGGCCGAACGCGACCATCATCTTCTTCAGCTTCCGGATCATGGCCGGGCTGGGCATGTTGATGATCCTCACCGGCCTGCTCGGCCTGGCCTTGCGCCGCAACGGCGCGCTGTACCGCAACCGGCTGTTCCTGCGCCTGGTGCTGTTCATGGGCCCGACCGGCCTGATCGCCATGCTGGCCGGCTGGATCACCACCGAAGTCGGCCGCCAGCCGTGGGTGGTGTACGGCTTGCAGCGCACCGCCGATGCGGCGTCGAACCACTCGGTCAGCCAGTTAAGCATCTCGCTCGCGCTGTTCGTGCTGATCTACTTCTCGGTGTTCACCGTGGGCATCGCCTACATGATGAAGCTGGTCCGCAAAGGCCCGCAGCCGCATCACGATCATCCGCCACAAGGCGGCCCCGGCCAGGACCGCACGCCGCGCCGGCCGCTGTCCGCGGTCACCGAGACCTTCGCGTCCGGCAACCCCGCCAACTGAACAAGGAGCTTGCCCATGGGCATTCAAGGTATAGATCTGTCGTTGATCTGGGGCGTGATCATCGCTTTCGGGGTGATGATGTACGTCATCATGGATGGCTTCGACCTGGGACTGGGGATCCTCTTCCCGCTCATCCCGGACGCGCAGGAGCGCGATGTGATGATGAACACCGTGGCGCCGGTCTGGGACGGTAACGAAACCTGGCTGATTCTCGGTGGCGCGGCGCTGTACGGGGCCTTCCCGCTGGCCTATTCGGTGATTCTGGAGGCCTTGTACCTGCCGCTGATTTTCATGCTGGCCGGCTTGATCTTCCGCGGCGTGGCCTTTGAGTTCCGCTTCAAGGCCAGCCCGGAAAAACGCCATATCTGGGACATGGCGTTCATCGGTGGCTCGCTGCTGGCGACCTTCTGCCAGGGCATCGTGATTGGCAGCTATATCGCGGGGATCCCGGTGGTCGATCGCCAGTTCGCCGGCGGCAACCTGGACTGGCTGGCGCCGTTCCCGCTGTTCTGCGGCCTGGGCCTGATCGTCGCCTATGCACTGCTGGGCAGCACCTGGCTGCTGGTCAAGACCGAAGGCATGCTCGAATCGCGCA
Source organism: Pseudomonas sp. FW305-25 (assembly GCF_017351415.1). Taxonomy (NCBI): domain Bacteria; kingdom Pseudomonadati; phylum Pseudomonadota; class Gammaproteobacteria; order Pseudomonadales; family Pseudomonadaceae; genus Pseudomonas; species Pseudomonas sp. FW305-25. The sequence goes on along the minus strand of NZ_JACNDE010000007.1, from coordinate 51,909 downwards.
TGCGCCACTACACCCGGCCGCTGGCGTTCGTGCTGATGGCGGTGGTCGCGGTGCTCTGTGTGTGGACGCCCATGCTGCACCCGGAGATCGCCAGCCGCTGGTTCACCCACGCGCATATCGTGGTCTTCGGCGCTCTTGTGGTTCTCGCGCTGTTGGCGCTGTTCGGGCTGCTGCGCACCTTGCGCCAGCATCACTCGCACTGGCCGTTCGTGTTCACCCTGGCGCTGGTGTTCCTCGGCTACATCGGCCTGGCCTTCAGCATCTGGCCGAACATCGTGCCGCCTTCCATCAGCCTGTGGCAGGCCGCATCGCCCCCGTCCAGCCAGCTGTTCATCCTGATCGGCACCCTGTTCATCCTGCCGATCATCCTGATGTACACCTGCTGGAGCTACTACGTGTTCCGCGGCAAAGTGAGGATCGGCGATGGTTACCATTGATAGCGAAACCCTTCGAACCACTACCAGGCAGAGGCCTTTCTACCAGCAGGTGGCACAGCTGAGCCTGCTGTTCCTCGGCGGGCTGGTGATGCTGGCCGCCGCCACCGCACTGATGATGGAGTTGGCTTATGGAACGCTCTGAGGTATCGACCACCGTCCACCCGAACGCCCCCTGGTATCGGCGGCTGGCATGGCTGGTGGGCATCTGGCTGGGCAGTGTGCTGGCCCTGGGTGCGGTGGCCGGCCTGTTGCGGCTGATGATGCACATGGCCGGCATGAGCACTCACTGATTGCTGATCGCATCGGTAAAGGCCCGGCGCCTTTCCCGGTGCGCGGTCCCGCCAACCATTGAATAGCATCCGCCAGATGCAACGAGCCCGCGAGGCCCTCACCTCGCGGGCTCTTTGCATCCGGATCAGGGCTGGCGTTCGGCCAACGCTTCCAGCAGATCGGCGGAAGGCACGAAGAACAGGCCGCCGGTCACCGCCGTGCTGAAATCCAGCAAGCGGTCATAGTTGCCCGCCGGCCGGCCGACAAACATGTTTTCCAGCATCTGCTCGATAGGCTCCGGCGAGCGCGCGTAACCGATGAAATAGGTGCCGAACTCCCCGGCCCCCGGCCGGCCGAACGGCATGTTGTCGCGCAGGATCTTCACCTCTTCGCCGTCCTTGGTGATGGTGGTCAAGGCACTGTGGGAAGAGGTCGGCTTGACCGCATCGTCGAGTTCGATATCGGACAGCTTCTTGCGCCCGATGACACGTTCCTGCGCCTCGACCGACAGCTCGTTCCAGGCGTTCATGTTATGCAGGTACTTCTGCACCAGCACATAACTGCCGCCGCTGAACGCCGGGTCTTCATCGCCGACCAGGGTGAACTCGATGGCCTTGCGCCCCACCGGATTTTCCGTGCCATCGACAAAACCGATGATGCTGCGCATGTCGAAATAGCGGAAACCCTGTACCTCATCGACCACCGAGATCGCATCGCCCAATGCCCCGATCAGTTGCGTCGCCAGTTCGAAGCACAGGTCCATCTGGTCCGCGCGAATGTGCAGCAGGAGGTCGCCGGGGGTCGCCACGGCCCGGCGCTCTTGCGGGCCGAACTCGCGAAAGGCGTGCAGCGAGGCTGGGCGCGGCCCGCCGAAGAGCCGGTCCCAAGCCGCCGAAGCAAAACCGCAGACGCACGACAGGTTACCCGCGGGCACCCGCTTGCCGACCGAACGGGTAAGGCCCGCCACATCCTCGCACCAGCCCCGCACCTTGGCGGCGGCGTCACTGCCGGGGGCCAGGGTGGCGACGATAAAGATCGCGCTGCTGGTAATCGGGTTGCAGACGGATTGCGGTTCAGGACTGGCGTCGGATATTGGCATGTTCTGTACTCGGCGGAACGGGATGGAAGGACCGCAGAGTAGCAAACAATCGCCCAGTCACAGCGCCTGAGTGGACCGCAGCGCTCACTGCGCCGCCACCCGACGACGCAAGCCCAGGCTCCAGCCCTGCTGCATGCCGGCCGCAGCCAGCAGAATGGCGATCACGCCGATCCATTGCAGCAGTTCCAGGCGATGGCCGAAGGCGAACCAGTCGACGAAGATCGCCGCGATCGGGTAGATGAACGACAGTGCGCCGGTCAGTGCGGTCGGCAGTTTCTGGATCGCGCCGTACAGCAGCACGTACATCACCCCGGTGTGGACGATGCCCAGGGTCAGCAGGCTGGCCCAGGCCTCCGGTGCCGTGGGCAGCGCCGAGAAGTTGGCCCAGGGCGCCAGCAACAACACCCCGGTGCAGACCTGGATCAACGCGATCAGGTGCGGCGGCGTGCCGGTCAGGCGCTTGATCAAGAGCGCGGCGAAGGCATACAGCAGGGCTGCCCCCAGCGCCAGGGCGATTCCCAGCAGATAGTCATTGCCCGCCGCGCCCTGCTCGCCATGGGCGCTGACGATCGCCAGCATCCCGGCGAAGGAAATGCTCAGCCAGAACAGTTTCTGCGCGGTGATTTTCTCGCCGAGGAACAGCGCCGCCAGCCCCACCAGCATGAACGGCTGGACGTTGTAGACCGCGGTGCCGATGGCGATCGAGGCCCGGGAATAGGAGGCGAACAGCAGCACCCAGTTGCCGACGATGGCGACACCGCTGAGCACGGCGAGGAGAAAGGTGGTGCGCGTCAGGATGCCGGGGCGCAGAAAGCCGAAGCCGGCACAGATCAGCAGCAGGGTCGCGGCACCGAACACGCAGCGCCAGAACACCACGTCCAGCACCGGCTGCCCGGACACCAGCACGAACCAGCCGATGGTGCCGGAAATCAACATGGCGGCGGTCATTTCCAGTGAGCCGCGGCGTAACAACTTGTCCATGATCACTCTCCTCAACAAGAGCCAAAAGTATGACAATCGGCTCCTGCCCCGCTCAAGACTCAACGGTAGGCTAAAATCGGCTTACACCTTTTTTATCAAGGTATTTCTTAGGTTTTACCTAATGAGGCTGACATGATCGACGAGATTGACCAGGCGCTGATCAGCGCCCTGATGGAAGATTCACGCCGTTCGCTCAAGGCCCTGGCGCAGATCAGCGGACTGTCCTCGCCCAGCGTCGCCGAACGCCTGCGACGCCTGGAAGAGCGCGGCGTGCTCAAGGCCTATACCGTCGAAGTCGACCCGAAGTTCTTCGGCTATCAATTGCAGGCCATCGTGCGCATCCGGCCGCTGCCGGGGAAACTCCAGGAAGTCGAACGACAGATCCTGGCCATCCCCGAGTTCACCGAATGCGACAAGGTCACGGGCGAGGACTGCTTTATCGCCCGCCTGCATGTACGCAACATGGAGCAACTGGACAGCCTGCTCGACCACCTCAACAGCTGCGCGGAAACCAACACCGCGATCGTCAAGAAAAGCCCGGTGAAACGGCGGTTGCCGCCGATGGCGTAATGCCTGGGCTCACACACGGCGTTTGCCCCCTGGCACCCAAAAACTGGCTAGACTCAGGGCCTCATCGACGAAGGATTCGCACCGTGAAAACCTCTTTTCTGTTGCTGGCGGCATTGATGCTCTCAGGTTGTGGAACCATCGATACCGTCTTCAGGGAAGATGCGGTGGCCAGCGAGAAACTCAAGGAGCGAAAAACCTACTGCGGTGGCGTCCCGCGTATCTACAGTGGCGTGACTTACGACTTCTGCAGCCTGCATGCCCCTGAGCCAGAGAACGGCGCAACTCATACCGGCCCGGCCTCGAACCAGGCCATGCTGCTCGACATGGCCGTCTCAGGCGTACTCGACACCTTGCTGTTGCCCTACACGATCTATCGGCAACACAGCGACGGCAGCCTGATCATTGTCCAATAGCGAGGTGCTGCGATGCTGTCTCATGTCTACATCGGCATAACCGACTTTGAGCGGGCCTGGAGTTTCTATGCACCGCTCATGGACACGCTGGGTTTGCAGGTGCGCTTTTGCGACCCAGCCAAGCCCTGGGCCGCCTGGGTCAGCGAAAAGGCCCCGCGCCCATTGCTGGTGATTGGCGCCGCCTTCAATGGCCAGTCGGCAACCAGCGGCAATGGCCAGATGATCGCCCTGCTCGCCCCTGATCGCGCCAGCGTCGACCAGGCGCATGCCCTGGCCCTGGCTAGCGGCGGCACCTGCGAAGGCCCGCCCGGCCTGCGCCCGCATTACCACCCTGATTATTACGGCGCCTATTTTCGCGACCCGGACGGCAACAAGCTCTGCGTGTGCTGCCACGACCCGGCCTGACCCTGGGTTGCCGGATCGCAGACAGCAAAAAGCCCGCCGAAGCGGGCTTTTTGTTTCAGGGCTTACAAGAATCAGTCGTCGCGGCCCATAATGCCGAACAGCTGCAACAGGCTGACGAACAGATTGTAGATCGATACATACAGGCTGATGGTCGCCATGATGTAGTTACGCTCGCCGCCATGAATGATGGCGCTGGTCTGGTACAGGATGCACACAGAGGAGAACAGCACGAAGCCCGCGCTGATCGCCAGTTGCAGGCCGCTGATCTGGAAGAACAGGCTGGCCAGCGTCGCACCCAGCAGGACGAAGAAACCGGCGGTGATAAAACCACCGAGGAAGCTCATGTCCTTGCGGGAAATCAGCACGTAGGCCGACAGGCCACCGAATACCAGCGCGGTCATCGCAAAGGCCGAGCTGACCACTTCGGCGCCGCCCTGCATGCCCAGGTAACGGTTGAGGATCGGGCCGAGCAGGAAGCCCATGAAACCGGTCAGGGCAAACGCCGACACCAGGCCCCAGGCCGAATCACGGAGTTTGTTGGTGAGGAAGAACAGACCGTAGAAACCGATCAGCACCACGAAAATGTTCGGGTAACCGACCCGCATCTGCTGGGCCACGTAAGCCATCACGCCACTGAAGGCGAGAGTGAGAGCGAGTAGGCCGTAGGTGTTGCGCAGGACGCGGCTAACTTCTAGCTGCTCGGCCTGCACGCTGTTATTAACTGCGTAATCCTGTTCGCGCATGGCGACACTCCTGTTGGTTTGAAACGTTCAGTGGCAAAGATCATAACAGACGCTCTGCAACAAGCTATGTACAGAGTTTGACAGTGTGTTTCATTCAGGTATTATGGCGCCCGCAACAAAAACGGAGGTGTGGCCGAGTGGTTTAAGGCAACGGTCTTGAAAACCGTCGACTGTAACAGGTCCATGAGTTCGAATCCCATCGCCTCCGCCATCTTATGTACGACAAAGCCCTGATTATTCAGGGCTTTGTCGTTTCTGGCACTCAGGAAATTCCCCCCTCTCTCTACGGATCGTTTCCGCATCTTTTCAGTCATTTCCGCAACCCTGCCCTTTCGACATCACTGTTTCGATCTCGACACTCAAAAGTATGGGGCAACCTTCAACGGGCTGCTTCCAGCTGTGGATTCAACCGGTCGACGCACAGATTGGCTAAATCGTTCAGCGGGTGTTTCGTAGTCTAGTGTTTTCCGAGGGCGGCTATTTAGCTGCCTTGCGACTTCATTGAGCGTGGCTTGCGAGTGATCCGCAAGGTCGGTTCCTTTCGGGAAGTACTGCCTTAACAACCCGTTGGTGTTCTCATTCGATCCCCGTTGCCAAGGACGATGAGGATCGCAGAAGTAGACCTTGATGTCGGTAGCCACCGTAAAGCGCTTATGGTCAGCCATCTCTTTTCCGCGATCCCACGTCAGCGATTTGTAGAGTTCTTGGGGTAACAGGGCGCTGATGACCGTCTCGCCATCCTTACCGTCCAATTTCACCAGCATTACGTAGCGGGTATGACGCTCAACAAGAGTGGCAATTTGGCTGTTCCTGCTACCGCACAGCAGGTCGCCTTCCCAGTGACCTGGCACCGCCCGATCCTTAGCCGCGGCCGGGCGTTCGCGGATCGATACCGCGTCAGTGATTCGACCGTGATTTTCTTTCTTCTGCGTGTGATGGCGCGAGCGACGCATGGCCCGCGTGCGCCGTAAATGCTCAAGCAACTCTTTCTTCAGAGCCCCGCGAGCCTGTATGAAGAGCGTGCGATAGATCGTCTCGTGTGACACCTGATAGCTCGTATCGTCCGGGTAGGTACGCTTCAACCAACCGGCAATTTGTTCCGGTGACCACTGCAATTGAAGCTTGTCTGCAACAATTTGCGCCACCGTTCGGTTCTCAACAAGTTTGCAGACCTTAGGTCGATGCGCACGATCCCAGGCAGCCTGATCAGCTTGATTAGCCCGGTAGCATCCTTGGCCACCGTTGCGTTTGATCTCACGACTGATCGTAGAGGCTGCTCGCCCTAGCAGCGCGGCCATGGAACGGATCGAGTTACCTGCCACCACTGCACGCGAAATCTCTTCGCGCTCAGCCAACGTCAGCGCCAATCTGGACCTGCGGCGTACAGCGGGTCTGATACCGCCTGTTTCCGCCAAGATGCGCTGTATCGATGAATGGTTTCGATCAAATAGTTGGGCTATGTGCTGGAGAGAGTCGCCTTTCGCCAGTGATCCCACATCAGTTTTTTCTGGCTTTCGGTGTAATAGATCCGAGGTCTCTGCTTCATCTGCAACACTCCTTCTGCTTACACAGAATTTAGTTGTGTTGCATCGACCGGTTGAATCCACAGCCAAAAGCGGTCAGTCACAAACAGCTGAATCGCATCGGATATCCGATTTGCGCGTGGCCCTGAATCCTGAACGGGGTCGCGTCTGAGTTCGCACGGAGAAGGTTGGTAGAAGCACTGCACTAAACGGTGTGGCGCCTTAGAAATTGCGATAACGGCCAGGCTTGGGAGCTTTTCGTGCCAGCAAAGCGAGAAGCCGATGGGAAGCTATGCTCAATCGATCATTGAAAGAGCTGACGACCCTATATTTTCAGCGGCAGCTATCTACCCACATCTGGCGATCATTATCTGCTAACTGTCTTATGTCGTCCGTGCTTCAGTCCCACTCCGCCTAATCTAGGAACGCAAATGAAATGGAAGAGCAGGAATATAAGAGAACTCGCCCACATTGTTTGTGGCAACTCTGAGCACTTTCGGTATCGTTCAAGCAGTTACATCACTGAGAAGTATAAGTAAGCGAGAAATACTCGCCAACGCCGACAGGGGCTAGTAAAGATGGACGCATACCAGCGCCGCCGACGCATCCAATTCTGGTTGGGTTCATTCCCAGTGTTAGTAGGCTTTACCATTCTAGCTCTCGCCTTGATTCTGTCTGGCGGAGGGGCCACGTTAAGCCCTCAAGAATTTGATGGCTTAAGCTTGGGTCAGCAAACGAAATCGGCCCCTCAAATGACCAACCATAAAGCAGCTGCAATTCTGGCGGTGTCTCAATAGCCAAGCGTACCGATGCTGCAGATGTAGCAGCTGAGCCATGCGCCTGTCTGGAATACTCATCGCACGGGTATTAATCCACTTACCTTGATGGCAGTCCTAGAGGCCTTTGAACTCAGGAATTTCAACAGCGCTGCAGCCTCCTCTTGCTGTACGCCACCAGTAGAGATGGCTGCAGAATACATCGTCATTTTCTGCACCTGATCTGGAATAAGCCCGATCACATCAATACCTTCCGTGCGCATCAATTCACTCAGTTGTTGGAAGCCTATCTCTGCTTCGCCACGAGCGACTGCTTCTCCGACGGGTTCGGCGGAAATCGTCCGCGTCTTGATCCTCAAGCTTTCTGAAATGTGCATTTGAGGGAAGAGAATGCAGGACAGGTATGTTCCGCTGGGCGTATCCGATAGAGCCAAGGACTTGGCACTGAGTAGCGTTTTTTTGAAGGCTTTCATGTTGCCTATATCGGGCTTTTTTGCACCTTTTTGGACGGCCATGGCAATGAACGACTTGCCAAGATCAATTCGACTCGTTTTTTGCAGCTGCCCCTGATCGATCAAATTTCGAAGCTCCCAATCCTCCATGATTACGATATCTGCTTTTTCACCGCGCAAGAGCCGATTAGTGATTGCCATCGGGGTATTCCCGGTAGGTGGAGACTCTTTGATGATCAGGCTGAATCCCGTCTCTTTTTCATAAACGGGAGCTAAGGATTGAATCGCCGCGATGAAGCCTCCAGACACAAATAGGGTAAGCGTTTTGGTAGAGATCGCATCCTGTGCGTCGATGCCATCTGCCAAGAACAACAAGCAGGCCAATGCGAGCCTCAGTAAGGTCTTCGTCATGACGGAGTATCCTGAATCCAGCGTAGAAATGAGGTTTAGCAGTGAAGGCGCGAAAAAATAGTCACATTTCAAGCAATGTCGAAATTAAGGAGGGTTAAGAAAAATTTAGTTTACCGGCTGATGCACCCTACCTAGGCTGCATCCATCTTGAAATCTACGGCGCTTGGAGCCTGCTTGAGTCTTTAGGTTTGCAATCGTTGTGTGGAGTAAAAAATGAATCGCGCGCTAGTAATAGAGGACGATGAGGTTACAGCCAATGCTATTGTTAACACGCTTACCTCCCATGGATTCGATGTTCAGTGGACGGCTAACGGTCGTGATGGATTGTCAGCGGCTATTTCTGGTGACCATGATGTGATAACGCTTGACCGAATGCTGCCTGATTTTGATGGTTTGACGATAGTCAGCACGTTGAGAAGCCTCGGTATTCTGAAGCCAGTCTTGATGATCAGTGCATTGTCTGATGTCGATGAGCGGGTGAAAGGGCTTCGTTCGGGGGGCGATGACTACCTGACCAAACCGTTCTCTACGGTTGAAATGATCGCCAGGGTGGAGGTGCTGCTGAGGCGCCCAACCGCAGGTGAAAGTGAGCGTCATTTGAGCTTTGGCAACCTCCATATCGATCTCATTGAACACTCACTCAGTCGTTCGAATGTGCACATTCCGCTTCTCCCAACCGAATTCAAACTGCTCACTTATTTCATGCGCAACGCGGGTCAGTTGGTCACTAGAACCATGCTTTTTCAGGCGGTTTGGGGATATCACTTCGATCCTGGCACGAACATTATTGATGTTCATATCGGTCGGCTGCGGAAAAAAATCGAGGGGAGCGGTTCCCCTGTCATTCAAACAATTCGCGGTTCTGGTTATGTACTTGCTTCCCAGGAGTGAGCGCTGGCGTTCTTCCAATAGTCGCCTTCTCGGGCTTTACGCGTTGTTTTTTATCGCTTGGGGAGCCGTTTTTACGGGGGTGCTTTATTGGAAAATCTCAACCTATCTCGGGGCTGTTGCCGAGCGGACATTGATGCAACGCGCCCACTATTATCAAAAAATCGATGATGCCAGCCTAGAGGGTGAACTGGCTGCCAGTGAGGTGTATTCGACTTCAGGGATCGACGCCTACGGTTTGTTCAAAGCTGACGGCACACATATCGCCGGTGACCTTCTGCGGTTACGAGCAAGTCTCCCAGATGATGGTCAGGTACATTATCTGGAGCGAGGTTTGAGCATCGCATTGCCACGCGAGCAAACCCGAAGCAGCCATGCGCTAATGCAACATCGGCGTGATGGTCGAATTTTGATCCTGTCGCGTGATGGAGGATCTATCTCCGCAGTCGGCGGCATCATCGAGCAGGCATTAATTTGGGGGTTTTCTCTTACTCTTATCCCTGGGTTGATCGGTTGGTGGCTCTTGAGGCGAAGGCCCTTACGCAGAGTGCAGCGACTTCAAAGCTGCACCGAAAGTATCGTATCGGGCAATCTCGGTGAACGCCTGCCGCTATCTCCACGCCGCGATGAGCTCGACATGTTGGCCAATGCTGTCAACGTCATGCTCGAGCATATAGAGCAGCTTATGCATGAGGTGAAGGGGACGTGTGACGGTATTGCGCACGATCTGCGTACTCCCCTGACTCGCCTGCGTGCCCATCTTGACCAGCTACAGCAGTTACCCCTGGATAGCTCTCATGCAGAAACCTTGAACATGGCACTGGAAGAAAGCGAATCCATCATGTTGCGCTTCCAAGGGCTGCTGCGAATATCTGAACTTGAAGATACAAGGAGAAGATCAGGTTTTGAATCGTTCCAGCCAGCATCGCTGCTGATGCAAGCGCACGAGTTTTTTTTGCCCTTGGCACAAGAGCAAGGACTGACGCTACTCCTCGAGCTCTCTGAAGACCTTCCGAAGTTATCTGGTGATGTTTCTCTTCTGTTCGAGGCGCTGGTTAATCTTTTAGATAACGCTATCAAGTTCACACCCAAGGGCGGTGTAATTCACTTGACCGGCTCTCTGACGCATAACTCGCTCCATATCGAGGTTTCGGACAGTGGCCCTGGAATACCCGAGGCAGAGCGTGACAGCGTGATCCGAAGGCTTTATCGCGGAGACGCTACCCGCCAACAACCTGGGCATGGACTGGGGCTTTCTCTGGTATCGGCAATTGTTCGGTTGCACGGGTTTGTACTGCATATCCAGGAATCGCCGCTTGGTGGTGGAGCCTCAGTCTCGATTATCTGTCCATTGCCCGAGATGGTCGTTTCCAACGGCTAATTAAATTTATATTAATCCGGGTTAATTTGAGCCCTCTCAGCTCCTCATCTAGCTTGGCGCGTCTTTCTGCGAATCCGAGGCTGGCGCTTGTGAAACACCCTAAATTGCGGCTTACACTCATTCTTGCGTGTTCTTTTCTGACACCAGTTTGGGCGGCTCCAATACCTACCCCAAGTCCTGCCTCACCAACTGCCCGAGCAATGATCCCAGCACCACCGCAACTGAGCGCGAAATCTTGGGTACTCATGGATGCCGCGACAGGCTCGATTATTAGCAGTCAAAACGCTGATATGCATTTGCCGCCGGCTAGCTTGACTAAGTTGATGACGGTTTATGTGGCTACCAATGAGATACAGGCGGGACGCCTCAAGGTCGACGATCCGGTTACCGTCAGTGAAAACGCATGGAGAACCGGTGGTTCCAGGATGTTTCTTGATCCTGGCGCCGTTGTCCCTGTGCATGACCTGCTGCGTGGCGTGGTGATCGACTCTGGCAACGACGCCAGTGTGGCTCTGTCGGAGCACATAGCAGGTAGCGAAGATGCATTTGCCGGGTTGATGAATGCCACTGCAAATAAACTTGGGCTGACTGACACTCACTTCATGAACCCTACAGGCTTGCCGGCACCTGGGCACTACTCATCTGCTCATGATATGGCCCGACTTGCGCGGGCAATTATCAATGATGAGTCCGCTTACTACCCGCTATACGCGCACAAATATTTCACCTGGAACAACATTCGCCAACGTAATCGCAATCTTCTCCTCTGGCGCGACCCAAGTGTTGACGGGCTCAAAACTGGCCACACTGAAGAGGCCGGCTACTGCATGGTGACCTCTGCTCTTCGTGATGGGCGGCGTCTTATCAGTGCGGTATTTGGCTCGACCACGACGAACAATCGTGCAGAAGATGCTCAAAAAATCCTGAACTACGGCTTCCGCTTTTTTGAGACGAAGACCTATCAGAAAGGCGGCCAAGTGTTAGCTCAACCACGACTGTGGAAGGGCGAGAAAAACGTAATTTCTGTTGGGTTGCTCGATGATGTGACATTGACGCTGCCCAAGAATAGTAATCGCAAGGTGGAAAGCCGCCTTCACATCAATAACGCACTGGAAGCTCCTATTGCCGTCGGTGACATTGTCGGAAGCTACGAGTTGTATGATGGCGAGAATAAACTTGCGACACGCTCTCTCATCGCATTAGAGGCGGGAGAAACAGGTGGTTGGTGGACGCGAACCTGGGATGCATTTCATCTTTTTTTTGCAGGGTTGTTTGATGCGAAGGGCGACACGGGAGAGGTAAAGGCCTGAATCTGGATGGATGATATCCAGCCATGATTCACCTCACTGACAACCTGAAATGATTCCCACTGATCTGACGTGGCAGGGGCGAAACCATCCAGTTGAGTCAGCATCCTTGATGCCCAAGGACATTTGCCTCAATGACGCTTTAGCGTCGGCTCGTAATGTCAGTCATCACAGAGGGAGAATGCTCAATGGGTTGTCGCTTCAATGCAATTCATATCTGATACCGACCTAAGAGAACGTGTTAGCTGCACCATAGATCTCCTTGAATTACACTCGAACCTGCTGAGGGATCAGCCCCATTCGAAATACAAAAGCCCGCTTCGCGCCGGGCTTCTTGTTTCTGTCATTCTGCGTAAGGCTTTAGCCTGGGCTGAAATCACGTAAGCGTCCAGCGAACTCACCTTCCGAACTCTAGCTTTAAGGGCGATGGTGTCCGCGTATTTTTAAGCGGACGCGATCACCCTTATCGCCAGGATTTCCATGCGACAACGAAGCTCTTATTCAAAACCATTCAAAGCCCAAGTCGTTCAGAAATGCCTGCAACCTGGAGCAACCGTGTCCAGTGTTGCCATCAGCCACGGCATCAATGCCAACGTCATCCGCAATTGGGTGCCGCTCTATCGAGTGACCCAGTCCCCGCGCACCAGTTTCGCCGATTTTACTTTCCTGCTTGAACGTGCCCAATCCACCGGCGCCAAGGAGTGATGCCATGAGCGACCCGAACCTGCAGAACTTCATCGACCTGTCCGCCGCGTTAACTGGCCTGTCAGCCAAACTGCTCGCGCCCTCCGTCGACCCTATCAACCTGCCGCCGCTTTTTTTCGCCACTGCCCAGCAAGGCATGGGCACCGTAGCGTTCAGTAACCTGCTGGAGCTGTACGCCAGCATCAAGAACCAACCGCTTGCACAAATCGCCAGCGCCGTGCTCGACAACTCGGACCCGCAGATCGCCCAGGGGGGCCGCTCGATCATGAAGCTGTGGCTGCTCGGCAGCTGGTACCAGCCTTATGACCAAGGCAACGCCACGAGGGTGATACCCGTGTGGTCTCCGACCAGGCCTACAAGGAAAGCTGGGCGTGGAAGATCGTCCAGTCCCACCCCATGGGCTACAGCCAGTATCACTTCGGCTACTGGGCCGAGCAGCCACCGACCCTCAAGCAATTTACCGGTGTCGACGCCAAGGAAGGGCAGCAGCCATGAGCAATCTACAAACCCAGAACATCGAAACCGCCGATGTGATCGTCGTGGGCGCCGGCATGGCCGGCAGCGTCATGGCCTATCAATTGGGCTTGGCCGGTTTGAAAGTGCTGGTGCTCGAGTCGGCCCCGGCGATTCCGCCTAACCGCAGCGAGTACCTTGAGCGTTTCTACACTGCCGTGTTCAAGTCGCCCGGGTCGCCATACCCACCGGAGCAGACCGAGCAGACTCCGGCCACTCAGTTCGCGCCACGGGCGACCATCCAGGACCTGATAACCGCCGGCAGCGAAGATTCGAACAAAGCGCAGAAGAGCTACCTGGTACAGAAGGGGCCGCAACTGTTCGCCAGCACCTACGAGCGGGTAGGCGGCGGCACCATGTGGCACTGGATGGGCACGGCCCCTGCGCCTGTTGCCCAACGACTTTCGCATGCGCACTGCGTACAACGTCGGAGTCGACTGGCCGATCAGCTACGACGACCTGCAGACCGCCTACTGCCGGGCCGAGGAGGAGATGGGCGTGTCCGCCGATGTCGCCTCGCAGACCTACTTGGGCGTGAACTTCCCGCAGGGCTATCAGTACAGTATGCACGGCATCCCGCCGTCACTGGTCGACCAGGGCCTGGATGAGAATGTCACTGGCAAGGTGTACCAGAGCCCGGAGAAGACGCCCGACGGCAAGTCGTACCCAGGTGTGACGCTCAACGTCCGGCAGACCCCGGCCGGGCGCAACTCGCAAAGCGACAACGGCCGCCGGGTGTGCGCCGGCAACACCAGTTGCACACCGATCTGCCCGATCCAAGCCAAGTACGACGCCACCGTGACCATGGCCAAGGCGCTGGATACCGGCAACGTGCGTATCCTCTACCAGAGTGTGGCGAGCAAGGTGCAAGTCGATGCCAGCGGCGTCACCGGCATCGAGTACATCCAGTACCAGAACGACGGCACGCGCCAGAACGGCGAGGCTCAGGGGAAACGCTACGTGATCGCCGCCCACGCGATCGAAACGCCGAAACTGCGACTCAACTCGGTCGGCCCGCATGCCCCAACGGCGTGGCCAACAGCAGCGCTCAGGTCGGCCAGGCGTTGGCCGACCACCCGGTGTACCTAGCATGGGGCCTGATGCCCGAAGGTAAGTCACTGTTCCCGTTCCGCGGGCCGTTGTCCACCTCGGGGATCGAGGACATGCGCGACGGACCGTTCCGCAGCCAGCGTGCCGCCTGGCGTATCGAGATCGGCAATGAGGGTTGGAACTGGTCGGTGAACGATCCCTATACGTCGGTCTGCGATTTCATCGACGGCACCAACAAGGGTGGCGCCAACCCCGATAAAAAGGCGTTATCCGGCGTGGCGCTGGTGCAAGAGCTCAACAGCGTGCTGACCCGTCAGTTCCGTCTGGGCTTCTTGATCGAGCAGGTGGAGAAAGACCCTTACAAAGCGCTGTGCCGGGTGGAGAGGGCCGAGGGGTTCACCGACGGCTTGGGCCTGACTAGGCCACAGATCGCCTATGAACTGTCCGACTACACCAAGGAGGGCTTCAAGCAGGCGCGCCTGGCCGCCACGCATATCATCACCAAGCTGATGGGCGCCACCGAGCTGACCAACCTGAACCCTGAGCTCAAGCCCGGCTCGCAAACGGTGTTCAAGTATGACGGCCAGTACTACGCGTTCTTCGGCGCTGGCCACCTGATGGGCACCTATCGTATGGGTTCGGACCGTACCAAGTCGGTGGTGGACAAGGACCAGCGCAGCTGGGACCACCCCAACCTGTTCCTGGTCGGCGACGGAGTGTTCCCCACCACCGGCACCGCCAACCCGACCTTGACCATCACTGCGCTGACCTTCCAGGCCGCCGACGTGGTCGCCAGCGATCTGCTTAAGCGGACCGTGTAGGTGCAGGCCAACCAGGCTTGGCAGGGCACCGGCGTGCAGGTCAATGGGCAGAGCTGGCAACTGGCGGTGTGTACCGGTGGACAGTGGGCGGCCAACCCGGCAACCGGGATGGTCAGCGCGGCGGGCAACCCAAGGTTGATCGCCAAGCCCGGCTATACCTTGCCCGGTCAACCAGAAGGAGCGTTGATCGGGCGTATCGGCAACAGTGGCGTGCCGTTCCTGGTCGGCAACCAAGCGCAATTGCCGCGTGGCCAGCAATTGAAACCAAATGCCTGCGGCTCGCCTACCCCAAAGGACGATTAATGGACATGGCCTTTTTTCAGGTCGGTCTCGAGCTAAACATGCGCACAACCAAATAGTCCGTGTGGATCGATAATAGCGAGCTAACACCATCTGTCGGTGCAGCTACAAAATTTAGGGTGATCGAATCCTCCTAAACAAGCCCAAAAAAACGTCAAAATCGTTTCCGCAACTAAGCTCTCACCCCTTGATTTCAGAGACCTCTAGAGGTTCAACGAATACTCCCTTGTGGAAATAAATACAACCTAACCTATTGAAATATAATGATTAATCATCGGACTTGAAAACCGTCGACTGTAACAGGTCCATGAGTTCGAATCCCATCGCCTCCGCCATATTCGTCACGCTAAAGCCCCGATTATTCGGGGCTTTTTCGTTTCTGGGGCTTGAGGATCGATGCTGCTTTTGGGAGTCCCACCGCAAAGGTAACCAGCGTCTACAGCGCAACATGGATGGTGAAGGCCTTGCCGCCGTTGTTGTGCGGAGTTAATTCAAAAACCTCACAAAAATCAGCTCTGGATCACCAGGGTCAAGATTCTCCACAGTCCCGCTGTATTGATATCCAAGCTGTACCAACAATTGCCGCATGGGTGCATTGGACATGTTGGTCGAAGTGAAGATCTTTCTGGCAGTGGAACAATGCTCTAAGTGAGCAACGATTTGCCGACCTACACCAGAACGTCTATGGGTGTTTGAGACGACTACAAGCGGGATGAACCACTCCCCGAAAAAACTTTTGTCCAAACAGCCGTAACCGATCGGGACACTGGGGTCGCTCGTCTCACAAGCAACCCAGCATTCACCCGTGCCTACTACCCTTTCTATTTGTGCTCGGCGGCCGTGGTCTTTTGCCGCGATAGGATCCACACGCACCAACCATTCGATATCGCTCAAGACGGCCTGTCTGATTTGCCAATTCATGATCGCGTCCCTCCGGTCAAATTCGCCGGAGTTTACTTCAGCTTCAATGCCCCAGATGCCATTACGCTCAGCGATAGTTCTGATGGAAAGCGCAAATGCGACGATGAATTGGCTAATTGACGCTGGTTACATTGGGTACGCCGAAGGCCCAGTGCATCTACAGCACGCTATACGGCACTCGCAGCACTCCAACCCTCACTTGCTGCCAGTGCGCGACCACTGATCATCCATAGCGCCCGCTGTATTGGCGACTATCAGCGCCACGACACAGGCAAACAACGTGAACACGGCAAAGGCACCCATCACATGCAAGTAAGGCAGTGCGTACTACAGAGCACCGTCATCGTCACGGGTATAACGGTCAACAGACCTTCATGTGCAAGGAGGATGCAAAAAGCCCAGCACTCTGGCTGGGCTTCGATTATTTTCTACATGCCATCATCTTGTCGGCGAGAGTTTTGGCTCTTTCGATCAACAGGTTCTGCCTGTCTTCATGAGTGGCCTCTCCTACGACCGGTGCCGTCAGATTACTTTCGGCAATCAACGCAGCGCAGAAGTATTGATCCCAGACTCTTTGCTCCGACGCCTGTTTGCTTACTTGGTCGGCGATCATATGGGGCTCCTTTTGACGAGGTAGCACCGCCATTTTACGCCTCAATCGCCAACAGCCCCCGCGCTAGCGGATAGCCGGCAAACGGTGTGGAACCAATTGGACCGCACAGGTTTCCGGCACCGCCTGGCAGCTATTTCACGCCAATATCCTGCGCAAAACGAAGCAGATAGCCATCGGGATCCAGGACCAGGAAATTCCTCTGCCCGAACTGTCGATCATGGCTGCGGTACCAATGTTCTTCGACAGTTCTCCTGATCGGGCAACCGGCGGCCTCAAGCGCGGAAACCAGGGCCGACACATCCGGACACTCGATGGAAATGTTCATGCCTCGGCCATAGGGAGGCTCCAGGGGACCGACACGCCAGGGCGAATCGTCATGCCAGTCCTGCTCCAGCATGATCTGGCTGTTGCCAAAGGAGAGAAAGGCAAACTGGTCTTCGGGGCGCTCATACTCGACCCTGAAACCCAACACATCACAGTAGAAATACAGACTCTGTTTCAGATCCGAAACGATCAATTCCGGCACCAGGGCGTTCAACTTGAACATACTCTTGCATCCATTCAGTTCCTTGGCCGACCAATTTACCCTGGTTCTCTGTCATTGCCGGCTTATTTAGCACTCGGCATTACCAGTCATTGAACCTTCTGCCCGCTGCCAATCTTCTTGGCCCTGTCGATCCCCCACTCAAACGCATCCTCCATGTCCAGACCATCCGGGGCCAGGTCATTGTCTTCGACAATAACGCTGCCATCCGGCTTGTAGATGCCGATGAACATCTTGAGCGAGCCATCTCTGAGGATCTCTGATCGCACCTTGATCTGGCACCCATTCGAAAGCGTTTCACTGTAGTTCAAATGACGCTCAGTCATGGCCGCATCCCTCAGTAAATGAAATTCGAGTAAGGCACAGCCCATTCATTCATGCCAGTCGATGGGGATCCTGCATGCTCGGACACCAACGACCAACCTCCTGCCCGAAACCGCTCAAGAATACCCTCGGACAGCCGATGCCATTGGTGGCCTCAAGGAGAAATTCATGCTAATCAACTCTGTAACTATCACCATGACAGTCCCGGTAGCCTCCCCCTCCTCCCACATCGCTCCCACCGAACTCGGCAGCGATGAAGACCAAGCCGCGCCACAGGAAGGCGTCAAAGTCTTGCTCTCTCAAGAAGGAAAGGCCAAAGCCGCCGAAGAACAGAACAAGAATGCGGATATCGATGCCAGCAACCTGCCTGAGTCCGTAAAGAAGATTCTCAAGGTCATTCGCGAGATACAGGAAAAGATCCAGAAGAAAATGGAGGAGTTTGAGACGATCAAGAACGATCCGTCCCTGAGCGACAAAGAACGCGAAGCCAAGGCGCAAGGGGTCCAGGTCGAGTTGGCGGCCCTGACCAGTCAACTCACATCCAGAACCAATGATTTACGCCGGACAGAGAATGAACTGAAGCTCTCCACCGGACAGAGGAAGCTCTCCAACTACCTCGCCGCCCCCAAGGGTTGAGAGGAGATGTTGGGGGTTCGCCGACAATAAAAAGCCCCGCACAGTGGCGAGGCCGATCCTCGATCTGTCAGCGCTTCAGCCGGCAGGTTTCAGTGGCGCCGGGGCCGCCATGACATAGCGGGACATCAGGTAGGCCACCAGGCCGCCCAGCGCCGCGCCCGCCGCATCCGCCAGAAACAGCGCCAGTTGAGAGGCCGAATGCTGGTAGACCCTGCACATCGCCACCCAGGCGTTTTCCATGAAGCCGGAAGCCCAGTCCCAACCGCAGGGGTAGACCATCAAGAAGGCCAGCCCGGCGAGGGTGATCCATCCGGACAACCTGGACGGAGCCTGCGAGAAGACGAACCGGGCCAGCTGGCAGATACCGACAAAGAGCCAGGCCGCCAGCATGCTTCTCATGAATTGGTCGAATAACTCGAAAAAGGCCATGGCGCCCTACGCTGAAAAATCACCGAGCGATGATAGCCATTCGTGTCGCCATAAAAAACTCGGCGCAGCGGCCGGGTTTTCATCAATCGTTTAACGGTGCCCGTAGGCGGCCCCAGCGCCGGCCTTCCTTAACGTCCAGCGGCCTGGCAAGCTCCTGCACCCTCTTCCCCGGCTCCACCTGCGACCTGGACCAGGGCTTCCAGCAAGGCCTCGGTGTGATTGATCGACTCCCGGATCTCATCGAAGGCATCCTCCAGATCGCGCACCTTCGCTGTCGCCGAAGCGCCGCACAGGGCTTGCTGGATCTGGAACTCATCCTGCTTGAATTGCAGGACATTGGCCCGCAGGCCTTCGATACGAAGGGACAACTGCGAGATGTGATGACGGCGACGCTGAACCATTTCCGATTCTCCTTCATGGCCCTCTTACTTATTCAGATCGTCGCGCGCCGACAGATGTTCAGCGGTTCCTGACCAAAGGCACAGCGTGCCATGCCAGTGGCCAAGCCCTCAAAGCTTGCTGTCCAGCGCCACCAGCAAGGCCGCGTCCCGTCCGTAGATGTCCGGGGCATAGGACAGCTGGCCATGACTGTCGGCTTGCGCCGTCCAGTACGTGAGCAGGATCGGTACCGGCGTCGATAGCCTGAACTCATGAGTGAGCCCGGTGCTCAGCAATTCGTCGGTGCGCACCCGTTCCGCCGGGCTCACCAGCAGATCGCGCAGCTGCAACGCATGCTCGACCCGCACACAGCCCGAACTGAAGGCCCTTGGCCCCTTGTTGAACAGCGCCTGGCTGGGCGTGTCGTGCAGGTACACCGAGAACGGGTTGGGGAAGCGGATCGCCATCTGCCCCAGCGGGTTTCTCGGTCCGGCTTCCTGGCGCAGGAGGATATTGCCGGGGTTGTCCCAGTCGATATCCTCCACCGCCAGGGGATGCCCTTCGCTGTCGAGCACCTGCAGGTTCTGCCGATTGAGGAAGGACTGGTCGCGGCGAATTTCCGGCAGCTTGTCTTCGCGGAAAATGGTCGGCGGCACCGTCCAGGTCGGGTTCAGGGTCAGGCGCGTGACCTGGGATTTCAACAAGGGCGTCTGGCGCTCGGCACGCCCCACCTGGGTCCGGGTCTGCCAGACCGGCACGCCGCCCTGATAGACGATCAACTGCGCCGCGGCCAGGTTGACCAGCAGGCTGTCGGGCTCCATGTCCTGCGCCAGCCAGCGAAAGCGTTCGAGGTTGATGCGCAGCTGTTCGCGGCGCATCTGCGGGCTGATGTTCAGTTCATTCAAGGTCCCCGCGCCGATCACCCCATCGGCTTGCAGCGAATGGCTGAGCTGGAAGCTTTTCACCGCACTCACCAGGTCGCTGCTGTAAAGGGTGTCACCTTCGTTGGCGAGGGTGCTCAGGTACCCCTCCTTGAACAGCCGTTGCGCCAGTTCCGGCACTCGCGCGTCCTGCATCTGCGGACGCAACAGCGGCCCGCTGGGAAGGGGCTGCCAATGGGGCATCGCCAGCTGGCGCTGCTGGGCATACAGCTGGCGCAGGTTCTGATATTGCTCGAGGCTCGGCCGCGCCAGCGCGAAGGCCGCCGGGATGTCCTGCAGGCCGGGCCCGGCGATGGCAAGCACCTGTGCCTGGCGATCCAGCTGTGAGGGATGGGCGTGCCACATCGGCTCGAAACGGGCCTGCGACAGACGGCCGTAATGCAGGTCATGCAGGGCCTGCAGGTAATGCTGGCTGAAGCTCAAATCGGCGCACAGCGCGTCGCCCGCGAGCGCACTGGCCGGCGAACGGTAGTCGGCCGGGTCCAGGCCATCGTCGGCCAGTTGCTGCAACTGGGCCTGCAACGCCTCCAAACGTGCGCTGGACGACCAGAGCGGCTGGTCACCCTGCTGTTGGTAAAAAGCCTGCAACAGGCTCTGGGCGGGAATGTCCAGGTGCACCGCCAACACCGGACAGGCATCGGACAATCGAGTGAATACCTGTTGCACAGGGTTCTCATGATCGACCAGTACATCCTGAGCAGTCGCGACCAACGGCGCAGCGAGCAGGAAAAGGCTCAAGTAACATGCGTGTTTTTTGAACAACTGCTTTACTCCAATCATGGCCATCATTGTGATGGTCAACCTCGGCAGTGGCTGCGAAAAATCATCCAACCACCTGTAACCAGAACTGCCAGGAGAGCGACAGGATGTCAGGAGCCAAAGTGACTGTGGGGACACTCTAGAATGCTGACCTTCTTGCGCCGGCTCTGTCTGGCAATGACCACCCTAGGCGCGATCTGCAGCCCCGCGCTCGCCACCAACAACACGATTCCGCTGCTTTACAACAGCCTCGCCCACGCCGCTCCAGAACTCAATCCCCAAGTGCTGAAAAGTGCCTTGAGCGCCATGCAATGCGCAGTCAACAGCGGCGCCAGGCAGGCCCGGCACCTGGCGGTCATCGACTATTCGCAACCTTCCACCGCCCGCCGCCTGTGGATCTTCGACTTGAATAAAAGAACCCTGGTGCTGCGCGACCTGGTCGCCCACGGGCAGAAATCCGGGGAGAACTTCGCCACCCAGTTTTCCAATCGCATGGGCAGTTTCCAGTCCAGCCTCGGTCTGTTCCGCACCCAGGAAAGTTATGAGGGCAGCCACGGTTATTCGCTGCGCATGGACGGCCTGGAGCCAGGCTTCAATGACCTCGCCCGCGATCGGGATATCGTGATTCACGCGGCCGACTATGTGAGCCCCCTGTGGAGCCGACGCCAAGGGCGCATCGGCCGCAGCCTGGGTTGCCCGGCCGTGCGTCCGCAGGTGGCGCGCCAGGTGATCGACCGCCTCAAGGACGGTCAGTTCATGTTTTCCTGGTACCCCGACCAGCGTTGGCTGAAATCCTCGCCCTATCTCAACTGCCAGCCACGCCAGGTGGCCAGCATTGTCGCTGCCAGCGGCGGTTAACCCCTTCGCTCCTTAACCGGCGGCCGAGGCCGCCGTTTCCGGCTCTTCGGGTATTTTGACGAAGATGCTGTACTTCGCCCCTTCCATCGCTTCGAAGGCGATGAGCTTGTCCACCAGCGGGCCGCTCAGCACCTTGCCGGCATTGAGCAACAGCATGCCATTGTCGGCATTCAGGTTGCGCGCCAGGGTCATGCCCGGGGCCAGGTCGCGCGTCGTCAGGACCCTGACCGTCGGATCGGCCAGGGTGACATCGCTCTGATAAGCCGCGCAGACGCCGACGAAATCCTCCACCAGGTCGGGGTCGTAGAGTTTGCCGGCGTATTTGCGAATGAACAGCAGCGCCTCATCGCTGTTCATCTGCCGTTCGAGTATCAGCCCGCGTTGCAGCTCGATGAAGTCCACGGCCAGCTTGAGCCAGCGCGAGCCCAGCGGAATGGCCTCGCCCTTGAGATGATCGGGAAAACCGCTGCCGTCCCAGCGTTCCTGGTGATGCAGGATGATGCGCGCCGCGTCCTTCATCGGCTCCAGGGTCATCAGCAGCGACTCGCTCTGCTTCGGGTAGGCCCGGTACAGGTCGCGCTCGTTGTGGTGCAGCAAGTCCGCGGGCGCGGTCATCATGCTGTCGGTCCAGCTCAGCTTGCCGATGTTGTACAGCGCGGCGGCCATGGTCATGTTGCGGCTGTCGGCTTCGTCCAGGCCATGGGTGATGCAATAGACGCGAATCAGCTCAATGATCTGCCGGTTGGTCTGCTTGGCCTTGGGCAAGCGCAGGTTGGCCAGCAGCGAAAACACCTCGGTACCGGTCACGTAGCTGCGCTTGAGCTCTTCATACGCCAGATCGAGCATGTCGGCGGTCTGTTGCAGTTCGGCGGTGCGCGCCGCCACATGCTTTTCCAGGGTCGAGTTGAGGGTTTTCAATTGCTCGTTCTGTTGCCGGGTCAGGGCTTCCAGACGCTGGCGCTCGCTTTCGGAATTGTGATGGGCCAGGGCCTGGCGCAGCGTCACCAGCATGTCCTCGTCGTTCCAGGGCTTGCTGATATACCGATGGATCTGCCCTTCATTGATGGCCTTGGCGATCAAGGTCATGTCGGCATAACCAGTGAGCAGGATGCGCAGCGTCGATGGATAACGCTGATGGATATGGGCCAGCAAGGTCGCGCCGTCCATACTCGGCATGCGGGCGTCACTCATGACCACGTCGACCGGCCGCTGTTCGAGGATCTCCAGGGCCTTGGCACCGCTGTCGGCCAACAGGATGTCGTAAGGCTGGCTGCGTAACAGCCGACGAAGGCTATTGAGAATCGATTCCTCATCGTCGACCAGCAGTACCGTCGGTCTGTCCTGGGCTGCGCCCGCTGTATGTTCTTCCATGGTTCCCCCTCCCCTTTGACTTCGATCAGACCTGCCTTCTGGGACAGGCTAGATGACTTGTAGTGTTTCGGCATGAATTCGACGCCAGCCGATTAGCGCATACGGGGGAGCCTGACTATGCTCAAGGCCAAAATGGATTGCATGTTCAGGAAGCAGGAAGGGAAGCCCGATGAGCTTATATACAAGGTGCCCGCACCGAGTTGGAGCACGCCGATGATGGTGTCGGCAGACCGGACCAACCGGCGAATTCTGATCGTCGACGATACAGCGTCGATCCATGAGGATTTTCGCAAGATCCTCGCCTGCACGGATGCCCCCGGGGACAGCCTCAGCGACGCCGAAGCCGCCCTGTTCGGTACGCCCGTCAGTGCCTCGCTGGAGCATTTTTTCCTCGACTCGGCGTTTCAGGGCCGGGAGGCGCTGGACAAGGTGCAGGCAGCGCTGGATCACGATGCGCCTTATGCCATGGCGTTCATCGACATGCGCATGCCGCCCGGCTGGGACGGCCTGGAAACCATCGAGCGGCTGTGGCAGGTCGACCCCAAGCTGCAAATCGCCCTGTGCACCGCCTACTCCGACTATTCCTGGGAAGACATCGCCGAGCGCCTGCAACTGGGCGACCGCCTGCTGATCCTGAAAAAGCCCTTCGACGCCATCGAGATCCGCCAGATGGCCAGCGCCCTGACCGTAAAATGGCAGATGACCGAAGACGCCGAGCTGAAAATGGATCAGCTGGAGCAAGCGGTCGAGGAACGCACCCGCGAGTTGGCCGACGCCAACATCATCGTGCAGAACAGCCCCACCATCCTCTATCGTCTGCGGGGCGAGCCATCGTTCACGCTGATGTACATCTCCCACAACATCACCAAGTTCGGCCATGTGGCGGCGCAACTGGTGGCCTCGGCCGACTGGGCCCAGACCCTGATCCACCCCGACGACCAGGCCAAGGTCAAGAACGCCATGCTGCGGATCCTCGATCGGGATGTGGCGGGAGCGTCCATCGAGTTCCGCATGCGCACCGGCGATGGTGCCTTTCGCTGGGTGGAAAACCGCTATATTCCGGTGCGCAACGACCAGGGCCAATTGGTCGAGGTGGAAGGGATCATCCTCGACATTACCGAACGCAGGCTGGCCGAAGAAAAAATGGCCCTGATGGCCCGCACCGACAGCCTGACCGGGCTGGCCAACCGCGCCACCCTGATCGAGCGCCTGCATCAGGCATTCGCCGCGGCCCGACGGGGAGCCGCGCCCTTCGCGATGTTTTACCTGGACCTGGACCACTTCAAGCGCATCAACGACACCCTCGGCCACCCCATTGGTGACTTGCTGCTGCAGGAAGTGGCCCGGCGCATCAAGGCCTGCACCCGGGAAAACGATGTGGTGGCGCGCCTGGGCGGCGACGAGTTCGCGATCCTGCAACTGGACGTCGACGAGGCCACGCATTGTGCCGCGCTGGCGACGAAAATCCGCGACACCCTGCTGCTCCCCTACTCCCTGGAAGGCAACGAGGTGCGCATCTCGGTGAGCATCGGCATCAGCCTCTACAGCCCGCAGACCCTGAGTGCCGACAGCCTGATGGCGCAGTCGGACATGGCGCTGTATCGCTCCAAGGACAAGGGCCGCAACCAGTTCCATTTCCACAGCGAGGAAATCAACCAGGAGGTCACGGAGCGGGTGACCCTGGCCAACGACCTGAAGCTGGCCCTGGAACGCGACGAACTGCACCTGCACTACCTGCCGGAAGTCGATCTCGGCACCGGCAGGATCCTCGGCATGGCGACCCAGGTTCGTTGGCTCCACCCCCTGCGCGGCTGGCTCGAGGCCGAGGACTTCATGCCCGCGGCCGAGAAGACCGGCATCGTCATCGCCCTCGGTCATTGGTTGCTGGACCAGGCCTGCCGGCAGATGCGCGCCTGGCGCGACCAGAACGTGGCACCGCCATTGATTGCGATCCATTTGTCCCTGGTCCAGCTCAAGACCGGGCCAGAACTGATCTACGACGTATTGCGCACCACCGCGCGCTGGGACCTGTGCCCGTGGGACCTGAGATTCGACGTGACCGAGGGCACCCTGGCCCAGACCAAGTGGACCCACAACGACATCCTGCCCAGGCTGTGCGAGCTGGGCGTGAAGATCGCCATCGACGATTTCGGCACCGAATATTCCTCGTTCGACTACCTCAAGACCTACAGGGTCAACCACCTCAAGCTGGCCCAGCGCTTTCTCGACAGCGCCAGCAGCGACCCGGACAACGCCATGACGCTCCGGGCCATCCTCAACTTCGCCCGCGAGGTGGGCATCGGGGTCACCGCTGAAGGGGTGGAAACCCAGGAGCAGCGCACGACCTTGATATCCAGCGGCACGTCACTGGGGCACTCGCTCGGTGCGGCGGTCGACAGCGACCAGGCTGGCGAACTGCTCAAGGCCAGGTCTGCTGCTGTGGATGGCGGCAGCAGGTCGGCGGATCCGACGTCGGAGAATTTCAGGTGAGCCCGTTATCCGTGGTGCCCAATCGGCGAATTCTGATCATCGACGACACACCGGCGATCCATCAGGACTTTCGCAAGATTCTCAGCCCCGAAGACGAAGGGCCTCTGGGCAAGACCGAAGCCTTGCTGCTGGGCGCCAGCCGCAGACCCCATCAGCACTTCGAGCTTGACTCGGCCTACCAGGGCGAGGAAGCCGTGGAACTGGTCAAGCGCGCCCAGGCCGAAGGCCGGCCGTATGCCCTGGCCTTTATCGACATGCGCATGCCACCCGGCTGGGATGGCCTGCAGACCATCGAGCATCTGTGGAAAACCGATCCGCAGTTGCAGATCGCCCTATGTACCGCGTTCTCCGATTACTCATGGGAAGCCATGGCCGAACGTATCGAGTTCGGCGACCAGCTGCTGATCCTGAAAAAGCCGTTCGACAGCCTCGAAATTCGCCAGATGGCCAGCGCCCTGACCTGGAAATGGCAGCTGGCGCAGGACGCGGCGAGCAAGATGCGCAACCTGGAACAGACCATCGAGGAACGGGTCCAGGAACTGCTGAGCGTGTCGCACCTGCTGCACTACGATGTGCTCACCGGGCTGCCCAACAGTACCTTGCTCGGTGATCGCCTGACCCAGCATCTGTCCCAGTCCCGCCGCCATGACCGCCAGTTGGCGGTGATGTTCATCGGCCTGGACCGTTTCAAGCGCATCAACAACGCACTCGGGCACCCGGCGGGAGACGAGATGCTCAAGCTCGTCGCCCGCAGCCTGGCGACCACCGTGCGCGAAACCGACTCGGTATTTCGCTACGGTTCGGACGAGTTCGTGGTGATTATCGGCGACATCCTGCACCCACAGCAGACCCGAGGGGTGGCCGAAAAACTCCTGGCCGCCATCAATACCCCTCATTCCGTGGCGGGCCACGACCTGACGGTCACCGCCAGTCTGGGCATCAGCATCTATCCCTACGACGGCGCCGATGCCGTAACGCTGATCAAGAACGCCGAGACTGCCATGCGCAACGTCAAGGACTGCGGCCCCAACAACTTCAGCTTTTTCATCGAAGACATGAACCTGCGCGCGCGCCAGCAGCAGACCCTGGAAACCGGCCTGCGCCTGGCGTTGCAACGTGAGGAGTTCGTCCTGCACTACCAGCCCAAGCTGGACCTGGCGCGAGGTACGGTGGTCGGTGCCGAGGCACTGGTGCGCTGGAGCCGGCCCGGCCATGGCTGGGTGTTCCCCTCGGACTTCATCCCGGTGGCCGAAGACAGCGGGCTGATCGCCGCCCTCAGCCAATGGGTATTGCGCCGTGCCTGCCTGCAATCGCAGGCCTGGCAAGCGCAGGGCCTGCCACCCATCTGCATGTCGGTGAATGTGTCGGCCATCGACTTCCGTCAGCACGACTATGTCGAACGCCTCACCCGCACGCTGGCCGAGACCGGGCTCGACCCGACGTTGCTGGAACTGGAAATCACCGAAAGCGTGCTGATGCAGAACGTCGACGCCACCATCGCCACGCTCCATGCCATCAAGCAGCTGGGGGTTCGCCTGGCCATCGACGACTTTGGCACCGGCTACTCGAGCTTGAGCTACCTGCAGAAATTCCCGGTCGATGTGTTGAAGATCGACCAGTCGTTCGTGCGTGACCTGGGCACCGACAGCAACGACGCGAAACTGGTCAGCAGCATCATCGACCTGGGTAAAAGCCTCAACCTGAGCATCATCGCCGAAGGCGTGGAGACCGCCGAACAACTGGACTTTCTCAAGCGTCACCACTGCGAGGAAGGCCAGGGTTTCTACTTCAGCAAGGCCGTGGAGCCCGAGGAATTCGCCCGCTTCCTGACCGAATCTCAGCGACCTCACCTGCCCCACCCATGAAGTTGTGCCTGGTAAGGATACCGACCATGTCGTCACTTGCATTACTCCTTTCGGCCAACCTGCTGCTCGCTCCAGGCGCCGAGGCCGCGCCATTGGAAGGACCGCTCAAACCCCTCCCCGCAGCACCGGCGCTGGACAGCAAACGGGTCGAACTGGGACGACGCTTGTTCAACGACCCGCGCCTGTCGGTGAACAACAGCCTGTCGTGCGCCAGTTGTCATCGCCTTGATCGGGGCGGTGCCGATACTGTTCCGCACTCCCTGGGTTTCGATGGCAAGCCCGTGGCGGTCAACACCCCGAGCGTGTTCAACGCCAGCCTGAACTTCCACCAGTTCTGGGACGGTCGGGCCGAAACCCTGGAAGAGCAGGTGCACATCGTGGTGCAGAGTCCCAGCGAAATGGGCAGCGACTGGAAAGTCGTGGTACAGCGCATCGCCGACGACCCGGCCTATCGCACCGCCTTCGCCGATGCCTACCCTGGTGGTGTGTCCCAGGCCAACATCCAGGGCGCCCTGGCCGATTACGAACGCACCCTGCTCAGCGCCAACTCGCGCTTCGACCGATACCTGGCGGGCAACACCGAGATCCTCGACATCGAGGAAAAGTACGGCTACCAGCGCTTCCAGGAATACGGCTGCATCGCCTGTCACCAGGGGGTGAATATCGGCGGCAACATGTTCCAGAAGTTCGGCGTGCTCGGCGACTACTTCGCGGCCCGGGGCAACCCTACCGAGGCCGACCTGGGGCGCTTCAACGTCACGGGCGAAGAAGACGACCGCAATGTGTTCAAGGTGCCGAGCCTGCGTAACGTCGCGGTCACGGCGCCGTACTTCCACGACGGTTCGCAAGCCACCCTCGAAGGCGCGGTGGCGGTGATGTTCAAGTACCAGCTGGGACGTACGCCGTCCGAGGAAGACAAACGCCTGATCGTCAAATTCCTCAAGACCCTGACCGGCGAATGGGAAGGCAAACCTTTATGAAAGTATCCCGTCGCGTAAGCATCCTGTTGCTGGCCGCCCTGGCGGTATTGATGGCTTCGATCCTGCTCTTTCTCTACCTCAAATCCAGGTCCGACCAGACCGTGACCTACACCGAATCGCGCGACCTGATCCGCCAGATCAAGCAGCAGGACTCGCTGTGGGAAAACGAAATACTCAAGGCCAGGGTGGCCATTACCCACAACTACGACCCGCTGGTTTCACCCCTGGGCGAGATGATGCGCCTGTGGCAGAAATTCGACTCGATGGAGGCGCAGAACCAGCGCAACGATTCGCCGCTGTGGCGCAATGCCCATGACGGCTACCTGAACGCGATAAAGGAAAAGACCCGGCTGGTGGAACAGTTCAAGTCGCACAACTCTGTGCTGCGCAACTCCCTGGCCTTCCTACCGACCGCCGAGGACGATATCCAGCAAGAGCTGGCCCAACTGCACGACGCGGACAAACTGCAACTGCAAAACATCGCCACCGATACCTACGACCTGTTGCTCAGCAGCCTGGAGTTCGCCCAGGTCACCTCCGACGACAGGGCCGCGGATATCCTGGTGGGCCTGAACAAGCTGACGGTCAACAAGGAGCGCTTGCCCACGGACTTCCATGGCCTGATCGATACCCTCAGCAACCACGTCGAGCTGATCCTGCGCGAGCAACCCAAGGTCAACCGCCTGCTCGAGGAAATCGAAGTGGTGCCGGTCGACGAGCGCCTGGACGACATCACCGTCCTGCTCAACCGCGACCAGCAACAGGCCGAGGCCGTCGACCAGCGATACCATTTCTACCTGCTGCTGTTTTCCGCGCTGCTGGTACTGCTGTTGATCTGGCTGGGCATTCGCCTGATCCGCAGTTTTGCCGAGATCAACCAGATGAACCGCGCCCTGGTGGCCGCCAACGACGAACTCGAACAACGGGTCGAAGAGCGCACGCGCCAGCTCAAGGACACCCAGAGCGAACTGCTCGACACCGCCCGCCAGGCCGGCATGGCGGAAATCGCCACCAATGTCCTGCACAACGTCGGTAACGTGCTCAACAGCGTGAACATCTCCGCCGACCTGGTCAGCCGCAAGCTGCGCAACAGCAAGGCCCAGGGGCTGGGCAAGGCGATGCAGTTGATCAACCAACACAAGCAGGACCTGAGCAGCTATCTCACCGAGGACGAAAAGGGCAAATTGCTGCCCGGCTACCTGAACCAGCTGGTCGAGGCCATCGACCTGGAACAGCAAGGCATGACCGAGGAGCTGAGCCAACTGAGCAAAAGCGTCGATCACATCAAGGACATCGTCGCTACCCAGCAATCCTATGCGGGCGCCAGCAGCCTGCTGGAACCGCTGTCGGTCAGCGAACTGCTCGAAGACGCGCTGCGGATGAACTCCGGCGCCCTCACCCGCCATCATGTGACCGTGCGCAAGGAATACGCCGACGTACCACTGATCATGGGCGACAAGCATCGCCTGCTGCTGATCCTGATCAACCTGATCAGCAACGCCAAGTACGCCATGTCCGACCTGTCCAACCAGACGCGCAACATGACCCTGGCGGCAGCGGTGGTCGACGGCGAGACCTTGCAGATCAGCGTGCGTGACGAAGGCGAAGGCATCGCTCCGGAAAACATGACCCGCATCTTTGCCCACGGCTTCACCACCCGCAAGGAAGGCCATGGGTTCGGCCTGCACAGTTGCGCCCTGGCGGCCATCGAGATGAATGGCCACCTGACCGCCCATAGCGACGGCCCGGGCAAAGGCGCGCTGTTCGTCCTGCAAATCCCCCTGATCACCGCCGAGGTTGAGGCATGAACAACCCGATAAACCGGCGCATCCTGCTGATTGACGACACCCCGGCGATCCACGACGACTTCCGCAAGATCCTTACGCCCAAGACCGGCGACAGCGCCGACCTCGATGCGATGGAAAGCGCATTGTTCGGCAGCGCGCCAAAAACCGCCGCCACAGTGTTCGAACTGGATTCGGCCTACGGTGGCCAGGAAGGCCTGGGCAAACTGCTGGAAGCGGCGGGCAAGGGCCAACCCTATGCCCTGGCCTTCGTCGACATGCGCATGCCCGATGGCTGGGACGGCGCGCAAACCATCGAAGAGTTGTGGAAGCACGACCCACTGCTGCAAGTGGTGGTGTGCACCGCCTACTCCGACTATTCCTGGGACGAGTTGCTCGATCGCCTGAACGGCCACGACCGGCTGCTGATCCTGAAAAAGCCCTTCGACAATATCGAAGTCCAGCAGATGGCCAACACCCTCACCACCAAATGGGAAATGACCATGCGCGCGCAGCTGCAGATGAGCGAGCTGGAAGAACGGGTGGAGCAACGTACCCTGGCGTTCAAGCAGGCCAGCGCCGCGCTGCGACGGGAAATCGACGAGCGCAAGCTGCTGGAAAGCCAACTGGTGCAATCGGAAAAGCTCGCCTCCCTGGGCCAGTTGGCCGCCGGGGTAGCCCATGAAATCAACAACCCGGTCGGCTTCATTTCCTCCAACCTCGGCGCCCTGGACAGCTACTTCAAGCGCCTGCAGGAGATGCTCGAGGCTTACGGCAATGCCGAAACCGGGATCGGCGCCAGCGAGCTGCGCGATCGGCTGAAACAGTTGCGCACGGATATCGAGCTGGATTTCCTCCTCGAGGACATTCCGCTGCTGATCAAGGAGTCCAAGGACGGCATCGGTCGGGTCAGCCAGATCGTCAAGGACCTCAAGGACTTTTCCCGGGTCGATTCGACCCAGGAATGGCAATGGGCGAACCTGCAACAGGGCATCGACTCGACCCTGAACATCGTCGCCGCCGAGATCAAGTACAAGGCCGACGTGATCAAGGAGTACGCCGAGCTGCCGGAGGTCGAGTGCCTGCCTTCGCAGATCAACCAGGTGGTGATGAACCTGATCGTCAACGCCGCCCAGGCCATGGGCAACGAACGGGGCACCATCACCCTGCGCAACGGCGTCGAGGGCGAGAACGTGTGGATCGAAGTGGCCGACAATGGCTCGGGCATCCCGCCGGACAGCCTGCAGAAAATCTTCGACCCGTTTTTCACCACCAAACCCGTGGGCCAGGGCACAGGGCTGGGGCTGTCGCTGTCCTACGGCATCGTCAAGAAACACCGCGGCGACATCTCGGTGCGCAGCGAGGTCGGTGTCGGCACCACCTTCCGCGTCGAGCTTCCGGTGCATCAGAGCAGAAAGGCCGGCTGAACGCCCCCGCACTCCAGCCACAGGCTCGACACCACTGCTGCTTCTGTAGGAGCCAAGCTTGCCGGCGATCCAAGCGACGCGGTACGTCGGGGCATGCCGCGGGCCCGATCTCTTGTATGATGGCGCGCCTCAAGAATGGGTCGCCGATTTCGTCTTGCCAATGGCCACCGGAGCACATCCGGCCTGACGCCTTCAGGGCACACACGCTTCCCCCGTCTTAAACAGCACGACGCTTTCCCGAGCGCGCCTGGCCCTTTGTGCCTGGTATTCGCCGGGGCCGGGATCGCCATCGTCGAGGAGTTTTCAATGGATATGCTTTACCGGGCCTCCCGCCAGGGGCTGCCCGCCCCGCGGTTCGCGCGCAATCTGCTGAGCCTGCTGCTGGCCGGTGCCGCGCCCGTGGCCCAGGCCGCCGAGACCGAACTGCCGGCCCTGACCGTGACCGGCGAAGACCGCTCCGGTTATCAGGCCAGCAGCGCCGCGGTTGGTGGTTTCGAGGCGGCTCCCCTGCTCGATGCACCCGCCTCGATTGCGGTGATCAATGAAGACTTGATCAAGGACCAGCAGGCCCGCCTGCTCAGCGAGGTGCTGAAGAACGACGCCTCGGTCGGCGAAAGTTATGCGCCGGTCGGCTACTACGAGAATTTCACGGTGCGCGGCTTCTCCCTGAATGCCGCCAACAGCTATCGGATCAACGGCCGCAGCATCACCGGCGAGCAGAACATCGGTCTGGAAAACAAGCAGCAGGTGGAATTGCTCAAGGGGCTGAACGGCCTGCAGAGCGGCGTCAGCGAGCCCGGCGGGCTGATCAACTACGTGACCAAGCGCCCCACCGACGTGCGCTCGGTCACAGTCTCTACCGACGATCGCGGCAGCGGCTATGTGGCCACCGATGTCGGTGGCTGGTTCGGCAGCGAGCAGCAGTTCGGGCTGCGCGCCAACCTGGCCCACGAGGACATCCACTCCTATGTCGAACACACCAATGGCCAGCGCGACTTCGCCTCCCTGGCCTTCGACTGGAACATCAGCCCCGACGCCCTGCTGCAACTGGACATCGAGTACCAGACCAAGGAACAGCGCTCGGCCCCGGGTTATCAATTGCTCGGCGGCTCCAGCCTGCCGCACCACGCCTCGCCGAAAAAGCTCCTGGCGCACCAGAGCGGTTCGAAGCCAGTCGGCACCGACGCGCTGAACCTCAACGGCAACTTCGAGTACCGCTTCAACGACCAGTGGAAAGGCAACCTCAGCGCCTCGCGCAGCCGGGTGGTGATCGACGACTACAGCTCGTTCGCCTGGGGCTGCTACGGTGCCGCCAGCTGCGCCGGCGCGGCGGTGCCCAACCACTTCAGCCCCGAGGGCGACTACGACATCTACGATTTCCGCAGCCCGGACGATACCCGGCGCAACGACGAGGTTCAGGCCGTCCTCAGTGGCAACTTCGACACCGGCGGCCTGGGTCACGAACTCAGCATCGGCACCAGCGCATTCCGCCGCGTGGTGGACAAACGCGACCCGATCAACCAGATGATCGGTAGCGCCAACATCGACGGCGAGCCAGCGGATGTCGCCCGCTACGACGGACCGCTCAACGACTCCTACCGTCGCCTGGACAGCCGCCAGTACGGCCTGTTCTTCAACGACCGCATCAGTTTCAACGAACATTGGCAGACCGTGCTCGGCGGGCGCGAGGTACGCCTGGACGAGGAAACCTTCGACAGCCAGGGCGACACCACCCGCCACACCCAGCGTTATGTGTTCCTGCCCCAGGCCGCGCTGATCTACAAGCCGGTGCAGAACCTGGCGCTGTACACCCGCTACAGCAAGGGCCTGTCCCTGGGTAGCGAGGCGCCGTGGTTCGCCAGCAATGCCTTTGAAATCCTCGCGCCTACCGTGTCGCGGCAGATCGAGGCCGGCATCAAGTATGACTGGCAGCGCATCAGCCTGGCCGCGGCGCTGTTCCAGATCCGCCAGGCCTACCAATACTCCCGGCCGAATGGCGACGGCACCTTCACCTTCACCCAGCAGGGCGAACAGAAGAACACCGGCCTGGAACTCTCGGCCAATGGCTGGGCCAGCCAACGCCTGCAGGTCTCGGCCAGTGTCGCGGCGATCCGCGCGCGGGTCACTGGCAGCGACACCCCGGCGTACGAAGGTCATCAGGCGCTCAACGTGCCGACCCTGCGCGCCAGCCTCTACGGCGACTACGCCCTGCCCTGGTTCGACGGCCTGGCGCTGCTCGGCGGCGTGCAGTACAGCGGTCGCAAGTACGCCAACCGCGAGGGCGAGGTGCAGACCGGCAGCTACGCCGTGTTCAACATCGGCAGCCGCTACAGCACCCGCATCGACGGTTACGACACCGTGTTCCGGCTGACCGTGGACAACCTGTTCGACAAGCGCTACTGGCGTGACGCCGGTGAATACATGGGCGATGGCTACCTGTTCCAGGGCGCGCCCCTGACCGCGCGGTTGAGCGCCTCGATCAACTTCTGATCGGGGCCAGTCCTACTGGAAAGCATCGACCAGGACGTCGAAGATCATCCGGTTCGAGGTCCTGACCAGCAGCAGATCGGAGCCCGCGCGCCACCATTGGTAGCCGTCGTAACGCGGCAACTGCTGGACCAGCCTGGGGTTCAAGCGTCGCGATTGCTGCCTGGGCAACGTCCTGCCCCGGCGAAGGTTCTGCCTGGCATCGGCCGGCAGCACTGCGGCCGGGTTCCAGTCCCGCTTCGAAGCCTGCAACAGTGCTCTCACCTGGTAGTCATTGACCACGGGAAGGCGTTCCCAATTCGCATGATCGTTGGAGTACCGGGCATTTGCCTGCGTGCCGGACTCCGCGCCGGCATCCAGCGGGATCGACAGCAGAATCGAGACGATCGAGATTAACGAGCCAGCTCTGAACATCGCCTTCTCCAGGCATCATTGCGTCGAGCTTATGGAAAGGGATTTCCCGGCAATAGTTCCCGGGCAGGCGTGACCTGGATGTTTCGGTTAGAAATGCGCCATGGGCGCAAGGCAGGGTTGCAGGACGCGAGGGCAAAGGCTCTTGAATACGCCGCACAAACAAAAAACGCCGCTCCTGGGAGCGGCGTTTTTTTTAGCCTGGAGCGGATGTCCGCCCCAGGTTCCGGTTCACCCGACAGGTCGGGCGCGGCCGGTATTACAGGGCCATGTCAGCCGACGGGTTGCTCACTGGCGCCTTTGGCTTTTCAGCCGCAGGTTGCGCAGGTGCAGCCATCTGGCCGATGGCCGGTGGCGGAGTCAATTGCAGCACTTCGCTGGTGTAGGCCCACTCTTGAGCGACACGCTCAGGACTGCCGTTGAGCTGGGTGCCGTAGCTCGGCACGATCTGGTGCAGCTTCGCCTGCCAGGCCGGAGTCGCGACCTTGTCCTTGAAGACCTTCTCCAGCACGCTGAGCATGATCGGCGCGGCGGTCGAAGCACCTGGCGAAGCACCCAGCAGGCCGGCAATGCTGCCGTCCTTGGCGCTGACGATCTCGGTGCCCAGTTTCAGCACGCCACCCAGCTGCTCGTCGCGCTTGATGATCTGCACGCGTTGGCCGGCCTGCCACAGACGCCAGTCTTCAGCCTTGGCGTTAGGGAAGTACTCTTTCAGGGCATTCAGGCGATCTTCATCCGACAGCATCAGTTGGCCAGCGAGGTACTCGACCAGCGGGTACTCCTTGATGCCGACCTTGGTCATTGGCCAGATGTTGTGAGTGGTGGTAGTGGTCAGCAGGTCGAGGTACGAACCTTCCTTGAGGAACTTGGTGGAGAAGGTCGCGAACGGGCCAAACAGAATCACGCGCTTGCCGTCCAGCACGCGGGTGTCCAGGTGCGGAACCGACATCGGTGGAGCGCCGACCGACGCCTTGCCGTAGGCCTTCGCCAGGTGCTGCTCGGCGATCGCCGGGTTCTCGGTCACCAGGAACGAGCCGCCCACAGGGAAACCGGCATATTCCTGGGCTTCAGGAATGCCCGACTTCTGCAGCAGGTGCAGGGCACCGCCGCCGGCGCCGATGAACACGAACTTGGCGTCGGTCTGGGTTTCGGTACCGTCTTTCAGGTTCTTGTACACCACGCGCCAGGAGCCATCTTCGTTACGCTTGATGTCTTCCACTTCGCTCGACAGCTTGAGCGAGAAGTTCGGCTGGGCTTTCAGGTGGCCGACGAACTGACGGGTGATCTCGCCGAAGTTCACGTCGGTGCCGAGCGGCGACCAGGTGGCGGCGATCTTCTGCTTCGGATCGCGCCCTTGCATCATCAGCGGGACCCACTGCTTGATCTGCTCCGGGTCTTCGGAGTACTGCATGCCGGCGAACAGCGGGCTCGCCTGCAGTGCTTCGTAGCGTTTCTTCAGGAACTTGATGTTGTCATCGCCCCACACGAAGCTCATGTGCGGAGTGGAGTTGATGAACGAACGCGGGTCCTTCAGGACATTGTTCTTGACTTGCCACGACCAGAACTGGCGGGAAATCTGGAACGCTTCGTTGATCTCGATGGCCTTGGCGATCTCGACCTTGCCGTCCTTGTTTTCCGGGGTGTAGTTCAGCTCCGCCAGGGCAGAGTGACCGGTACCGGCGTTGTTCCAGCCGTTCGAGCTTTCTTCGGCAACGCCGTCGAGACGCTCGACCATTTCCATCGACCAGCCCGGCTCCAGCTCATTGAGCCAGACACCCAGGGTCGAACTCATGATGCCGCCACCGATGAGCAGCACATCCACTTTCTTGGTCTCGGCGGCGTACGCAGAGCTGAGCCCCATCGTCATCGCCAAGCCCAGCAGGGCCGTGTTCACTTTTTTCAACATACAGTAGTTCCTACGATAGAACGCCATCCGCCCCCCCATTCTCGATCATCAGTCGCCCCGGCACCGCCATGGGTTCCCGCACTCAGAAGAACTGAAGGGTGGGCACACAAGGCCGACATGACACTATCGACCTCAGTTTATATGTCGCTCCTGCGCTGACTTCTTATTCGCTATTGGCTTCAGCTACTTGAGTGACACTATTTTGTTGGGACGCCTTCGGACAGCGTCGATCGACGGTCCGAAACGCCCGCTAAAACCACATTCCCATAGAGAGACTAGTCGGGTGTAACCAAAGGAGTGAGTCAACAACACCCGGTACTACGATCGGCCTGCTGCCAACGCCCTCGATCACCGCCTGACAGCGGCAAGGCCACGGGTATCGCATACAGGGATCGCCCCCAACCCTGGCAGCCCTCCTGCTGAAAACGGACATAATGGCCATCATGGGTGGTGGCTAACGCGCCATTGTCTACTGGACGGATAAAGCCGTCAAAAAAACTGTCAGATTTGTCCTGTTTTTATGCAGAAAAGGACCTTGATGATTCAAGAGTTCGCCTGGATGCGAGCAAGGTGAGGCCCGGCGAATACCCGGCACAAAAAAAAGCCCTGATTAGTCAGGGCTTTTTTTGTGGGCAGGAACGCGCGATTCAACAGCAACGGGCTGTCACTTTGACAAGCCCTTCACAGAAGGCATGAAGCGGCCTACAGGCAATCATGCACGGCCTTTTTCAGCACCGCGGACTTGGCCCAGGGTGTTCCCTGGTAGAGCGAGACCAGGCTGCCGTTCTTCGATTTCACCACTTCCACGATCTCATCCGATGCCAGGCTGCCAGGAGCGGTGATCCGATAGCCGTTGGAGATATCGGACTGGGTGCTCCTGGGCGTTTCGCGCTGCCAGGCCGGCAGGACACACTGCGCATAATCTTTCGGCGTTTTGCCAGTCAGCTCACTGACGTTCGGCTTGCCCGGTGCCAAAGCCGTGGGTAACGAACACCCGGCCAACAGTCCCATCAGCGACGCGCCTAGCCAAACTCGCATATGTCTTCCTCATCCCTAAAAAGTCGAGAAATGTATCACTTGCCCGGGCTTATCGTTAGAAACACCTGCTTCTTTCGCCGAACGGTATTCCCGCCCCGCGATCATCACCTGATATCGGTCAAAAAAACGTTAACCCCATCACGTCCCGGACAGGCAAATAGCAGTTTGTCCACAAAGGCCTCGATTGACGGAAAACGCCCGCTGCCTGGCGCAACATGACACCCATTGAGGGTGGTTTCAGCCAGGGGCGTTTGGGGTACAGGAGAATGCCGCGAGGCATTTGGGGATGCGAACGGCGACTGTCCATGCAGTTCGGATGAGTGGTGCAAGTCAACGCGTCCTTTTGGGAATAATCTTGAATCGCCACCACCCAACACAGCCCAAAGGACGCGGCGATGAATAGCATCAAGACTTTCGAAATTCGCTACTGTTTCGCAGGTTC
This sequence comes from Pseudomonas sp. FW305-25, assembly GCF_017351415.1. Lineage (NCBI taxonomy): Bacteria > Pseudomonadati > Pseudomonadota > Gammaproteobacteria > Pseudomonadales > Pseudomonadaceae > Pseudomonas > Pseudomonas sp. FW305-25. Next base: position 14,260 of record NZ_JACNDE010000007.1, on the reverse strand, counting down.
GCAAAGAACCTTCACTTACCAGGGCGCGCGATTGAGCGACAGCGACACCTGGTATCTGGCCTTTCTGCATTCCGGGTGCCTGATTACCCACGACACCCCCTGCGGCGGGACCTACCGCACCATGCAGATATTCGCCGAGCGCAGCGGCGTCACGCTGGCGAACTGGAGAGAGTTGTCTGAAAACTAACCCTCCCCGCACAACTCAGACGTCCGACACTGGCGCAAGGAAGCGCTCAACCTGCCCGATGATCCACTTGCACAACGATTAGAAACCGCCGGCAAATGCCCGACGCCCCGCCCTGATTTCAGTCCGCAACTCACCGACGAAATTGGCCGCCGCGCGAACACTGGTGAGATGCTCGGTCGATACCCCGGTAATGAACAGATCGATCCGTCCGCTTTGCGGCTCGAAAACCTTGATTGCCAGGGAGCCGTCGGGGTTGACGGTGCAGGTGCAGGAAAGCGGCAGGAAACCGGACTCCAGGATCTGGCGAAGCTCGTCCATCGAGAGCATGAGAAATTCCTCCTTGGCGGCGCCATTTGGAGAGAGTGCCCGTTGAGAATAGGTCACAAGAACGGGGCTCATACCCGGGCATTCACTGGAAGTGTTACCCAGCACGCATTTTTACCTGGCCAATCCGCTCAGTGGCACGGTGCGAGCACGGCCCTGACCTTCCGTCGCGGCAACTCCACCCGGGAGCATTTTGACGCTGGACCGGCCAGGCGTTATGGTCGCTGGGCTTTCGCACCTCCCAAATCCGAAACGACTTCCTTCAACCCCATCCAGGATCGCCGATGGCCGCACCCGAACACCCGCATGAAGTGGCCCTGCAAAAGTTTCTCGCAGCACGCCCGGAGCTTCGTGAAGCACTCGATCACCTCAACCCCCTGGCCGCCCAGGCCAGGGGCGAAACCCAGGAGCAATACCGCGCGGAGCGACTGCACGAAGCCTTCGAGGCCGAGGCGGAACGCCAGGGTCTGTTTGCCTGGGAACTGAGCCTGCAGTTGACCGTGCAGAGCGCGGAGGAATTTGCCGCGCGGCGGCTCGAAGTGCACCGGGAAGTGGCGGAAATGGCCGGCATGCCCTGGAGCGAGTATTGCGAGCTACACGGCCTGCCACGCGATTGAGCGCCGCTCGGGCCTTCGATAAAGGATCATTGTCACCATGAGTCAACGCTGATGCTGCCCTCTTCCACCAGCCTTCGCAGTAACCCGGAGCTGCTGCGGCGCCAGAAATGGCGCGGCCGCATAGGCCTGTGCCTGGTCGCCAGCCTGTCGGTGCTGGCCGGCATGACCGACGCCATCGGCTTCATGGCCACCGGGGACTTCGTCTCCTTCATGAGCGGCAACACCACGCGCCTGGCCGTCGCCATCAGCGATGCCGACCTGGCCCTGACCCTGCATCTGGTGCTGCTGGTCGTCACCTTCATCGCCGGCAACGCCCTGGGCATCGTCGTCAGCCGCTTGGGCGGCCGCCGGGCCTTGCCGCTGCTGTTGTGCATTGCCACGCTGCTGTGCGCGGCAGCCGCCTGGCCGTTTGAACAACGGCTACCGGCGGTGCTGGCCGCGATCATCGCCATGGGCATGCTCAATGCTGCCGTCGAGGAAGTGAACGGGCTGCCCGTGGGCCTGACCTATGTTACCGGCGCCCTGTCGCGCTTTGGCCGCGGCCTGGGCCGCTGGATGCTCGGCGAGCGGCGCAATGGCTGGCGCATCCAGCTGGTGCCCTGGGGCGGCATGTTCGCCGGCGCCGTGCTGGGCGCCGTTCTGGAGCAGCATCTGGGCCTCGCGGCCCTGTTCGTCAGCGGCCTGCTGTCGGCGCTGCTGGGGCTGTTGTCGCTGAAGATCCCCCATCGCTGGCAACTGGGCTATATGCCGCGCTAAAGCCACTTCGCCGGGCCCGGCATAAAGCTTTATCATGGCCCCAGGTTTGCAGACAGAGTTCTACATGAAGTTCGCCATTGCCCTTTTTTCCGCCGCTCACGCGCCCTCCTCGCGCCGCGCCCTGGCATTCGCCCAGGCAGCGCTGGCTGGCGGCCACGAGATCGTGCGGCTGTTTTTCTATCAGGATGGCGTGCACAGCGCATCGGACAACATCGTCACCCCGCAGGACGAACCGGACCTGCCCGCGCAATGGCGAACCTTCGTCAGCAAGCACCAGCTCGATGGCGTGGTGTGCATTGCCGCGGCCCTGCGCCGCGGGGTGTTGAACCAGGAGGAAGCCGCGCGCTACCAGCGCCCGGCCGTCAACCTGAGCGCGCCCTGGGAGCTTTCCGGGCTCGGCCAGTTGCACGACGCCGTACAGGCGGCCGACCGCCTGATCTGTTTCGGAGGGCCATGAAACATGGCGCAATCCCTGTTGATCATCAGCCGCCAGGCCCCCTGGTCCGGCCCCGGCGCCCGCGAAGCCCTGGATATAGTGCTGGCGGGCGGCGCCTTCGACTTGCCGATCGGCCTGCTGTTTCTTGACGATGGCGTGTTTCAGCTGGCCCCCGGGCAAAAAGCCGCTGCCGTGCAGCAAAAGGACCTCAGCGCCAATCTGCAGGCCCTGCCGCTGTTTGGTGTGGAGCAGCTGTTCGCCTGCGGCGCCAGCGTGGCGGAACGCGGCCTGGACCCGGCCGCGCTGAACCTGGACGAGGTGCAGGTCCTGGCCCCGGCCGAACTCGGCGCACTCATTGACCGTTTTGACCAGGTGATCACCCTCTGATGTCGACCTTGCACGTGCTGTCCCACTCGCCCTTCACCGACTCCCGGCTGACCAGTTGCCTGCGCCTGCTCGGCCCGCAGGATGCCATCCTCCTGTGCGGCGATGCGGTGTACGCCCTGCAGCCTGGCAGCGCGCCGCTGGCGGCCCTGCAGGCACGCGGCGAGACGCTGTCGCTCTACATTTTGGCGGAAGACCACCAGGCCCGAGGCCTGGAGGTTCCGGCCTGGGCCACGAGTATCGATTACCCGGCGTTCGTCGCGCTGTCGATCCAGTACGACAAGGTCAACAGCTGGTTATGAACGCACTGACTGTCGGCGAACGCGCCATCGCCCTGGACAAGGACGGCTACCTGGTGGAACTGGGCGACTGGTCCAGCGAAGTGGCCGCTGCCCTGGCCGTGGCGGAACAGATCGAACTGACCCCCGAGCACTGGGAAATCCTCGAGCTGCTGCGCGGCTTCTACCAGGAGTTCCAGCTGTCGCCCGCGACCCGCCCACTGATCAAATACACCGCCTTGAAGCTGGGCCCGGACAAGGGCAACAGCCTGCACCTGAACCGACTGTTCAAAGGCACTCCCGCCAAACTTGCCGCCAAGCTGGCGGGCCTGCCCAAGCCGACCAATTGCTTATGACCGATTACACCCCGCTGACCATCGAGACGCCCGCCGAGCATCCTTTCGCGCAGTTCGTGCGCATTCTCGGCAAAGGCAAACGCGGCGCCCGCAGCCTCACCCGTGAAGAAGCCCGGGAAGCCATGGGTATGCTGCTCGACGACAAGGTCGAGGACACCCAGCTCGGCGCCTTCCTGATGCTGTTGCGACACAAGGAAGAAAGCCCCGAGGAGCTGGCGGGCTTTACCGAAGCCCTGCGCCAGCGCCTGCAGGCACCGCCGATCAAGGTCGACCTGGACTGGCCCAGCTATGCCGGCAAAAAGCGCCACCTGCCCTGGTTCCTGCTGGCCGCCAAGTGCCTGGCGCAAAACGGCGTGCGCATCCTGCTGCACGGCGGCGGCGCCCATACCGCCGGCCGGCTGTACACCGAGCAATTGCTGGAGCAGCTGCACATCCCGCTGTGCCGCGACTGGCAGGCGGTCGACGCCGCGCTGGACCAGGGCAACCTGGCCTTCATCCCCCTGGGCGACTGGGCGCCACAGCTGCAACGCATGATCGACCTGCGCAATACCCTGGGCCTGCGCTCGCCGATCCACTCCCTGGCGCGCATCCTCAACCCGTTGGGCGCGCGCTGCGGCCTGCAAAGCATCTTCCACCCCGGCTATCAGGGCGTGCATCGCGATGCCAGCGGCCTGCTGGGGGACAACGTCATTGTGATCAAGGGCGACGGCGGCGAAATCGAGATCAACCCGGACAGCGCCAGCCACTTGTACGGCACCACTGGAGGTATCAGTTGGGATGAGGAATGGCCGGCGCTGTCCGAGCAGCGCCATGTCAAACCGGCGGCCCTCGACCCCGAGCATCTGAAAGCCGTCTGGCGCGGCGATGTGCAGGACAGCTACCCGCAGCTGGCGCTGATCGCCACCATGGCCCTGGCCCTGCGCGGGCTCGGCATACTCCGGGAACAGGCTTTCGAGCAAGCTCAGCACTACTGGGATGCTCGCGACAGATCGATTTAACCGATCATAATTGCCGGACTTTTGCGTAATTCGTTCGAACTCCTCGGATTAGACTGCACTCCAATGCACACTGACCGAGGAGTTTTTTATGGGCCTGCTGATTGAAGGACGCTGGCACGACCAGTGGTACGAAAGCAGCAAAGACGGCGCCTTCCAGCGCGAACAGGCACAACGCCGCAACTGGGTGACCGCTGACGGCAAACCAGGCCCTAGCGGCGAAGGCGGTTTTCGCGCGGAAGCCGGCCGTTATCATCTGTACGTATCCCTGGCCTGCCCCTGGGCGCACCGCACGCTGATTCTGCGCAAGCTCAAGGGTTTGGAAAGCCTGGTCAACGTGTCGGTGGTCAGCTGGCTGATGCTGGAACAGGGCTGGACTTTCGACCGGGCCCTGGGCTCCAGCGGCGACCAGCTGGATCATCTGGATTTCCTCCACCAACGCTACACCGCCGATACCCGCGACTACACCGGCCGCGTCACCGTGCCCGTGCTCTGGGACAAACAACAGAAACGCATCGTCAGCAACGAATCGGCGGAAATCATCCGCATGTTCAACAGCGCCTTCGATGACCTGAGCGGTAACAGCCTGGACTTCTATCCGGAGCCGCTACGCCGCGAAATCGACGAACTGAACGCGCGCATCTATCCGGCGGTGAACAATGGCGTGTATCGCGCCGGCTTCGCCACTTCGCAGCAAGCCTACGAAGCGGCCTTCGACGATCTGTTCGCCGAACTCGACTGGCTGGAACGGCGCCTGGGCGGCCAACGCTACCTGGCCGGCGAATACCTGACGGAAGCGGACATCCGCCTGTTTACCACGCTGATCCGCTTCGACGCGGTGTATTACGGTCACTTCAAGTGCAACCTGCGGCGGATCGCCGACTATCCGAACCTGTCGAACTGGCTGCGCGAGCTGTACCAATGGCCGGGGATCGGCGAAACCGTGGACTTCACCCATATCAAGGGGCACTACTACGCCAGCCATCGCACCATCAACCCGACCGGCATCGTGCCGAAAGGGCCGGCGCAGGACTTCGATGCGGCGCATGATCGCGAGCGTTTGAGCGGGCGTGGAGTTTGGCGCAAAGGTTGAGATCGCTATCGCGAGCAAGCTCGCTCCTACAGGGATCGCGGATCCCTGTAGGAGCGAGCTTGCCCGCGATGCTTTTTCAGACCTGCGACTGCGCGCCTTCGAACCAGGCGAGCTTCTCGCGAAGCTGCACCACTTCGCCGACGATCACCAGGGTCGGCGCATGCACTTCATGCTCCGCCACCAGCTTCGGCAGATCCGCCAGGGTGCCGGTGAACACTCGCTGGTTGGCGGTCGTGCCCTGCTGGATCAAGGCGGCCGGCGTATCCGCCGAACGGCCATGCCGGATCAGTTGCTCGCAGATCACCGGCAAGCCCACCAGGCCCATGTAGAACACCAGGGTCTGCGCAGGCGCGACCAGGTCGGCCCAGGGCAGATCAGTGGTGCCATCCTTCAGGTGTCCGGTGACGAAACGCACGGACTGCGCATAGTCACGGTGGGTCAAAGGAATGCCGGCATAGGCCGCGCAGCCACTGGCCGCGGTAATCCCCGGCACCACCTGGAACGGAATGCCATGGGCCGCCAGCTCTTCGATCTCTTCGCCACCACGGCCGAAGATGAACGGATCGCCACCCTTCAGACGCAGCACGCGCTTGCCCTGTTTGGCCAGGTCCACCAATTGCTGGTTGATCTGTTCCTGGGGCAAGGCGTGATCGGCGCGGCGCTTGCCGACATACACCCGCTCGGCATCGCGCCGGCACAGCTCGAGAATCGCCGGAGCTACGAGGCGGTCGTAGAGCACCACATCGGCTTGCTGCATCAGGCGCAAGGCGCGGAAGGTCAGCAGGTCCGGATCGCCCGGCCCGGCTCCCACCAGATACACCTCGCCCGGCGCATGGGGCGCTTCGCCGGCGATCTTGGCCTGCAGCAAGCGCTCGGCCTCCTCGCCCTGCCCGGCCAGCTGCCGGTCGGCGATCGGTCCCTGGAACACGTCTTCCCAAAAGGCACGACGCTGCTGCACGTCCGGAAACAGGCCTTTGACCTGATTGCGAAAACGCGCGGCCAGGCCGGCCAGTTGACCGTAGGTCGAGGGAATCCAGGTTTCCAGCTTGGCCCGGATCAGGCGCGCCAGCACCGGTGCATCGCCGCCGCTGGAGACGGCGATCACCAACGGCGAACGGTCGACGATCGCCGGAAAGATCACGCTGCACAGGGCCGGCGCGTCCACCACATTGACCGGCACGCAGCGCCGATGAGCATCGGCGGAAACCTGGGCATTGAGCGGTTCGTCGTCGGTAGCAGCGATGATCAGCACACAGCCGTCCAGGTCCGCCTCGGCATAACCGCGCGACAGGCATTCGCCGCCGCTGGCCGTAACCAGCTCGCGCAACTGGGGTTCCACTTCAGGTGCAACTACCCGCAGCAGCGCACCGGCGTCGGCCAGCAGGCGGGATTTGCGCAAGGCAATCTCCCCGCCGCCGACCACCAACACACGACTGCCGCGCAGGTTATGAAACAGCGGCAGAAATTCCATTTAGCCGATGACCTCGAGGCCGCCCATGTAAGGCTTGAGCACCTCAGGCACACGGATCGAACCGTCGGCCTGCTGGTAGTTCTCCAGCACCGCCACCAGGGTACGACCGACCGCCAGGCCGGAACCGTTCAGGGTATGCACCAGTTCCGGCTTGCCGGTTTCCGGATTGCGGAAGCGCGCCTGCATGCGACGGGCCTGGAAGTCGCCGCAGTTGGAGCACGACGAAATCTCGCGGTACTTGTCCTGGCTCGGGATCCACACTTCCAGATCGTAAGTCTTGACCGCGCTGAAGCCCATGTCGCCGGTGCACAGCGCCAGGGTGCGGTAAGGCAGCTCCAGCAGTTGCAGGACTTTCTCGGCGTTGGCGGTCAGGCCTTCCAGGGCTTCCATGGAGGTCGATGGCTCGACGATCTGGACCATCTCGACCTTGTCGAACTGGTGCTGGCGAATCATGCCGCGGGTGTCGCGGCCCGACGAACCGGCTTCACTGCGGAAGCACGGGGTGTGGGCGACGAACTTGATCGGCAGCTGCTTCGAATCGAGGATCTCGCCGGCCACGATATTGGTCAGCGACACTTCGGCGGTCGGGATCAGGTACAGATCGGCTTCGTTTTCACGGCTGATCTTGAACAGGTCTTCTTCGAACTTCGGCAGTTGGCCGGTCCCCACCAATGCTGGTGCCTGCACCAGGTAAGGGGTGTAGGCCTCTTCGTAACCGTGTTCGCTGGTGTGCAGGTTGATCATGAACTGCGCCAGGGCGCGGTGCAGACGGGCGATCGGCCCGCGCAGCAGGGCAAAACGCGCGCCCGACAGCTTGGCCGCGGTCTCGAAGTCCAGCCAGCCGTTTTTTTCACCCAGGGCGACGTGGTCCAGGATCGGGAAGTCGAACGCCGTCGGCGTGCCCCAGCGGCGCACTTCGACGTTGCCCTCTTCGTCGTCGCCAACCGGCACCGATTCGTGGGGCAGGTTCGGGATGCCCTGCAGGATCGCATCCAGCTCGGTTTGAATGGCGTCCAGCTCAACCTTACCGACCGCCAACTCGCCCGCCATGCGCTCGACGTCGGCCATCAGCGGCGCGATGTCTTCGCCGCGCTGCTTGGCCTGACCGATGGACTTGGAGCGCGCGTTACGTTCGGCCTGCAGTTGTTCGGTGCGGGTCTGGACGGTCTTGCGCTGTTCTTCCAGCGCTTCGATGCGTGCTACATCCAGGGCAAAGCCACGGGATGCCAGGCGGTCCGCTACGTCCTGAAGGTTGCTACGTAACAGTTTGGAATCGAGCATGTCGGTCTCTCGTTTATCAAAGTTTGGTCAGGGACAGGCCGGCCCAGGTCGCGAGCAGCCCGCCGAATACGCTGATGGCCGCATAGCCCAGGGCCAGCGGTATCTGTCCGCTTTCCAGCAGACGTACCGTATCCAGTGAAAAGGATGAAAAAGTCGTCAGGCCGCCAAGGAAGCCCACCATCAACCCGGCGCGCACCTCGATGGGCACCACCGGGCGTATCAGAAACAGGCCGTACAGCACGCCGATCAGCAGGCAGCCCACGATATTAACGGCCAGCGTCGCGGTATAGAAGTGCCGCGGCCAATTGGCGCTGATCCAGTTACCGGTGGCAAAGCGCAACAGGGTTCCGGCAATACCACCCACCGAGACGGCAAGGATCAACGGGATCACGGTTTTCTCCGCTGCTTGGGGCTGGCCCGGTCAAGCTCCGCCAGGTGCTTGAGCTTCTCGCCGATCTTCAGTTCCAGGCCACGGGGCACGGGTTGATAGAAGGGTTGCGGCTCCAGCGCCTCGGGAAAGTAGTCTTCGCCGGCCGCGTAGGCATCCGGCTCATCATGGGCATAACGATATTCGTCGCCGTAGCCCAGTTGCTTCATCAGTTTGGTCGGCGCATTGCGCAGGTGCAGCGGCACTTCCAGCGACCCATGTTCGGCAGCGCTGCGCATGGCGGCCTTGAAGCCCATGTACACGGCGTTGCTTTTCGGCGCGCAGGCCAGATAGGTGATGGCCTGGGCCACCGCCAGCTCGCCTTCGGGGCTGCCCAGGCGCTCCTGCACGTCCCAGGCCGCCAGGCACAGGCTCAATGCCCGTGGATCGGCGTTGCCGATGTCTTCGCTGGCCATGCGCACCACGCGCCGCGCCAGGTACAGCGGGTCGCAACCACCGTCGAGCATCCGCGCGAACCAGTACAAGGCACCGTCCGGGTTGGAACCGCGGACCGATTTGTGCAGCGCCGATATCTGGTCATAGAAGGCTTCGCCGCCCTTGTCGAAACGCCGGCGGGTATCGCCCAGCAGGCTTTGCAGCAGCTCGACGCCGATTTGCGTGCCGTCTTCGGCGAGATCGGAAGCATTCTCCAGCAGGTTGAGCAGGCGCCGGCCATCGCCGTCCGCCGCCGCCAGGAGCATCTGAAAGCCTTCGTCGCTGAGGCTCAGCTGGCGCTTGCCCAGCCCGCGTTCTTCAGTCAAGGCCCGCTGCACCAGCTTGTGCAGCGCCGCCTCGTCGAGGCTCTTGAGCACATACACCCGGGCCCGGGACAACAGTGCGTTGTTCAGCTCGAAGGACGGGTTCTCGGTGGTCGCACCGATGAAAATCAGGGTGCCGTCTTCGACATAGGGCAGGAAGGCATCCTGCTGCGACTTGTTGAAACGGTGCACTTCGTCGACGAACAGGATGGTCCGGCGCCCGTACTGGGCCGCCTGCTGCTTGGCGATTTCCACCGCCTGGCGGATCTCCTTGACCCCGGCCAGCACCGCCGAGACCGTTTCGAAGTGCGCATCCGAGACTTTCGCCAGGAGCCGCGCCAGGGTGGTCTTGCCCACGCCCGGCGGCCCCCAGAAGATCATCGAGTGCAAAGCCCCCTGTTCCAGCGCTTCGCGCAAAGGCTTGCCGCGGGCGAGCACATGTTCCTGACCGACGTACTCGTCCAGGTTGGCCGGGCGCAGGCGCGCGGCCAGGGGTTGGGCGATCGGGTCACTGCGAAACAGATCCATGGCGGACGATTGAAACCTCTTGGCGGCGACTTATTCTTGGATCACGTCGGCACCCTTGGGGATGTCGAACTTGAACTTGGAAGCGGCGATCGGCTCGTTGGCCTTGACCCCGGTGAACAGGATATTGGTGCGCTGGCCAACACTGTCGATCAGTTGCATGTCATTCACCAGGCCATTGCGGAACGACAGGCGCAGGCTGTCGAACAGGGTGTCCTTGGTTTTCGGCTTGAGGATGAAGTCCACCACGCCGCCGGCTTCCTTGGCGCTGATGTCGAAGCTTTCGCTGATTTTCGACACATCGCCCGACAACAACAAGGCTGGGGTCTGGGTCAGGCGCTGGTCCAGGGTCTTGATGGTGACCTGTTCCAGGTCCGGGTCCCACAGGGAAACCTTCTTGCCGTCGGAGACCATCAGTTGCTCCTGCGGCGCATCGGTGTGCCAGTAGAACAGACCCGGGCGCTTCAGCGCCATGTCGCCAGCGGTTTCCTGCAGCTGGGTGCCGCTGCCGTCGAGGGTCAGCTGCGAGAAACGCGCAGTCAGGGTCTGGGACTTTTCGAGCAACTGGGTCAGGCGCGCCACGTCTTTCTGATCGGCATGGGCCGACAGCGTCGTTAAAGCCAGTACCGGTACCAGCAACATGCGGATAAGACGCATGGGAGTCCTCATTAGATTCGTGGAAAAAACCGGCGGCGCTGGGGCGCGCCGCCTGTGTCGGGTCATTAGTCGCGCATCGGACCCGGCGCTATCACTTCGCGCGAGCCGTTGGTGTTCATGGCGGTCACCACACCGGCCATTTCCATGGCTTCGATCATGCGGGCCGCGCGGTTGTAGCCGATCTTGAGCTTGCGCTGAACCGCGGAGATCGATGCCCGGCGGCTCTCGAGGACGAACTGCACCGCCTCGTCGTACAGCGCGTCGGTCTCGGCGTCGTCACCGTCACCACCACCGCTGCCGCCGTCGAAGCCGCTACCGGCTTCTTCGACACCGTTGAGGATGTCGTCGTTGTACTCCGGTGCACCACGCAGTTTCCAGGCCTCCACCACACGGTGCACCTCATCGTCGGAGACGAAGGCGCCATGGACGCGGATCGGCAGGCTGGTGCCCGGCGGCATATAGAGCATGTCACCGTGACCCAGCAGCTGTTCGGCGCCGCCCTGGTCGATGATGGTCCGCGAGTCGATCTTGCTCGATACCTGGAACGCCATGCGGGTCGGGATGTTGGCCTTGATCAGGCCGGTGATCACGTCCACCGACGGACGCTGGGTCGCCAGGATCAGGTGGATCCCCGCGGCACGGGCCTTCTGGGCGATCCGCGCAATCAGTTCTTCGACCTTCTTGCCGACGATCATCATCATGTCGGCGAATTCGTCGACCACCACGACGATGGTCGGCAGCTTGGTCAGCAGCGGCGCTTCGTCGTGAATGCTTTCGCGGTTGTACAGTGGGTCGGTCAGCGGTGTACCGGCCTCGATCGCCTCCTTGACCTTGGCGTTGAAGCCCGACAGGTTTCGCACGCCCATCTTCGCCATCAGCTTGTAGCGCCGCTCCATCTCGGCCACGCTCCAGCGCAGGGCGTTGGCGGCGTCCTTCATGTCAGTCACCACCGGGCACAACAGGTGCGGGATGCCTTCGTAGATCGACAGCTCGAGCATTTTCGGGTCGATCATGATCAGCTTGGCGTCTTCCGGGCCGGACTTGAACAGGATCGACAGAATCATCGCGTTCACACCCACCGACTTACCGGAACCGGTGGTACCGGCCACCAGCAGGTGAGGCATCTTGGCCAGGTCGGTGATGATCGGCTTGCCGCCGATATCGTGGCCCAGGGCCAGGGTGACCGGGGATTTGAAGTTGTCGTATTCCGGGGTCGACAGCACTTCGGAGAAGCGCACGATCTGCCGGTCTTCGTTGGGAATCTCGATACCCACGGTGGTCTTGCCGGGAATCACTTCCACTACCCGCACGCTGGTCACCGCCAGCGAACGCGCCAGGTCCTTGGCCAGGTTGGCGATACGGCTGACTTTCACACCGGCGGCCGGCTGGATTTCGTAACGGGTAATCACCGGGCCCGGATGGATGGAGTCCACCGACACCTCGACCCCGAACTCCTTGAGCTTGATTTCCAGCAGATGGCCGACAGCGGCCAGCGACTCGGGGGAGTAGTTGAGTTGTTTCTTTTCCGCCGGATCGAGAATAGAGATAGGCGGCAAGGTGCCTTCGACCGCGCTGTCGATGAACAGCGGGACCTGTTTCTCTTTCTGCACACGTTTGCTTGGCTCGGGCGCTTTGACCGGGGCCGGGGCAATCACCGGCGGGACCTGTTTCTCACGGTCGGACATGTGCTTGCTCAGGGCCTGCTCGCGCTCGATCAGGCGCTCCTTGACCTTGGCCTGCTCACGCTTGTCGGTCACGGTCGGAGCAACCACCTCATCGACCCGGGCATCCACTTCCCGCAACTGGGCGACCAGTTGCTTACGCTCGGTCCGGGCTGCCCACCAGCGGTTGGCGGCGCCCTGGAACAGTTCGAACAGGTCGAGGGTGATCTTGCCGGTCACATCCATGACCTTGAACCAGGAAAGATCGGTAAAAACGGTCAGGCCGAACAGGAACAGCGCGATAAACATCAGGGTACTGCCCTGGATATTCAGCGCGTTCTTGGCCAGGTCGCCCAGGCTTTCACCCAGCGCCCCGCCCGCGCCAGCCGGCAGGCCGGTCGCCGCATGGAAATGGATATGCGCCAACGCGGCACCGGACAGCACCAGGAATACCAGGCCGATCAGGCGCCAGGAAAACAGCCAGCCGCTCCACTGCCACGGCTCATGGCGCTGACGGAAGATCTGATAAGTCTTGATCGCCAATAACAACGGGAAGATATAGGCGAAGTAACCCAACACCATAAACAGGATATCGGCGCTGTAAGAGCCCGCAGGACCACCGAAGTTCTGTACATCTTCGATCTTGCTGTTATGACTCCAGCCCGGATCGTCCTTGCCATATGTCAGCAATGCCATCATCAGGAACAGGCACAAGGCCCCAATGGCGATCAACGCACCTTCCTTGAGCCGGTAGTGCAATTGCTGGCGCCAGAGTGGGACTACTGTTTTAGGTGCTGCGGTGGATTTCTTCAAAACGCGTCTTTTCCTGCGCCATGGGCGCGTCCAACTGTTGATCGACTAAAAAATACTGCCCAATCCAGGCAGGTAAAAAAGTTGACGAGCGTAACTGGGGCTACTTTTAACATTCTGCCCACGCATTGCGAAACTGTAAGAGCTGCCGCGTGCAATGCCGATGTATTCCACATAGGGATACAAACCCGCATTGTACGGGTTTGTAAGCGCCGTGCCACGCTGCTCAATACTGGGTGTAGCATAATCAGGAACACTTTACGCAGTATTCAATTTGAGCATGCATTCTCTTTTGTGACAAAGGCTTATGAGGTGTTTTTATGACCGAAGCGAAGCATTCACGCCTGATCATTCTGGGCTCCGGCCCTGCCGGTTACAGCGCTGCCGTTTATGCCGCCCGCGCCAACCTCAAACCGACCGTCATCACCGGCCTGCAAGCAGGCGGTCAACTGACCACCACCGTCGAGGTCGACAATTGGCCAGGCGATGTCGAAGGCCTGACCGGCCCGGTGCTGATGGAGCGCATGCAAAAACACGCTGAACGCTTCGACACCGAGATCGTCTACGACCACATCCATACTGCGGAGTTGCAGCAGCGACCCTTTATCCTCAAGGGCGACAGCGGCACCTACAGCTGCGACGCACTGATCATCGCCACGGGTGCATCGGCCCAGTACCTGGGCCTGCCCTCCGAAGAAACCTTCGCCGGCAAGGGTGTATCCGCCTGCGCTACCTGTGACGGCTTTTTCTATCGCAATCAAGTAGTTGCCGTGATCGGCGGCGGCAACACCGCCGTGGAGGAAGCCCTGTACCTCTCCAACATCGCCAAAGAGGTTCACCTGGTGCACCGGCGCGACAAGCTGCGCGCGGAGAAAATCCTCCAGGACAAGCTGTTCGACAAAGCCGCCAAGGGCAATATCCGCCTGCACTGGAACCAGAATCTCGATGAGGTGCTGGGCGATGCCAGCGGCGTCACCGGCGCCCGACTGCGTGAAAGCCAGACCGGAGAGACCCAGGAACTCGCACTGGCCGGCGTATTCATCGCCATCGGTCACAAGCCCAATACAGATCTGTTCAAGGGCCAGCTGGAAATGCGCGATGGCTATCTGCTGGTCAAGGGTGGCAGCGAAGGCGACGCCACGGCCACCGGCATCCCGGGCGTGTTCGCCGCGGGCGATGTGGCCGACCATGTGTACCGCCAGGCCGTCACTTCCGCGGGTGCGGGCTGCATGGCAGCCCTGGAT